>CAZKCR010000041.1:8369-13531 GCA_964551055.1 uncultured Anaeromusa sp. | reverse complement strand
GTTCGTGTAAGCGCATGCTACCGACGGTTTCCACGCTAAGCGAATTTGATGTTAGAATGACTCACTCTGCATATGAATTATCGCAGTTTGCCAAACAAATGGCGTTGTTAAGCGAATCTAATTTGGCAGTTGTGGAAGAAATAACAGCAAGTATGAACGACGTGAACGACACGGTAGAGCAAACCGCGCATAAGATGCAGGTACTGTCTAATTCAGCGGATTCACTTATAAAAAAGAATGATGAGAGTATGATGCAAATTGGTGAATTGGTCGATTTAAAAGAACAGGTTGTTGAAGACACTAAGAAAATGAGCGTCCAAATTGAAGAACTTACTACTATGGCGGCAAACATCAGTGAGATTGTGAATGGCGTGGCGGCGATTGCGGAACAGACGAATTTACTGGCCTTAAATGCCTCGATTGAAGCCGCTAGAGCTGGTGAAATGGGCAGAGGATTTGCTGTTGTAGCTTCGGAGATTCGGAAATTGGCGGATAGTACGAAAGATAATTTACAAAACATGAGAGGCTTTGTAAATAATATTCAGGTGTCTGCGCAGGGCGGTAAAGAAAGCTTGCTTAATACCTTAAGCTCGACTAACTTAATGAATGAAAAACTGGATACCATTTCAGGAACGATTCACAGAAATGTAGAAATGCTAAAACATACTGTAGTGGAAGTTAATGATATTTCGCAATTGATGGTTCACGTTAAGGAGTCTGCGCAACAAGTTAATCAGGCGATGATGCTGTCTGCTTCTGATGCGGAAAAACTTCATGGAATGACGCAAGATATTCATAAGGATGCGGTGGAGAGCCAAGAAAACGCTAAACAAATTTCTCATATTGATACGGAGTTGAGTGACGTTGTGCGTGAAATGGTTGCCGCATTAAACGGTGGTATTCATTCTATTTCGAATCAAGATCTGTTGATGAATTTAAAAAAAGCAAAAGAGGCGCATGGGAATTGGGTGAAAAATCTCAAGCGAATTGTTGAAGAGATGAAAATATATCCTATCCAAACGGACTCAAAACGCTGCGCTTTCGGTCATTTTTATCATTCCATTACGATGGAGAATGTGGATGTGAAAGCGCAATGGGCTTCGATCGATGAAATACATGATCAATTTCATAAAATTGGCGATAAAGTTGTAGACGCAGTTCGAGTCGCGGATGAGGCTGCTGCAGGCAAATATCTTAAAGAAGCGGAAACTTTATCTAATGAAATATTTGAAAAAATTGACAACACGATTCGTATTATCGAAAATAAGAGTGCAATAGGGGAAGAAGTACTTCGATAATCTAGCTTATTTCGTAAAAATGCATTTCTAAAAACTAGAGGCAGCTAGTTTGGGTAACAATAGGAATGAATGGAGGGAGTGTTTATATGGAGCATATTGCTAAAACGCCGCAGCCACCGTATTATGCCGTTATTTTTACTTCTATGAAAGGGTATGAAGATAAAGGTTATGCGGAAATGGCGGAACATATTGCGGCATTAGGGGCGGAGCAGCAAGGATTTTTAGGGGCGGAAAGCGTTCGAGAGGCGAATGGCGTTGGCATTACTGTATCCTATTGGGCTTCCCTTGAAGCGATAGCTGTTTGGAAAAATAACGAACAGCATCGGAAAGCCCAAAAGCTGGGAGCGGATGTGTGGTACGATAGCTTTGCTACTCGCGTATGCAAAGTGGAACGGCATGGCTTATTTAAGCCCTGAGCTAACCAAGGAGGAATACCATGCACTATCAAGTAAAAACTGATTGTGAGGGGACGGATTGGCTTGCTGTTTGCGAGCTTATTAAAGAAGCTGGCTTAGCTGTCCATTCTGTTGAAGTAACGAAAAAGGCTTTTGAAAACAGCTATCGAGTGGTCTTTGTTGTTCATGACGGGGTGATTATAGCATGTGGTCGGATGATTTCTGATGGTGCTTATCAAGCTGCGGTATATGATATCGCCGTTTTGCCTGAATACCAGGGGAAGAAGCTAGGAAAGTTAGTTATGGATGAGCTTCATAAAAAGCTAGGCGATATCAATGTGATACTTTATGCAAGTCCAGGCAAGGAAGCCTTTTATCAAAAATTGGGTTATCGGAAGATGCTGACCGGTATGGCGCACTTTACCGATATGAACCGCATGCGGGAGCGTGGGTTTATCGAGTAAAGAAAGTCGATGCAGGTAAACCTCTATTTGAAGTTATCATAGGTTGGGGGAGCGGGGCGCTGAGACCGAAGTCTTGGCGCTTTTTCTATGCAGGAAATTATTCGTTGTTGCCGAAAGAACATAAAATTAGGCAAATGGCTTACGGAGTGCTGAGGCTAAGCTGTCTGATTTGAGATAAAGCTGGAGGTAGTTATGGAGATAGGTATTTTCCGCGCTTTAGAAAAGCTCGATGTAGTATGTGAGGACGTAGAAACCAATGAGATGGTTGTTTTCTCAAGCTTTATTGACTCAGTCAATGCTGAATCATTGTTTATTTGCGTGCCGCAGCGAGAAAAAGAAGAATTGAAGTCATGTGTTGGCGATGTTTTGAAAGGGCGGATTACCTCCGTAGAGTGCGCTTATTTTTTTGAAGCGAAGGTGGTAAGACACCACATGCAAGAGGGGAAGCTATGGGAGCTTTCTTTGCCAAGCTATATGCAGCGCAGTCAACAACGCCAATATGTCAGGGTGAAAACCATTTTAGAAGTAGTCTTGGAATATGTCGATACAAAGATGCAGCGGAAAGTGACGAAAACCTATACCAAGGATATTAGTGCGGGCGGTTTGCAAGTGGTCATGCCAGCCGTTCCGCCGGAAGGATCTAATGTAATCATTAGTTTGGCTTTAGGCGAAAATGAGGTCGTGGATGCAAAGGGAGAATTTGTCCGTATTACGTATCCTAAAGCAGAAGACCAAAAACATTTTGCATCAATAAAATTTTGCGAAATGGATGAGAAAACGACCGAGCAGATCATAAAGTTTATTTTTGCCAAAGAAGTGGAACAGCGGAACCGGAGTGCTTATCGTGCTAATGGTAGTTGACGCAAAGTGCAAGTAAAGAGCAAGCAAAACGTAGTTATCGGAGGTGTGTTGTGAAGCCGGAAGAGAGAGAGTTTACTGTTATATACCAAGAGTTTGCAAAACCTATAGAACGATATTTGCTTAAATTTTTGGAGCCAAGAGAAGCTGAAGAAGTTGTGCAAGAGGTTTTTCTTAAAGTAAATTCCAACTTAGCAGACTTTCGACATGAAGCAAAACTTTCGACCTGGATCTACCGAATTGCTACTAATATGGCGCTTGATCGGCTGAAAAAAGCTTCTTGCCGTTTTGCAGCAAAACAAGTTCCCTTACAAGAACAGGGAGAAAGCGGGTTGACCAATACTCGACGAGGGGCTTCGGTGGAACTCGATACAATTCATAAAGAAATGAACCAGTGCATTCGAGGCGTTATTGATGACTTACCAGAGAACTATCGACTAGTAATCGTATTAAGCGAGTTGGGCGGATTTTCAAATCAAGAAATTGCCGATATTTTGGGGTTAAACATCGGGGTTGTGAAAACGCGCCTTCATCGAGGGAAAAAGCGACTCAAAGAAGAGCTTACCAATGCATGCAATTTTTCTTGGGATGAAAGAAATGAATTCATTTGTGATCCTAAAAAGTAATAACACAATTTAAGGTGCGTGTTAAGTATCGTCTGTCTAATAAAGGCAGGCGGTATTTTTTTGTTAAAATGTATCTTTTTCTATTCGTTTTTCGTCTATATAAGAAAAAGGGGGTGTAAAATATGGCTATTTCTGAACAAGTACGTTCTTTAATCTCGATAGGTGTTTCTGTTGGTGTTAATTGTCAGCCTTGCTTGCAGTACCATGTTGCGAAAGCAAAAGAAAACGGAATTGATGAGAGTGACATTCTTGAGGCGATTGCAACAGGCAAGGCAGTGCGAAAGGGCGCAGCTTATAAAATGGATGAATATATTAAAGAAATTACTGGAAAAAACACAACAAGGATGGCAGAGCAGGAATTGCTTGCTAGCCATAGTTGCTGCAAAAGCTAAAGAAACCATTGGATAAGAAAGGGGGGTATAGATGTTAGGAGAAGAGAATAATGAGTTGGCTTTGCTTTTTACATGCGCAGGAGGCTCTAACGTAGGACAACTGGCAAATGAAGTGGGTAAAGCATTGACGGTGGAAGGCAAAGGAAAGCTATTTTGTTTAGCTGGAATTGGCGGACAGGTAGAAGGGATTGTACGGACAGCGAAAGAGGCAAATAAAGTAATTGCCATTGATGGATGTAGCGTTCGGTGTGCAAGAAAAACTCTTGAAAAAGCCGGAATTGTGGTCCATCGTCATACTGTGTTGACAGAAGTTGGTTTTGAAAAAAATAGCAACTTATCGGTTAGTGATAAGGAAATTGCAAAGGCAAAGATGTACATTGAGTAGTTTGAATTGAGCAAAGAGGTGAATCGAATGTGGTGGAATTCAACGAGTTGCTTGAATGAAAGTGGCTGGTTGTTTTGTTTAGCCATGATGGCGCTAGTTGCTATGTTGTTTATGGGTGTTTGCTTTTTCTTTAGAAAGAAAATGGGTATGCTGGGTTGCTGCGGTCAAAATAGTCATTCGTGTTGTGGAGACTTTTTCAAACTAGATACAAAAGACAAGGAGCAAAACAAATAATTGGAGCTTAAGGAGGCTGTTATATGGGGGCGTGCCATGCTGGAAATAGTAATGTACGGGTTTGTCCGGAAGGAGCTCGGTATGTTGAGAAAAAGATGGAAGGAGAACCAAAGATAGCCATAATGGCCTGCGAAGGAGGATGCATCAAAGGTGAAGTTGCTAGGGTAGCTGCCAATATGGTAGCGTATCAAAGGGCGAGAGAAAAAACGGTTAGGATTTGTTTAGGAGATGCAATGACAGGGGAGTCTGGTTTTAGAACTATAATTGAAAGAGCTCCTCGCGTGCTTGTTATTGAAGGCTGCTTCTTGCATTGTGGAACCAAAATGATGCAAATGCGTCTTCCGAATTTTTCTCCCAGCATAGTTGAAGCAGCAACTTTATATGATTTCGACAGGGAAAAATATTTTGAAATATTTAATCTTCCAAGGGAACAGATTGAAGATTTCGCCGTGCAGGTAGCTTCTCATGTTCAAGAAATGCTTGCAAAAAAAACAGAATAGAGGCACAGAA
>CAZKCR010000041.1:0-8269 GCA_964551055.1 uncultured Anaeromusa sp. | reverse complement strand
AACTTATTTTGAAGAAGGTTTACTTGCGCGGATAAAAGCGCTTGCAATCGAATTTTCAAGATTTGCTTGCTCGTCTATAGTGAGTCCTGAATATATATCATTAGCGATTTCGGAAAACTCATAGGTTTGTGTAATTTCAACGTCAACTTTTTCGAAGCCTGCTTTGAGTAGTTTGTTTTGGTATTCTGAAATTGTCATAGCACCAGAAATACAACCGGCCCAAGCTAAGAGGCTTTTTCTTATCTTTTCGGGTAATTCGCGAAGAATTACAATGTCAGAAACGGCAAAACGTCCTTCTGGCTTTAATACGCGGAATGCTTCTTTAAGGACTTTGTCTTTATCGCCGGAAAGATTGATTACACAATTGGATATTATTACATCAACCGTGTCGTTTGGAAGGGGGATTTCTTCAATATGACCTTTGAGAAATTCTGCATTTGTAAGACCAGATAATTCACGGTTTTTTTCTGCAACTTCCAGCATTTCATCGGTCATATCAAGGCCGTACGCTTTTCCGGTTGGTCCTACTCGTTTGGCAGAAAGCAATACGTCGAGACCGGCTCCGCTGCCTAAATCTAGTACTGTTTCACCTGCATGAAGTTCAGTAAGAGCAGTTGGGTTGCCACATCCAAACGAAGAAGCGATTATATCTTCGGGCAATTCGCTTACTTCTAAATGTGTATATAGGTTGCTTGTTATTTGACTTGTACCGCCGGTACCACCACAACAAGAAGAACTATTGGATCCGCAGCCAGTTCTGTTTTGAATGGCCTCTGCGTATTTTTTCTTGACCGTTTGCCTAAGCTTATTCATTGCTTGCATCTCCTTTAACCTGTTTAGAGATTAAGTCTTCGATCTTGGTATCGAACATGGTGCTTTCTGTAATCGCTTTTAGTAAATGCGGCAGAGCTTCATAGACTACTCTTCTATTTTCGCTAGGAATTGAGTCGATAATTTTCGAGTAATATGCCTCCAGACTTTCATTGATCGAAGTAAATACGTTACGACCCTTGTCTGTTAATTCGATGGTTACATATCGGCGATCTTCTGGATTTTCCTTTCGATTTACCAAGTTGCCTTTAACCATGCTCTCAAGAGTGCGACTTACAGTGCTTCGGTCAAGATTCAGCAATTTTGCACATTCGTTTGCTGCCATTTCTCCAGCGTTGCCTATTTCAATTAAGGCGTGACATTGTGTAAGTGTGATTCCACAACAAGAGATTTCTTTTTTTTGCAGATATCCTTGTTTTCTTAATGACATTCTTATGATGTCTCTAAGTAAGCTAGCTCCTTGTTTTGAATCCATAGTAAGCTCCTTTCTTTAAAATTTGCTATATTAATTGTAACATGCATTGATTGCAAAATACAACTATATTTTTATAAGAATCGCAGTCAAAATTTGAATACTACTTCAATATAGAGACTATCTGAAGCCGGAGTAGATTATTTATAATTGACAAATCAGAAAAAAGAAAATATGATTAAAATTGAATATAAGCATACGAACGACTAATAAACGTAGCTTTGCATAGGATCTAACCATAGAGAGGATGCTTTATATGCTTTTAGAGGAAAAACTACCCCAAAAGTATGTGTTGCTTCATGGAAATATTATTACCATGGATGATCGTAATCCCAAAGCGCAGGCCATTGCGGTAAATAATGGCCGAATTATTCGCGTTGGTTCGGCGAATGATATGGACTCTTTTCTCGAACAAGGTTGGTCGTATTGTGATCTAGAAGGGAAAACCGTTGTTCCAGGATTTATAGACTGTCATAGCCATTTAGATCTTACTGGGATTATGCATATTGGGTATCAGGTTACGAATGCTTCGACGATGCATGAGTTGGTAACAATGATTCAAAATGTAGCGGCTACCGTACCGGAAGGAGAGACTGTTCTCTTTTTCGGTTTAGACGAAACAAAACTCAAAGAAAGGCGAGTTCCGACTAGAGGTGATTTAGACCAAGCATCAATAAAGCATCCGATTGTGGTATTGCATTATACCTGGCACCAAACGTTTATAAACTCTAAAGCAATTGAGTTGTTCCAGGTCACTCCAAAGCAGGAAGGGACCTTTGTTTATGAAGGTAAATTAACAGGAGTTTTAAAAGATCCTGTGGCGTTTGCGATAAATAGCGCTGTTATTAGACAAATTCCAGAAGAAAGAATTGAAAATGGAATTGCTCAGGTAGTAAATGAAGCGTTGCAGCATGGCCTTACAACGATTCATACCATGCAAGGAGCCATGGGGCTGGATCGGTTAACTGAAATGATGGTTCGCCTGCAAGGGAAATTACCTGTTCATTTGTTGTTTTGGGAGCAATCCGATGATGTTGAAAGTGCTATCAAGAATAAGCTTTTGCGAATTGGCGGCTGTGGTTCTATGCAGGCAGACGGGGAGGTTGGCAGTAATACTGCGGCTATATTCGAAAGAAAATCGGAGCGATTAGTACACCGAGGTTTATTAAATTATTCTCAGGAACATTGGGACCACCTAGTTTTAGAGGCTCATAAAAACCGCTTGCAATTCGCGGCTCACGCCGAAGGGGAAGCAGGCATTGAAGCGGTGTTAAGTGCGTTGGAAAAAGCACAAAGAAAATGTAAAAGGCTGGACAGTCGACATCGAATTGAGCACATGGAATTACCTACATTGACGCAATTGAAGCGTATGGCAAAACTTGATGTGCTGGCTTCTATGCAGCCAGCCTTTGCCAACGTTGCGCAAGAAGACTTTGAGAAACTTACTGAGCAGTATGGTGAAAGACGTATGCGGTTTTTTAATCCGATGCGAAGTGTTCGGGATCTTGGTGTTAAACTAGTTGGCGGTTCTGACAGCCCAGTGACACCTTATGATCCGTTATGGGGAATGCATTGTGCATTAAATCATCCCGTAAAAGAAGAACGCCTGTCCGTGCAGGAAGCTTTGAGGATGTTTACAATTTGTGCGGCCTATAGTGGCTTTGAAGAAAATGAAAAAGGTACTATTGAAGAAAAGAAGCTAGCTGATTTAGTCATTTTATCCAAAGATCCATTTCACGTTGCGCCTGAACAATTTTGGCAGTCTGTTAAAGTCAGTGCTGTTTTAGTAAAAGAAAAACTATATCGTGTAAGTAGCTCTGAAAAGAAAGTGTTTGAGAAACGGATAAAACACTGAGGGATGTGAAACTATGGAAATCATGATTATGGGACTATTTGTATTAGCGATTCTTTCCGGTATGCTGGGGCTGGGGGTTGCTTTTGCAGCAGTGCCATTTCTAAGCTTTTTCATGCAAGATTTGGTGCATCAGGTACAACCCATCAGTTTACTTCTCAATGGTGTGACGGCGTTATTTGCGGTTGCCGGTTTTGCCAGTAGCGGATATGTGCATTGGAAAAAGGCGATCACCTTGGCTGCGGTGACCACTTTATTTGCTCCTCTTGGCTCTTGGTTAGTTCAGTTTGTGCCGCAGCACTATATTTGGTATATATACTTGGCAGCGGTATCTTTTTTGGTATATCGACTGTTTCGTAAAGCGCAAGCTGCAACGGAGAAAGAGAATTTTCGGTTAGTATTGCTTTTAGCGATTCCCATTTCCATATTAAGTGGTTTTTTAGGAGTTGGACCTGGATTTTTATTGATGCCTACCCTTATTATCCTTGGTTTTCAGGCAAAGCAAGCGGCTGGAATTAATGCATTTGCAGTAACCCCGCCTTCGTTTTCCGCACTAATTCCACACTGGCAGACTGCACAATTTGATACAGAAATTCTGGTTTACCTCCTCGTAGCTGGGGCCATTGGCTCTTTCATCGGAGCAAAAGTTACCAGTATCTTTTTGCCAGGAGAACGTTTAAAGCAACTCTTCGGGATTCTAATTGTTGTTATGACCGGGTATAAAGTGTATCGCTTTATATCCGGATAAAAATAACATTGACAAAATTAAATAGGAACGATAACATATGAATATATTCTATTTCGCGAATATTAAAAGGAGGTTTGCATGCTAGAAGTGTTAAAGGCACTTGGCGATGAGAGTCGGCTGCGTATAGTCCATCTTTTATTATACGGTCCTTTATGCGTATGCGAACTGGAATATGTGCTTCAAATGAGCCAGACGAATGTATCGCGGCATTTGGCTAAGTTAAAACAGGCCAAAATTGTACAAAGTGTAAAACAAGGGCAATGGGTTAATTACCAGATGGATGGGATGTTTCTAGCTAATGAAGGCGTGCTTATCGAATATTTAAAGGGGAATTTCGTTAATGACATGTCATTTCAAGAAGATTTGTCTTCCTTATTGAATCATCAAGTAGATTGGAATGCTTGTTTAACGCCATCCCGAAAAGAGCTACAAGAAAAATTGAGTCATAAAGGAGTTGTATAATCATGAAAAAAATTACTTTTTTTGAGCCTGCTATGTGTTGTTCTACCGGTGTTTGCGGTCCGAGCGTTAATCCGGAATTGCTGCGGGTATCGACTATGTTGGATTTGCTTGCCAAGAAAGGCATTACAGTAGAGCGTTTTAATCTTTCCACGGTACCCCAAGCCTTTGTGGAGAACAAGGAAATCAGCAAATTGTTACAGGAAAAAGGGGTAGAAGCGTTGCCAGCCATTTATGTAAATGGCGAGCTAAAACAAACCGGCGGCTATCCGGCAACAGCGGAAGTAGCAGCTTGGTTTGACTTGCAGGAAAGTGATCTACAGCCGGCTAAAAAGGCGTCGTCTTCTTGTTGCTGCGGTGACGGGGGCTGCTGCTAATGAAGAGCTTTCCTTTGTATCAAGCCAACGTGGCAACGGGGCTCAAGTATTTGTTCTTTACCGGTAAAGGCGGCGTGGGTAAGACGTCAACCGCTTGCGCTACGGCGGTAGCCTTGGCGGATACAGGTAAAAAGGTGCTCTTAGTCAGCACTGACCCGGCCTCCAATCTACAGGATGTATTTGGTCGGGATTTGGATGGTAAGGGCGTTGCTATTGCTGAAGTGCCAGGTTTAGTCGTGGCCAATCTAAATCCAGAAGAAGCTGCTCGTGAGTACCGCGAGTCTGTCATTGGACCCTATCGAGGTAAATTGCCGGATTCGGTGCTGCAAAATATGGAAGAGCAGCTTTCCGGCTCGTGTACGGTTGAAATTGCCGCCTTTAATGAGTTTTCTCGCTTCATCACTGACGATGCGTTGCAGCAAAAATACGATCACATTTTGTTTGACACGGCTCCTACCGGGCATACACTGCGGATGCTCCAGCTTCCTTCGGCTTGGAGCTCATTCATCAGCGAAAGCACGCATGGTGCATCTTGTTTAGGGCAGCTGGCTGGCTTGGAAGAGCAGAAAGACATGTACAAGCAAGCTGTGGCTACGTTGGCTGACGGCAAATTGACTGCCCTTGTCTTAGTAACCAGACCGGAAGAGTCGCCCCTTAAAGAGGCGGCGCGTTCTTCCATGGAATTGCGCGATTTGGGTATTAAGAACCAATTGCTGGTGGTGAACGGCTTAGTGGTAGACGAGCTGGCGGCAGACGAGCTGGCGCAAGCTATGCAAAGCAAGCAACAAGAAGCCTTGGCGTCAATACCTGAAGAATTGGCTGGCATTCCGCCTTATAGCATTCCTTTGCGCGCTTATAATGTAACGGGTCTGGAGAACATTCGTGCGATGCTTAAACCAGAACAGTCTATAGCAGCGAATGAAGAGGCGGTAGAAAGTCTGCACAACTTGCCGGCTTTGCGTACCCTGGTGGAAGAGCTGTATGCAAGTGGTAAAAAAGTTATTTTTACCATGGGTAAAGGCGGTGTCGGTAAAACAACGCTGGCAGCGGCCATCGCGCTAGGCTTGGCTCAAAAAGGAGCTAAGGTGCAGCTTACGACAACCGATCCGGCAGCGCATTTGGAGTTTGTCTTGAGCAAAGCCAAAGGCATTACCCTCAGCCATATTGATGAAGAAAAAGAGCTGGAAGTCTATCGTCAGGAAGTGTTAGCGCGCGCTGCAGAAACCATGGGCGGCGACGATCTGGCTTATATTGAGGAAGATCTTCGCTCGCCGTGTACGCAAGAAATTGCTGTCTTCCGCGCTTTTGCCGAAATTGTGGCTAAAGCAGGCGACGAAGTGGTTGTTATTGATACGGCGCCTACAGGGCATACGCTGTTATTGTTAGACGCTACGCAAAGTTATCATCATGAAGTAGAACGTACTCAGGGGCAAGAAACCCCGCTTTCGGTACAGCAATTGCTTCCGCGTTTGCGCAATGAGGCGGAAACCGAAGTGGTTATCGTTACGCTTCCTGAAGCGACGCCGGTTTTTGAAGCGGAGCGTTTGTCTGATGATTTGGCGCGCGCAGGCATCCATAACAACTGGTGGATTGTGAATGCCAGCTTCCGGGCAACCAACACTACGCATCCGTTGCTGCGGGCTCGCGCATTGGCGGAAGCCAACTGGATCGAGCGGGTCGCGGAGCGCTCGAAGGGACATTATGCGGTTATTCCCTGGGAAAAACGAGAACTAAAAGATGAAGTGCTGTTGGAGTTGCTCCAATAATGAAAAGGGCGGTATGTCGTAGCTACGAACATACCGCTCTTTTTTCAAAAAAGCTTAATCTTCATTTAACAATGCAGTCCTAGCCAATTTTTTTTATATACGCTATGCTGAACTATGATTATGATGATAATGGAGGAGCTTTTTGATGAAGATTATTATTGTTGGCGGTGTTGCCGCAGGAACTTCGGCTGCAGCGAAAGCAAGACGAAACGATGAGACGGCGGAAATCAAGATTTTCGACCAAGATGAAGATATGTCTTACTCGGTCTGCGGTTTGCCTTACTATATTGGAACGACAGTAGAATCAAGAGATGAACTAGTTCCGAGGGACGCTACTTTTTTTAAGAAGAAATACAATGTTGACGCATACATGGGGCATCAGGCAGTAGCACTTGATATAGCTAACAAAGTGATTATCGTGAAGAACCTGTGCTCGCAAGAATCATTCCAAGAACCCTATGACCGCTTGATTTTGGCAACAGGTGCTAGCGTACGAGTTCCCTCAATTCCTGGAATCGAAAAGGAAAATGTATTTTCTCTTCGTAATGTACGCAGTGCTGACCGAATTAGAGCATATGTACTAGAACAGCAGCCCCAAAGAGCTGTGGTTGTTGGCTCTGGATTTATTGGTTTAGAAATGGCCGAAAATCTAAAGGCAAGAGGCCTAGACGTAACCATCGTAGAAATGGCTTCGCAAGTCATGCCGGCGCTAGATGCGGATATGGCTATGTATATAGAGGCGGAGCTGCGAAAACAAGGTGTGACGGTAATTACCGATGATAGGGTGGCTTGTTTTGACGGAAAGGATAAGATAGAACAAGTAGTATTAAAAAGCGGCAAAAAAGTAGCTGCAGACCTGGTGATCGTAGCGGCAGGGGTGCAGCCGAATATCTCTTTGGCGCAAAAAGCTGGGGTTATGCTTGGCGTTACAGGTGCGATTAAGGTTAATGCAAAAATGCAAACAAGCGTGCCGGATGTGTATGCCTGCGGTGATTGTGCGGAAGGGTTTTCTTTATTGACCCAAGCTCCCTTATATCGCCCGATGGGATCTACTGCTAATAAAATGGGCCGGATTGCTGGTGATCAGGCAACTGGAGGGACGTTGGAATTCCGTGGCGTTTTAGGAACTGGCATTGTAAAAGTGTTTGATTTGACTGTAGCGCATACCGGTATGAGTGAGCAGCAAGCTTGCAAGGAAGGCTATTCTGTTGTTGTATGTCATAATATAAAACCGGATAAGCCGGAATACTTTCACGGGCAGGAAATGGTCATTAAAGGGATTGCTGACGAAAAGACAGGCCGCCTTTTAGGGGTTCAGATTGTGGGGAAAAGCGGTGTCGATAAACGTATGGATGTATTTGTGACTGCCATGAGCTTTGGAGCACATGTAGAAGACTTGTTTCATCTGGACTTAGCCTATGCGCCGCCTTTTTCGACGACGAAAGATCCGGTTTTATATACCGGTATGATTTTGGATAACGCCATTTCCCGGGGACGAAAGCTAATAACCAGTGAAGAATTGATGCGCAAACAGCAAAGTGGAGCGGAAGTCATTGTGATTGATGCCAGAGCAGCCGGGCAATATGAAAAAGACCATGTGCAAGAGGCTCTGAATATTCCCCAAGAAAAGATAAGGGAAGCGGCAGAAACTTTAGATAAAACAAAGATGATTGTGACGTATTGCAATAAAGGCGTAACAGGCAATGCGGCACAAAATATACTGCTGAACCGAGGCTTTGAACAGGTGTATAATCTGTCCGGCGG
>CAZKCR010000040.1:10231-13542 GCA_964551055.1 uncultured Anaeromusa sp. | reverse complement strand
TTGCCAAACTGCTTGTGGACGTAAACGTGTCCCGTGACGAGATCGTCAAGGTCTTCCGTGGCCTGACCGCCGCTAAGATCGTGGCGGTACTTAACACCATGAACGTGGTGGAAATGATGATGGCATTGCAGAAGATGCGCGCCCGTAAGCGTCCGTCCAACCAGTGTCACATTACCAACGTAGCTGACAATCCGGTGCTGATTGCCGCTGATGCGGCGGAAGCTTCCATGCGCGGCTTCGACGAAATGGAAACCACCGTGGCTGTTGTGCGTTACGCTCCGTTTAATGCGCTGTCCATGTTGATTGGCGGCCAAACCGGACGTCGCGGCACCTTGATCCAATGCGCTTTGGAAGAAGCTACCGAGCTGCAATTGGGCATGCGCGGCATTACGGCTTATGCGGAAACCATTTCCGTATATGGCACGGAAAACGTGTTTGTTGACGGCGATGACACTCCTTGGTCCAAAGCGTTCTTGGCTTCGGCCTATGCTTCGCGCGGCCTGAAAATGCGCTTTACCTCCGGTACCGGCGCTGAGGTGCAGATGGGTTATGCCGAAGGCAAATCCATGCTGTATTTGGAAGTGCGCTGCATCATGATTACCCGCGGCGCTGGCGTACAGGGCCTGCAGAACGGCTCTGTAAGCTGCATCGGCGTGCCTGCGGCTGTTCCGTCCGGCATTCGTGCCGTTTTGGCAGAAAACCTGACCACTACGATGCTGGATCTGGAAGTTGCTTCCAGTAATGACCAGACCTTCACCCATTCTGACATCCGCCGGACAGCTCGTACGCTCATGCAAATGCTGCCTGGTACAGACTTCATTTGCTCCGGTTACAGCGGCGTGCCCAACTATGACAACATGTTCGCTGGCTCCAACTGGGATGTAGATGATTATGATGATTGGAATATTATCCAGCGTGACCTTAAAGTCGACGGCGGTCTGCGTCCGGCAGCGGAAGAAGACGTCATCGCTGTGCGTAACAAAGCAGCCCGGGCTCTCCAGGCTGTATATCGCGAGCTGGGCTTCCCGACCATTACCGATGAGGAAGTGGAAGCGGCTACCTATGCTCATGGCAGCAAGGATATGCCGGCCCGTAACATCGTCGAGGACCTCAAAGCCGCTCAGGAAATGATGAGCCGCGGCATTACCGGCATTGACGTAGTCAAAGCCTTGTCGAAAGCCGGCTTCCAAGATCTGGCGGAAAACGTTCTCAACCTGCTCAAACAGCGCGTATCTGGAGACTATCTCCATACGTCGGCTATTTTGGACAGCAACTTCCATGTGGTTAGCGCCGTCAATGACGCCAACGATTATCGCGGTCCTGGAACCGGCTATCGCATGAGCGATGAGCGCTGGAACGAAATCAAGACCATTCGTCAGGCTTTGAATCCGTCTGACTTTGACGTTTAAGCGGGGAGGTGCGCCGAATATGCAAATCAGCGAACAAATGATTCGTGAGATTGTCGCACAGGTGATGCAAGGCATGGAACAGCCTACTGCTGCCAGTGCGCCTGTAAAAAAAGCGGTTGTCGGCCGTCCGATGACCTTGGTGGAAAAAGGCGAAGCAAAAGCAGGAACTTGGGCGGATGAGGTTATCATTGCTCTGGCCCCGGCCTTTGGCAAATATCAGAACAAAACCATCGTAGATGTGCCCCATAGCGATGTGTTGCGGGAAATCATCTCCGGCATTGAAGAAGAAGGGCTCAAAGCCCGGGTTATCCGCGTGCTGCGTTCTTCAGACGTAGCCTTTGTAGCGCATGACGCTACCAAGCTGAGCGGTTCCGGCATCTCCATCGGCATTCAGTCTCGCGGTACGACGGTTATTCACCAGAAAGACCTGCCGCCGCTGAGCAACTTGGAATTGTTCCCGCAGTCGCCGCTGTTGGATTTGGAAGCGTACCGCGCTATTGGTCGCAATGCTGCCAAATACGCGAAAGGCGAATCTCCGACTCCGGTACCGACTCGGAACGACCAGATGGCCCGGCCTAAATTCCAGGCCAAAGCCGCTATCCTTCATATCAAGGAAACGGAACATGTCGTTCCCGGTGCTAAAGCGGTAGAAATTGAAGTGCAGTTTTAAACGACGGAGGTGAATCAAACGATGTCTCAAAATAAGATGATTGAAGATATTGTGCGTGAGGTCATGCGCTCCATGCACCAGGCTCCGCAAGGCGGCGCTGTGGCTGCTGCCGTGCCGACTAAAGGATTCTGCCCGGCCCAGGATTATCCGCTGGCGGAAAAACATCCTGACTTGGTAAAAACTCCTAGCGGCAAATCGCTGAATGATATTACTCTGGACAAAGTACTGGGCGGTCAGGTTACGGCCGACGATGTGCGTATCAGCCCGGAAACCCTGCGCATGCAGGCGGAAATTGCCGATGGCGTAGGCCGGACGCAGTTTGCTGCTAATCTGCGCCGCGCTGCAGAACTGACGGCGATTCCGGACAACCGCATTTTAGAAATCTACAATGCGCTGCGCCCGAACCGTTCGACCAAAGCGGAACTTTTGGCGATTGCCGATGAAATGGAACATAAATACAGCGCCAAAATCAATGCCGACTTTGTTCGGGAAGCTGCTGACGTATACGAACGCCGCAATCGTCTCCGCGTAGATTAGGACGCGATTATGGCGATCATTGCAGGGGTGGATATCGGCAATTCCACCACAGAAGTATGCCTGGCCAGAATTGATGCAGGTCAGCCCTTGCAATTTTTGGCCAGCAGCATTGTGAAGACAACCGGGATTAAGGGAACCCTGGCCAATGTGCCGGGCATCGTGCAGGCGCTTCAGGACGCCTTGAAGAAGACCGGCCTGACCATGCGCGACTTGTCTCAGGTTCGTTTGAACGAAGCTACACCGGTTATCGGCGATTTGGCGATGGAAACCATTACGGAAACCATTATTACTGAGTCGACCATGATCGGGCACAATCCTTCCACGCCGGGTGGTATCGGCCTAGGCGTGGGCGTGACAATTCTTATGGAAGAACTGCCGCGCACCAATGTCGGGGAAAGCGTGCTGTGCATTATTCCCCGGGGAGTTGATTTTGAAGACGCTGCCCAGGCTCTTAATGCGGCTTTGGCCCGAGGAGTAGACGTGCAAGGCGCCATTGTCTGTCAGGACGACGCGGTGCTCATTGCCAACCGGGTAAACAAAGCGATGCCCATTTTGGACGAGGTAGCGTTTATTGACAAGGTTCCGTTACACATGTTGGCATCTGTTGAGGTGGCCGAAGCGGGAAGAACCATTACGACTCTGTCCAATCCCTATGGAATTGCGACGGTCTTTGGCCTGAACGCGGACGAAACCAA
>CAZKCR010000040.1:0-10131 GCA_964551055.1 uncultured Anaeromusa sp. | reverse complement strand
AATGTCAATGGCATGCTGGAACGTGTGCGGCAGGTCATGGGCGATTTGACGGCGCAGCCTTTAGGGGAAATGAAAATCCAGGACATTTTGGCGGTGGATACCTTTGTGCCTCAAAAGGTGCAAGGCGGTCTGGCCGGTGAATTTGCTTTGGAAAATGCCGTGGCCTTGGCGGCCATGGTGAAAACCAGCCGTTTGCCGATGCAGCAGATTGCTGACCGGCTGACGTCCGAACTGGGAATTGGCGTGGTCATCGCCGGCGTAGAAGCCAATATGGCCATTTTGGGAGCCATGACAACACCGGGAACCGATAAGCCTCTGGCGATTCTCGATATGGGCGGCGGTTCGACCGATGCGGCCATTATTACTCGAGATGAAAAGGTGCATGCCATTCATCTCGGCGGCGCCGGCGACATGGTGACCATGTTGATCAATTCGGAGCTGGGGCTGAATGATTTATCCCTGGCGGAAGAAATCAAGAAGTATCCTTTGGCCAAGGTGGAAAGCCTGTACCATATTCGTCTGGAAGACGGCACAGTGCGCTTTTTCTCGGAGCATCTGCCGCCGCATGTATTCGCCAGAAACGTGATTTTAAAAGAAGACGATATGGTGCCCATTCCGACGGATCATGCGCTGGATCGCATTCGCCATGTCCGGCGGGAGGCCAAGAAAAGAGTGTTCGTGACCAATGCGCTGCGGTCGTTGGCGCGAGTGGCTCCGACGGGAAACATTCGGCACATTGAGTTTGTGGTTCTTGTTGGCGGTTCGGCGCTGGATTTTGAAGTTGCGGATATGGTAAGCGATGCGTTGGCTGAATATGGCATTGTTTGCGGACGCGGCAACATTCGAGGCTGTGAAGGCCCGCGCAACGCCGTAGCTACTGGCTTGGTGCTGTCGTATACGCATGAAGGCCCTGGCAGAGAGGCGTGAAGACGATGTTGGGAGATCAGAAAGTCCGGCCCAGTGTATTTCTCGCTGTGGCGGCTCACGACAAGTTGGAGGCCAAACTGCGCGAGATTAAGGCCGGCATGGAAGAAGAAGGCATACCCTGGAGACTCACAGAGCAGGAAACAGGAGACGCTGCCCGCTTAGCGCATGAAGCAGCCTTCGCGTCGCCCCTGGGGGTGGGCGTAGGCGTTAGTGGCGAGGGGCTGTGCATCCATTACCGCAAATTGGCACTGGAAGAGCCGCTTTTTATACATCCTGGGCCTGGAGATCCGAGCGTGTGGCGGCTGTTTGGGTATAACGCCGCCAGGCTTGTCAAAGGCATTCCTTTTAAGGAAAAGGCTGAGGAAGTCGGCGTGCCTGCCGGCGAGGCGGAAGCGGTAGCGGAAGAAGATCTGACCTCGTTGGTAGCGGAGATTGTCCGCAGGATGTTGCAAGAAACGGCAGGGGCCCCGGGAGGGCTAGGAGGCCATGGGAGGTGAATGCATGGTCAGACAAGCATTAGGTATGATTGAAGCCGTGGGCTTGCCTGTCGCCATTACGGCGGCAGATGCAGCTGTGAAATCGGCTAACGTAAAATTAGTAGGTTATGAACTGGCGAAAGGCAGCGGCATGGTCCTGATCAAAGTGGTCGGCGACGTAGGCGCCGTGAAGGCGGCTGTAGAAGCCGGCAGCGCCGCTGCGGCAAGAGTGGGGCGCATTGTGGCCACTCATGTCATCCCCCGGCCGCACCAGGAATTGGATTGCATACTTCTTACCAAAGAAACGGTAGGAACGGGATCAGAAGCTGCGGTGGAAACGCCGCAGGAAGAGCAAGCCGAGCCGGAAGCGGAAGAAGAGGAACCGCCCATAGCGGCAGAGCCTGCGGAAGAAGCATCGGGAGAAGTGTTGGCGGAAGCCGAAACAGAGGCCGTGGTTGACGAAGAGCTTGAAACTGTGGAGGAAGAGCAGGCGCTTTTAAGTGAAGAGCCTGCTGCTGAACCGGCGGACAGCTGTAATTTGTGCCACGATCCAGACTGCCCGCGGCGCAAGGGCGATCCTCGTAATACTTGCCTGCATTATGGAAAAAACGACAAGGAGGATGAATCAGTATGAGTGGAGAGGCATTGGGAATGGTTGAAACCAAAGGCTTGGTAGGTGCTATTGAAGCAGCTGACGCCATGGTGAAAGCAGCCAACGTAAGCCTTGTTGGGTATGAAAAAATCGGTTCCGGTTTAGTAACCGTTATGGTGCGCGGGGATGTAGGCGCTGTGAAAGCGGCTACTGATACCGGCGCTGCAGCGGCGCAACGGGTTGGCGAGCTGATTTCGGTGCACGTCATTCCGCGTCCGCATACGGACATCGAGAAAATTCTTCCCAAATCTTTATAATTTCTATGGTAACGAGGTGAGAGGATGGACAGCGCAACGATCGAAGCCATTGTGACGCAGGTTTTGCAGTCTTTGGCTGCAGAACCGGAAGCAGCGGCTGTGACGGAAGGGATTCCTGTCGGGATATCAAACCGGCACATCCACCTCTCTGCTGAGCATATGGAAATCTTGTTCGGCTGTGGCAGTCAATTGACCCGCCAAAAGGATTTGAAACAAGTGGGTGAATTTGCAGCGGCGGAAACGCTGACGCTGGTTGGGCCTAAGGGCGTGCTAAGAAATGTGCGCGTCCTGGGCCCCATCCGCGGCACGACGCAGGTGGAAATTTCCCGCACTGACGGCTTTGCCCTGGGGGTCAAGGCACCTGTGCGGGATTCCGGCAGTATCGAAGGAAGCCCTGGAATTATTCTGGCGGGCCCTTGCGGTGCGGTGACCTTGGAAAAAGGTGTTATCTGCGCAGCGCGACACATCCATATGCACAATGATGATGCCCGCCGCTTCGGTGTGAAAGACGGCGAGCGGGTCATAGTGGAGGTTGACGGTCCGCGGGGTGCGGACTTGAAGCATGTTTTGGTCCGAGTGAAAGAGGATTTTCGCTTGGAAATGCACATTGATACAGATGAAGCCAATGCCCTGGGCATTGGTCCGGGGGCTACGGTGACACTGCGCCGGGA
This sequence comes from uncultured Anaeromusa sp., assembly GCA_964551055.1. Taxonomy (GTDB): domain Bacteria; phylum Bacillota; class Negativicutes; order Anaeromusales; family Anaeromusaceae; genus Anaeromusa. The sequence goes on along the minus strand of CAZKCR010000040.1, from coordinate 7,148 downwards.
ACAGGAGGCGTAAAGTGGAACGGGAAGACATGATCCGTTTGGTTACGGAAGAAGTCATGCGGCGCTTAGGGGCGCCGCAGCCAGTGCAGCCGGCGGTCAAACAGGCACTGGCCTTATTTACAGGCGGCGCTTTGGGGTTGGAAGCTGCGCTGGCGCAACTGACGCAACTAAAAAGTCAGGGTGTCCGTTTAACCGCTGTCTTATCCAAGGCGGCGGAGACGGTGATCGGTGTAGACCGATTGCGTAAGGCGTTGGGAACGGAGCTGGACATTCGTTTGGCAACAGATCCTTTGCCGAAACAAGATCTGAAAGCGGCTGATATCGTGCTTGTGCCTGTGTTGACGCAAAACACAGCGGCCAAATTGGCCCGCACCTTAGCGGATACGACCGTTACGACGCTGGTGATGCAGGCGCTCTTAATGGGCAAACCGGTCATTGCAGCGCGTAATGCCGCGGATCCCAAGGATCCCTGGCGTGTCCAAGGCGGTATGGGCGCAGCCCGGCCCACTTTGACTCGTGCGTTGCAGGATAACCTGAAAACCTTGGAATCCTATGGGGTGGCTTTGGTGGACGCCGGTACGCTGGCAGCCGAGGCTGTGCAGCAGTTGGGGCTAACCGGTACGGTGACGCAAGCAAAAGAAACTGCACAAAAACCGTCTTTGCCCAAAGGGCAGGGAAGGCGGGTTATTGACGCGGCGATGATTCAAGTGCTGGCAGCGCAAGGGGAAACCATCTTGACGGTTGGTCCCCAAGATCTGGTAACGCCGCTGGCGCGCGATGTGGCCCGGGAGTGCGGTGTGGAAATCAGATAACCCAGAGGAATGGGAGAATGTAACATGAGTGTGTATACGCGAACCGGAGATGCCGGTACAACCAGCTTATACAGCAAAGAGCGTGTTTCTAAAGACGACATAAGAGTCGAGGCGTACGGCACAGTGGATGAAGCCAGTGCGGCCATGGGCGCAGCCCGGGCGCTGGTAGGCGTATTTCCCTGGGCGGAAGAATGCCTGCAAACGCTGCAAAGTGAACTGATTGACTTGAATGCCGATTTAGCGACGCAATTTGCCGAACAAGCCGCAGGGCGTATTACCGAAACCCATGTGGCCAGGTTGGAAGCCGTCATTGATGAAATGGAGCAACGGCGCATTCCTCAGCATTATTTTGTTACCCCCGGCGAGTCGAAAGCCAGCGCGGCGTTGGATGTGGCGCGCACTATAGTGCGCCGGGCCGAAAGGCGTACGATTACGTTAAGTCAAAAGGCTTTTGTACCCGAAGCGGACCGGCGTTATTTGAACCGTTTGTCGGATTTACTCTTTGTGATGGCTCGCTGTGTGGAGCAAGAAGAAGTGGTGCAAAAGGCAACGGCCCAAATTATGGAGCGATTGGCAAACGGACAACAGCGCCAGGGAGGCTCGGCTCGCAAGGAGGCGAAAACCTTGCTGGACAAAGCGAAACAGATTCTCGAAGAAGCGGAATATAAGGCCATGGAAATCGGTGTACCTATGGTCATTGCCGTGGTAGACGCCGGGGGCAACTTAATAGCGCAGCATCGTATGGACGGTTCTCTTTTAGCCAGCATCTCGCTGGCTTTAGATAAAGCCTATACGGCGGCAGCGCTGAAGATGTCTACGGAGGAAGCTGCGCAATTGGTACAGCCGGGAGGTCCTTTATATGGTCTTAATACGGCGCAGCAAGGACGCTTTGTCGTTTTTGGCGGCGGTTTGCCGTTGCTAAATGGCAAAGAAGTCATAGGCGGAATCGGCGTCAGTGGCGGCGCGGTACATGAAGATGTACAAGTGGCCAATGCGGCTCTGACCGCCTGGAAAAACGTCCGAGCCTAAGAAAGCGCGGCTTTGGCTGACGGCTTTCGAAACGGCGCAGTAGCGCCGGAAGGAGGAACAAGAATGGTAGTAGATCAGGCGCTGATAGCAAAAATCACCGCAGAAATTGTAGCTTCACTGCAAGGCGGCGAAGGAAACGCGAAGCAAGTGCAAGACGGCATTTTTGACACAGTTGATGAAGCCGTTGCTGCCGCTCGCAAGGCGTATAAAGAGTTGAAACAATTTTCTCGTATGGAACGAGAAAAATTCGTGCAGGCCATACGGGATGCCGCTTATACCAATGCGTCCACCATGGCGGAAATGGCAGTATGGGAAAGCGGCATGGGTCGTGTAAGCGACAAGATTCTCAAAAACCAGTTAGCAGCCACTAAAAGCCCTGGTACGGAGGATCTGAAACCTGTCGCCTGGACCGGTGACGATGGGCTGACTCTGTTGGAGATGGGACCGTACGGAGTGATTGGCTCTATTACGCCGACCACCAATCCGACGGAAACCATCATTTGCAATGGCATCGGCATGATTGCCGCAGGCAATGCGATTTTCTTCAGCCCTCATCCGACGGCGAAGAATACCTCTCTTTGGACTATCCGGCTTTTTAATGAAGCCGTTGTTAAAGCAGGCGGTCCGGCTAACCTTATGACGTCCGTAGCGAATCCGTCCATTGAGGCGGCTAATGCTATGATGAACCATCCCGATATCAACATGCTGGTGGCTACCGGCGGACCTGGCGTGGTAAAAGCAGTCCTGTCGTCCGGTAAGAAAGCCATTGGTGCCGGTGCAGGCAACCCGCCTGTAGTTGTTGATGAAACAGCGGACATTCCCAAAGCAGCCAAGGATATTGTCAATGGATGTTCCTTTGACAACAACTTGCCTTGCATTGCGGAAAAAGAAGTCATCGCTGTCGGCTCTATTGCTGATCAGCTGATGATGTACATGCAGCGTAATGGTGCGTATTTGATTAACGAAGAGCAGCGCGAAGCGCTCAAAGAAGTGATCATGACCGCCAAAGAAGGCAAGATTGCCGAAGGCTGCACAGGCCCTGCCAAAAAAGTCTATGGCATCAACAAGGATTATGTGGGTAAATCGGCGCAGTACATTTTGGACAAGATTGGCATCGCGGTGCCGGACACGATCAAAGTGGTTCTGTGCGAAGCGCCGGCGGATCATCCGTTTGTTGTAGAAGAGTTGATGATGCCGGTATTGCCGGTGGTATCTGTTAAAGACATCGATGCCGCTATTGCGTTGGCTGTCAAAGTGGAACACGGCAATCGCCATACAGCCATCATGCATTCCAAAAATGTAGACAATTTGACGCAGATGGCCAAAGCCATTGAAACCACCATTTTTGTAAAAAATGCACCGTCTTATGCTGGTATCGGCGTAGGCGGCGAAGGGTATACTACCTTTACCATTGCCGGCCCCACCGGCGAAGGATTGACTTCCGCCAAGAGCTTTACCCGTCAGCGCCGTTGCGTGCTGGTGGATGGCTTCTCCATCGTTTGATGGAAGAACAGGGGGCGAACCAATTGGCTGAGAATGTACGTGAAGAAATCATTGCTGCCGTTAAGGCGGCAGGTGTAGTGGGAGCCGGCGGCGCCGGCTTCCCTACGCATGTAAAAATCAACGCCAGTGTCGACACCATTCTGGTGAATGGCGCCGAGTGCGAGCCCCTTCTGCGGGCGCATCAGCAGCTTATGGCCAGCGAAAGCCAGGCCATGCTGCTGGGCCTGCGGGCCGTAATGGTGGCTACTGGCGCACAAAAGGCCTACGTAGGACTTAAACACAAATACGGTCCGGCTATTGAAAGTTTGACCAAGACCTTGGCGGATATGAACGAAAAAAACGTAGAGCTGGCGTATTTGCCGGATATTTATCCTGCCGGAGATGAGCAGGTGCTTGTGCGCGAAATCACCGGCCGCATCGTGCCGGAAGGCGGTATTCCCCTGCAAGTAGGGGTGGTAGTCGCCAACGTGGAGACATTGATTAATGTAGCCAAAGCGCTGCAAGGGGAAGGCGTTACTGAAAAGTATGTTACCATCGGCGGCGCGGTAGCCAAACCGGTTACCATCAAAGCACCTGTAGGCATGTCGGTCAAAGAGGCGCTGGCTATGGCCGGCGGGCCCACAACCGGCCCCTACGCTATTATTGACGGCGGTCCCATGATGGGGAAATTGATTGAAGAAGACGCGCCGATTACGAAAACAACCGGTGGCCTGTTGGTTTTGCCGGAAAGTCATAGCATTGTTCGAGGGCGGCGTCTGTCTTGGGAGCATGTACTTAACCGTTCTCGCGCGGTTTGCTGCAACTGCCGGGCTTGCACCGATGTGTGTCCGCGAAACCTTTTGGGACATGGCTTAGAACCGCATCGCATTATGCAGGCTATCGGCCACAGCAACAGCGAGCAGCCGGAGATTCTGCAGCGGGCAATGCTTTGCTCGGAATGCGGCGCTTGCGAAGTATTTGGCTGTACCATGGGCTTGTCGCCACGCTTGGTAAATGGATATTTGAAAAAAGAGTTTGCTAAGCAAAAAGTGCGCAATCCTTATCATGAAGCTCCTTGCGCGGTGCGCGGGGGCCGCGAATACCGCCTGATTCCCACGAAACGTCTTGTGGCCCGTTTGGGATTGTCGCAGTATGACGTCAAAGCGCCGCTGTTGGCGGAAATGCCGCAAGTGCGCAGCGTGAAACTGCTGCTGTCTCAGCACATCGGAGCGCCGGCTAAGCCGGTAGTAGCCGTGGGTGATAGTGTCGCTAAGGGGCAGTTGGTGGCGGAGATTCCTGAAGGAGCCGGGCTGGGCGCCAATGTGCACGCCAGTATTGCCGGCAAGGTTGTGAGCATCGACGGCGCCATCGTCATTCAGGCGTAGTAGCGTACAGGGGGAATGAACATGAAGCGAGCCATTGGCTTGTTGGAATTGAAAAACATTACCAGGGGCATTTTAGCGGCGGATGCCATGCTCAAAGCGGCCAATGTGGACATGGTCATGGCCCAACCGCTTTGTCCCGGTAAATACGTAGTCATGGTGGCTGGTGATGTTGGAGCGGTGCAAAGCGCGATTCGCAGCGGCAAGGCTGTGGGCGGCGAAGAAAATGTAGTGGATGAGTTTGTGCTGCCCAATCCGCACGATTCCTTGATTGGCGCGGTAAGCGGCTGCAGCGACGTTCACGAAATTCATGCTTTGGGCGTGATTGAAACCTACTCGGTGGCTTCCGCCGTGGTAGCTGCTGACGCAGCAGCCAAAGCGGCTAATATTGCTCTTATTGATGTGCGCTTAGCGCGCGGCATGGGCGGCAAGGCTGTAGTGACCTTGACCGGGGATGTCGGGGCCGTGAACTCGGCTGTGCGCGCAGGCGCTCATGCCATTGAGCATGGCGGCTTCCTGGTAGATCAGCTGGTTTTGCCTGCGCCGCATAAAAACTTGCATGAAGCATTATTCTAAAAAACGGACATACCTGCCAAGGAATGGAAGGGACGGACGAGATGGAACATACTCTGCGTGATGTTATCGATCTGGAACTATTGCAGCAGATACAGGACCGTTTTGCGCTGGCCATGGGTATGGCCAGCATTACTGTAGACCATGAAGGTCCGGTAACGAAGCCGAGCAATTTTACCGATTTTTGCATGCAAAAGACCCGGAATACAACCGAGGGAGCCAAACGCTGCAACGAATGCGATATCAAAGGCGGTCAAGAAGCCGCCCGCACGGGAAAGCCGGCGATCTACTACTGCCATGGGGGGCTGATGGATTTTGCCGCCCCTATTGTTGTGGAAGGAAAGCAGCTTGGATCCATGCTGGGCGGTCAGGTGCTGCCGCAGCCCCCAGACGAGGAGAAATTCCGCCGGATTGCTGTGGAACTGGGTATTGAACCGGAAGAATACCTAGGGGCTTTGCGAAAAATCCGTATTGTGCCGGAAGAAAGCATACGAGCTGCGGCGGATTTGCTCTATATTGTGGCCAATGCGCTGTCGCGCATGGGATACCAGCGATTGAAGATAATGAAAAGTACCGAGTACTTTTTGGATGTGTCCGGAAACATGGGGAATCGTATTGCGGACGTTTCAGGACGGGTGGAAGATGTAACCAAGCACGTTTCTTCGCTCGTGGAAAATTCACAATCCTTGTTGGGCTCTACAGCGGAAACGACGCAAAAAGTGAAGGATACCGATGAAATTTTGCGCTTCATACGGAACGTGGCCGATCAAACCAAGCTATTGGGCTTGAACGCTGCTATTGAGGCGGCGCGGGCAGGAGAAATGGGCCGCGGCTTTGCGGTGGTGGCGCAAGAAGTGCGGAATCTAGCTGGAGTCAGCGTGGATTCAGCGCAAAAAATAGAAGGAATTTTGCAGAACATACAAAAGGGCATGCAGGAAATCGAAAAAGAAATTTCCAATACCGGAGCGATTGTCGAACGTCATCAAGAGTTTATGCGGACTATTTCCGTTGCCATTCAGGATCTGGATGGCATGGCGCGCAACGTACAGGCTGCCGCCGATGAGATGAAACAACAATTGTAGGGGGTGCATACTATGGTTAAACGTATGGTTCTCAATGAAACATCCTATTTTGGCGCAGGCGCCATTGAAGTGATTCCTGAAGAAATGACGCGTCGCGGTTTTTCCAAGGCCTTTGTAGTGACCGATAAGGATTTGGTGGCTGCCGGCGTAGCCGCACAGGTTACAGCGGTTTTGGAAAAGGCGTCAGTGCCGTTTTCCCTTTATGATGAAGTAAAACAAAATCCGACAGTGTCTAATGTGAATGGCGGTGTGGCGGCATTTAAAGCGTCCGGCGCTGATTGTATTGTGGCTATTGGCGGCGGTTCACCTATTGATACAGCCAAGGGGATTGGCATTGTGGTGAACAATCCAGAGTTTGCTGACGTATGCTCATTGGAAGGCTGTGCGGCGACAAAAGCCAAAAGCGTACCGGTTATTGCGGTGCCGACGACGGCGGGAACAGCGGCAGAAGTAACGATTAACTACGTTATTACCGATGAAAAGAATGTCAAGAAAATGGTTTGCGTGGACCCTAACGACATTCCTGTTATGGCTGTAGTGGATCCGCAGTTGATGACTTCCATGCCTAAGGGACTGACTGCTGCTACCGGCATGGACGCGCTGACCCATGCGATTGAGGGTTATATTACACAGGGTGCTTGGGAAATGAGCGATATGTTCGCACTGCAGTCCATTAGCCTAATTGCTAAGCACTTGGCTACGGCTGTAGAACAGCCTGCTAATGTGGAAGCCAGAAGCGGCATGGCCTTGGCGCAGTATGTGGCTGGTATGGGTTTCTCTAATGTCGG
>CAZKCR010000039.1:11327-13680 GCA_964551055.1 uncultured Anaeromusa sp. | reverse complement strand
TTTTCAACCGCCGCAGCTCCCGCAGCAAGAAAAAACCGGTTAGGCAGGCGGAGCCAACATCGGCTACAGGGCCTGCCGTCCAGATGCCGTTGAGGCCCAGCCACTGCGGCAGCAGATAGACCAGCGGAATGAGGAGGATGAATTGACGCAGCAGGTTAAACACAATGGAGTAGCCTGCTTTGCCGACGGCCTGAAAATAGTTGGCACCAATGATTTGGAAGCCAATCACAGGCAGCATAGCCAGAAAAATGCATAGGCCTTCGGAGCCAATGCGGATGAGTTCGGGATTATCGTTAAACAAGCGCACAAGCAGTTCATGTCCTGTGAGTACGACGACAAGGCCGACGATGCAAACCAACGTGGCGCTGCCGGTGGCTAATTTTATAGCTTGGATGACGCGGCTGTAGTTTTGAGCGCCGTAATTATAGCCCACAATGGGCTGTACGCCTTGACTGATGCCGAGTACCGGCATTAACAGCAGCATCAGTACGCGGTTAACGATGCCGAAAGCGGCAATAGCTAAGTTGCCGCCATAAGACAGTAAGGTAAAGTTAAAAATGACGATGACTAAGCTGCTGCCAAGCTGCATTAAAAACGGAGCCATGCCGATGCGGGAAATGTCAAGAACCAGCTTTTTTTGCAGCGGCAGGCAAGCGCGACGCAGGCGGAGCGTGCTGCGGCTGGAACGAAAATACGCCAGCACCCAAATGGTAGCGACACACTGGGAAAGAACCGTAGCCCAGGCGGAACCCGCAATGCCCCAATGGAAGACAAAGATAAACAAAGGGTTGAGGGCTGTGTTGAGCAACGCGGCGATAAGCATCGTATAGAGAGCTGTTTTGGCATCACCTTGGGCTCGGATGAGGCCGTTGAGGCCGAAGCTGATATGCATGAAAATACTGCCGCCTAAAATGATGCGGGTAAAATCAATGGCGTAGGGCAGCACCTCAGGGCTGGCGCCCAGCCATTGCAGCAGTTCTTCCAGAAATAGCAGTGCTAGACCGGTAGTGGGCAGCATAATTAGGCAGAGCAACGTTAAGGCGTTGCCGAGAATGCACTCGGCGCCGTGATTGTCGCCGGCTCCCAAACGCAGGGAGGCGATGGAAGCAGCGCCTAGGCCGACAAACATACCCAGGCCCATGAGGATGGTCATCAGCGGAAAGGCGATGGTGACAGCGGCTAGGGCCAGCTCACCAACGCCTTGGCCGACAAAAATACTGTCAACAATATTATAAAGCGCGTTTACCAGCATGCCGATAATAGCTGGCAGCGAGCAGCGCCAGAGCAAGGGGCCGATGGGTTCTTTGCCCAAGGCTTCCGTGTGGTTCATACGTCCATCCTCCTTTGGTATCTCTGGTATTATAGCTCGTTTTATTTTTGGTTGAAAGGAAAATCAGAAAAAGTTCATCTAAATGACACAAAAATGCCGAAACGATCTTTTTAGGACCGTCTCGGCATTTCTTTGCTACATTTTCCTTAAGTACATCTAGTCGATCAACTTGTTCACAAGTCGTCCGATGCCTTCGATTTCAATGACGACTTCGTCGCCGGCTTTCAGCCAGATCTGTTTTTCCTCTGGATAGCCTAAGATGACGCCGCTGGGCGTGCCGGTAAAGATAAGATCTCCGGGCTTTAGGGTCATGTGCTGCGAAAGGTAGCTGATGATGGTGGCGCAGTCGAAAATCATATCGCTAGTGTTGGAGTGCTGGCGAATTTCGCCGTTGACGCGGCTGGAAATTTCTAGCTTCGTGGGATTCAGAGAATCCGCCGTAACTACGCAGGGGCCGGTAGGCGCGAAATGGTCGCAGGTTTTTCCCAACAGCCACTGGGGAGTCCGCTTTTGTAAATCCCGGGCGGAAAGGTCGTTGCCTGCGGTATATCCGAAAACATAATCTAAGGCGTTTTCTTTGCTGACATTGCTGGCGGTTTTGCCGATAATGATGACTAGCTCTGCTTCATAATCTACTTTGGAGGTACAGGGTGGTAAAGGAATGGCTTCTTGATGTGCCGCCAGGGTGTTGTTGAATTTGCTGAAAATGACCGGCACGGTAGGTAAGTCGGCATTGCATTCGGCGCTGTGCGCGGCGTAGTTGAGGCCAACGCAGAGAATTTTTTCTGGTGAGGCGACGCAGGGCGCGTACGTAATGGAATCAAAGGAAAGTACTGCCGGCTTGGTTGCCAAAAGCGCCTGCAACTGAGAGAGCGCTTCTGGGCCTCCGGCAATCGCTTCCTCCAGCGTTTGCGGCGCAGCCAGAGAAGCTGCCGCAGCGGCTGTAGCTACGGGAATAATACCGTTTTCTTGCTGGATGCCTAGCGTGGCTTGACCATTTTGATAGAAGCTGACAAGTTTCAT
>CAZKCR010000039.1:0-11227 GCA_964551055.1 uncultured Anaeromusa sp. | reverse complement strand
TTAGCGATTTTCGGGCATATGCGCCGAAGAAAGCTTCATTTCTGCGGCGACGTCATGGACAAAGCGGCTGAGAGGAAAGGAAGCATCTGCTTTTTGCCGTAACCGGGACAGTAAGACATCGTGGAAAACATAGTCTTCCATTAAGAAAATATGCGTGGCGTCATTGGTGAAAAACGCATTGCCTTCAGCGGCGGTCGTGTGGCCGTAAAGCAGGTCGCGGCTGTCGACGGAAAGAATGAACCATTCTGCAGGTATGTCCTGCTTGTGGAATTTCAGAGTACGATGCGCGGCAAGCGGCGGCAGCGGCTGCTCTACCTGAAAGGTGATGCCTCCGAGGGTGCAGCCGCGAGCGGCGCAGGCTTTTAGTTCCGGCAGCAGCTCGTTGTATAAATCGCTCCATAGAGATAGTATGATTTTTTCTTTTGCTTCTTTTAAGAGTTGCCGACAAAAAGCAAGAATGGGTTCGCGACCGCGCACGGTGGAAACATAACGTTCTTCTTGCGGCGACTCTTCCAGACGGCATAGTTTATCTGCTAGCTGCCCGTAAGATCGAGTCCACTCTGTATGGAGCTGCTCTAAGAATACCGCAGCTGGCAACGGTGCATAGGCCTTGGTACCATCGCTGTCGGCTTCCAGCATAACGACGCCTCGTTCCGCTAACGTGTCCAGAATGTCGTAGATGCGCGTGCGGGGAATGCCGGAAGTTTTACTGATTTTATAGGCATTGCTGCGCCCCAGGCGCAAAAGTGCCAAGTAGGTTTTTGCTTCATACTGTGTAAGACCAAAAGATTGTAGTTCTTGGCAAAGTGCATCCATACCATGCTGACTCCTTTGTAGTAGTCACTGTAATTAATACTATAAAGAGATGCGCAGAAAATGTCAATAAAATCCTCTTGACGGATTAGAGCGTAAAGCGCAAATTAGTAAATAAGAAATAGTTGAGGAGGCGGAAGAGAATATGCGAGTTATTGACTTGTCGCAGCCGCTGCACGAAGGCATGCCGGTGTACCCTGGTACGCCTGCTCCTGTATTTTCTACAGTAGCTACAGTGGAGAACCATGGCTATCGGGTGAAGAAAATTGCTATGAACACCCATGTAGGCACGCATATGGATGCGCCTGCGCACATGCTGGCAGACGGAAAAACGCTGGATGTACTGCCGTTAGAGCGGTTTATGGGCCGAGCGGCAATCGTGGATGTGCGCGCTTGCGCCGGGGGTGTGATTGGCTTGGGAGAACTGCAGGGGCAAAAAGAATTGTTGGCGCAGGCTGACTTTGTTTTATTTTGGACAGGCTGGAGCCGCTATTGGGGGCAGGAGCAGTATCTGCGGCAGTATCCGCTTTTAACAGCGGAAGCGGCGGCTTGGCTTGGTAAGCAGTCGTTAAAAGGCATAGGCATTGACGCCATCTCCTTTGATTCCATTGACAGCAAGGATTTTGCGATTCATCAACTGTTGTTGGCGCAGGAACTGGTTCTGATTGAAAATTTAACCCGCTTAGAGGAAGTTCAGAGCGGAGCGGATTTTTTTGCGCTGCCTTTGCCGTTGAGCGAGGCGGATGGCTCTCCTGTGCGGGCGGTTGTTACTTTTTGAGCTTGACAAAGCGTTTTTCAAAAGGTACTATGTTCAACATAACCTAATATAGTAGTTTCGGCTGATCAGAAGACTGAAGGCCGGGTTCGTGTGCAGAAGCGCACGAACCCGGCCTTTTTGCATTTGGCAAAGAAAAAACAACGAAATGTGAGAGGCAAGGGGAGGAAAGAAACATGAACAACTGGCTGGCAAGAGGAATGCAAGCAATCAAAAATCGTGGAGGTATTTTGGCCGTTTTGTTGATAGCGGTACTGGCTTTGGGCGGTTGCGGCACGAAAGATGCGGCACCGGCGGCCGAAAAAAGCGGCGCTGCCGTAACGTTGCTGAATGTATCCTATGATCCGACGCGGGAATTATACAAAGAGTTCAATGAGGCCTTCGCCAAACATTGGAAAGCAAAAACTGGTCAGGATGTAAGCATCAAGCAGTCTCATGGCGGCTCCGGCAAGCAAGCTCGCTCTGTATTAGAGGGGCTGGAAGCTGATGTGGTTACGTTGGCGCTGGCGGATGATATTGCCCCGTTGGCTAAAGCCGGCTTAGTAGCTGGCGACTGGGAAAAACGCTTAGCCAACAAATCAACGCCCTATACTTCGACTATTGTGTTTTTGGTGCGCAAGGGAAACCCGAAAAATATTAAAGACTGGGATGATTTGACGCGCAACGATGTTTCCGTGATTACGCCCAATCCGAAAACCTCCGGCGGCGCTCGGTGGAACCATCTTGCGGCTTGGGGCTATGCGTTGAAAAAGTATAACCAGGATGAAAATAAGGCTAAGGATTTTCTGGCGCAGATTTACAAGAATGTGCCGGTTCTTGACACCGGAGCTCGCGGCTCCACAACCACATTTGTAGAGCGCGGCTTGGGCGATGTTCTGATTGCGTGGGAGAATGAAGCATTGATGGCGACGATTGAACTAGGCAAGGACAAATTCGATATTGTGGCGCCATCGATTAGCATTTTAGCCGAACCTTCTGTAGCAGTCGTAGATAAAGTCGTGGACCAAAAAGGGACGCGGCAAGTAGCTACAGCGTACCTGGAGTATCTCTATAGTGATGAAGGCCAGGAAATTGCGGCTAAGAATTTTTACCGTCCTCGTAATGAAAGCGTGGCGCAAAAATATGCCGCCCAGTTTCCGAAAGTAACGCTATTTACCATTGATGAGCTTGGCGGTTGGCCAGAGGCGAGTAAAAAACATTTTGCCGATGGCGGGTTGTTTGATCAAATTTATACGCCGAAAAAATAGCAAGGTGGGACAGACGCATGTGGGAAGCGCTGCAGGGGTTTAAAAAGCATAGCATTTTACCGGGCTTCGGGTTGACGCTGGGCTTTACGGTATTGTATCTGGGTTTGCTGGTGTTGATACCGTTGTCGACTATTTTTGTAAAGACGTTAGGGTTAGGTTGGGAGCAGCTTGGGACTATTTTGACGCAGCCGCGGCTGCTGGCTTCGTACAAACTTAGCTTTGGGGCCGCCTTTTTGGCGGCTGCCGTTAATGCGATTTTTGGTTTATTGGTAGCTTGGGTGCTTGTGCGCTACCGTTTTCCCGGCAAAGAAATTATCAATGGGTTGGTAGACCTGCCGTTTGCGCTGCCGACGGCTGTTGCCGGAATTACCTTGACCACTCTTTTTGCTGAAAATGGCTGGCTGGGTCACTACCTTGCTCTTATGGGTGTCAAAGTAGCCTATGCACCGCTGGGCGTGGTTGTAGCGCTTACGTTTATTGGTCTGCCTTTTGTCGTGCGCATGGTGCAGCCGGTACTGCAGAATGTAAATCACGACGTTGAGGAAGCAGCCGCCTGCCTGGGAGCTAACCGTTGGCAAACATTCCGGAAGATTATTTTTCCCGAAGTGTTTCCGGCGTTGTTGACCGGCTTTGCGCTGGCTTTTGCCAGGGCTTTGGGCGAGTATGGCTCGGTTGTGTTTATTTCCGGCAACATGCCGATGCAGACAGAAATTACGCCTCTGCTGATCATGATTAAGCTGGAGCAGTACGATTATGCAGGAGCCAGCGCCATCGCAGCCGTCTTACTGGTGGTGTCGTTTGTTTTGCTGTTTTTGATCAATTTACTGCAGTGGTGGAGCAGCCGCCGCCATGCGGCGTAAGGAGGGATTGCTATGGCTGAACCTGCGGCAACAGCTCGCGTGACAACGGAAAGCGTCCTTGTGAGATGGCTGCTTACCAGCGTGGCGCTGCTATTTTTGGGGGCTATTTTGATCGTTCCCTTGGTGGCGGTTTTCGCCAAAGCGTTAGAAGGCGGTTGGGCTTTATATTGGCGTTCCATCACTGATCCGGACGCTGTAGCGGCCATTCGTCTGACGTTGCTGACTGTGTTAGCGGCGGTGCCCTTGAATCTTCTTTTCGGTTTAGCGGCAGCTTGGTCGTTGGCTAAATTTGATTTTAAGGGAAAAAGCGTTCTGATTACGTTGATTGATTTGCCTTTTGCTATCTCGCCGGTGATTGCCGGTTTGATTTTTATTTTTCTCTTTGGTAAGCCCGGTGTTTTTGGACCGTGGCTGTTGGAGCAGGGGGTGAAAATTGTTTTTGCGCCGCCTGGCATTATCTTAGCGACGATTTTTGTTACCTTTCCGTTTATAGCGCGGGAACTGATTCCTCTTATGGAAGCGCAGGGAACAACCGAAGAAGAAGCGGCTCTTTCCTTGGGCGCTAACGGCTGGCAGACGTTTTGGCGCGTGACGCTGCCTAATATTAAATGGGCGCTGGCGTATGGCGTCATTCTAACCAGTGCTAGAGCGGTTGGTGAATTTGGCGCTGTGTCTGTTGTTTCCGGCCATGTACGAGGTTTTACAAATACGCTGCCGCTGCACGTGGAAATCTTGTATAACGAATATCAGTTTGTGGCCGCCTTTGCTGTGGCCTCACTGATGACTTTGATGGCTATTTTTACATTGGTCATTAAAAACATTGCCGAATGGAAAGTGAAGGCGCAGCTGGCCAAAGCGCAAAGCGAGCTTGAGCAAGGAGAGTTGGCGGAAAATGAGCATTGAAATAACAGGAATCAATAAAACCTTTGGCGATTTTACGGCTTTGCAAAACATTGACCTAAAGGTGCCTACGGGCGAACTGGTGGCGCTGCTGGGGCCCTCTGGCTCAGGCAAGACAACTCTTTTGCGGATTATTGCCGGTCTGGAACAAGCAAACTCTGGAACTGTGCTTTTTCACGGCCAGGACACGACGCAGCAGGATGTGCGTCAGCGTCAGGTGGGCTTTGTATTTCAGCATTATGCTCTTTTTCGGCATATGAATGTGTTTGATAATGTTGCGTTTGGACTGCAGGTACGCCCGGCTCGGCAGCGTCCTTCAAAGCAGGAGATTGCCGATAAAGTGCATGAGCTGCTGGGCTTGGTGCGCTTAGAGGGCTATGCACAGCGCTATCCGGCTCAGCTTTCCGGCGGTCAGCGGCAACGGGTGGCCTTGGCTAGGGCCTTGGCGGTGGAACCTAAGGTATTGCTCCTTGACGAGCCGTTTGGCGCATTGGATGCGAAAGTTCGTAAAGAACTTCGCCGCTGGCTGCGGCAGCTGCACGACAAGCTGGATGTGACCAGCGTATTTGTTACTCACGACCAGGAAGAGGCGCTGGATGTAGCAGATCGTGTCGTTATTTTGAATCAGGGGCGCATTGAGCAGCAAGGTACGCCGGAAGAGGTCTATGAAAAACCACGGAATGCGTTTGTCTATGATTTTTTGGGCAATGTGAACCTGTTTCGCGGTCGTCTTAATCAAGGACAAGTGCAATTGGGTTCGATCTCAGTTGCCGCGCCGGAATACGCAGCGACCGAAGAAACCGCAGTTGTCAGCTATGTGCGGCCTCATAACTTGCAGATTGAAAGAACCGCGCAAGAACCGAATTTTTTTCAGGCCCGCATTCTTTATCTTCGCGCCGTCGGTCCTACCGTCTTTTTGGAATTGCAGCGCGAAGATACCAAAGAGCTGGTGGAAGCGGAATTGACGCAGGAACGGTATCGGGAATTGAAGCTGCAGCAAGGAGAGCAGGTATATGTAAAGCCCAAGGACTTAAAAATATTTTTGGATGATTACTGCATTTAAAGGCTGGAAAATGGAAAGGAACAAAAACCATGGGGAATTTGGAAATCAGGCGGCTGACGGCGGATGTGCTGATTGTCGGTGGCGGCACAGCCGGTTGTTTTGCCGCCTTGACCATTGCGGCGCAGTCTGCCGCCAAGGTGCTTGTTGCGGAAAAAGCCCAGATTAAGCGCAGCGGTTGTCTGGCGGCCGGCGTGAACGCGCTAAATGCGTATATTGTAAAAGGCCAGACGCCGCAAAGCTATCTGGAGTATGTGCGCAACGACGCTGCGGGAATCATTCGGGAAGACTTGGTCTATTCCTTGGCGGAGCGCTTTAATCGCGTGACAACCAAGCTGGAAGAGCTGGGCCTGGTCATTCAAAAAGACGAGCACGGCGAGTATGCCGCTAGAGGTAAGCGTAATATTCGCATTAACGGGGAAAATATCAAGCCGCTTCTAGCCGCGGCAGTCGAGGCGCAGGAACAGGTAGAAGTGCTGAACCGTGTGGCGGTTATTGACTACATTTTGCGTGACGGCCAAGTCGTCGGGGCCTACGGTCTTGGCGTGGACGAAGAAATATTGTATGTCTTTAACGCCAAAGCGGTGTTGTGCGCTACCGGCGGCGCGGCAGGCCTCTATCGTCCGAATAATCCAGGGGCTTCACGGCACAAAATGTGGTATTCGCCTTTTAATACCGGCGCAGGCTATGCGATGGGTATTCGTGCCGGAGCAGAATTGACTACGCTGGAAATGCGGTTTATCGCGTTGCGCTGTAAGGATACGATTGCGCCGACAGGAACCATCGCGCAAGGAGTGAGAGCGCCGCAGGTCAATGCGGCGGGAGCGGAATATGAAGCGCGTTATGGCGAGCTTTGCACTGCTAACCGCCTTTACTCTACGGTGCAGGAGAATCGGGCGGGGCGCGGTCCTTGCGTCTTGCGCACCCAAGGCATTACGGCGGCCGAAGAAAATGATTTGTTCAAGGCGTATTTGAATATGGCTCCGGCGCAAACGCTGCGCTGGGTTGAGCAAGGTCGCGGGCCTGCGGCGGCGGGCGTGGAAATCGAAGGGACTGAGCCCTATGTTGTGGGCGGGCATACGGCAAGCGGCTACTGGGTGGATCGGGAGCGGGCGACAACGCTGCCTGGTTTATATGCGGCAGGCGATGTGGCAGGCGGCAGTCCGCAAAAATATGTTACAGGCTGTCTGGCTGAAGGGGAAATTGCCGCCGAAGGGATTTTGCGTTATATAAAGGGACGAGCTCTTCAAGAGCCGGACGCTGAGGGTGTAGCGGCAAAGGCACGGCAGTTGGAAGGCTTTTTGCAGACAGAAGGAACTTCTTTCTATACGCCGCAAGAGCTGGAAGAAGCCATGCAAAAAATAATGGATGATTATGCCGGCGGTATTGCCACGCAGTACGGCTATCAGGAAACGGGTCTGAAAGCGGCGCAGGAGCGTATTGGCGAATTGCTGGCGCTTGGCGAACGCGTAACCGTGTCCGGCATGTTCGAATTGGTGAAGTTGCACGAGGTGTTTGACCGGCTGTATGTCTGTCAAGCCCTTCTTTGTCATCTGCTAGCGCGCCGGGAAACGCGCTGGCATGCGTTTCAAGAAAATCTGGATTATCCCCAAAAAGATGATGCCAATTGGCTGAAATATGTCAACTCTCGCTGGGAAAACGGGCAGTTTACTGTCAAATTGCGAGAGCTGGTAACAAAGGATGAACGCTATGAGCATACGCATTGACAGGCGGCGTTGTACCGGTTGCGGCCAGTGCCGAGAGGTTTGTCCCGGCAACCTGCTGCAGGTGGGAGAAGAAGGAAAGACGGAAATTCGCTGCCTCCAGGACTGCTGGGGCTGTACGGCCTGCGTTAAAGAATGCCGCTGCCAAGCCATTCGTTACTATTTGGGCGCTGACATTGGAGGACGAGGCGGTTATTTATACACAAAGAATCAAAGCGGCGTACTTTATTGGCATATTATCGGTCCTGACGGAGCGGAAAAAGTTCTTGCCGTCGACAGCAAAGAAGCCAATGCATACTAAAGAGGAGCGAAACGATGATGGATCATTTAGATAGGTTGGAAGCACAAAGTATTTTTATTTTGAGAGAAGCCTATAAAAAATTCGGCAAACTAGGCATGCTGTGGTCGATTGGCAAAGATTCGACAGTCTTGCTGTGGTTGGCGAAAAAGGCTTTTTTCGGGCATTGCCCATTTCCCTTTATTCATGTGGACACCACCTATAAAATTCCGGAAATGATTGCTTTTCGGGATCGCATGGCCAAGGAGTATCAACTGGATTTGATTGTGCACAGCAATGATGCGGCGCTGCAAGCGGGCATGGGGCCGGAAAAGGGACGCTTGGCGTGCTGCAAAGCGCTAAAAACGGAAGGGCTGCAGCAGGTGGTGACCCAATATGAGTTTGAAGGATTGATTCTGGGAATTCGCCGTGATGAAGAGGGCTCGCGGTCCAAAGAACGGGTATTCAGCGAACGTAATAAAGAATCCAACTGGGACTATACCAACCAGCCTCCGGAATTGTGGGACCAGTTTAAAACAGACTTTCCTAAAGGCAATCATATCCGCGTCCATCCCATTTTACATTGGAATGAACTGGACATTTGGGAGTATATTGGCAGGGAAAACATTCCTCTCGTTGATTTATATTTTGCCAAAAACGGCAAACGCTATCGCAGTCTGGGCTGCCAGCCCTGCACAGGGCAGATTGACTCTCAGGCGACAACGGTAGCGGAAATTATTGAAGAGCTTAAGCATACCAATGTCAGTGAACGAGCCGGCAGAGCGCAGGATCAAGAGGATTCCTACGCTATGCAGAAATTGCGCAAAGACGGCTATATGTAAAATGGCAGATGAAGTACGACCGAGGAGGGCGCTAAGGTGACGCAAGCAAGAGATGTACTGAAAATTGTGGTGGTAGGGCATGTGGATCACGGTAAATCGACAGTGATCGGCAGATTGCTGTATGATACGCATTCGTTGCCTGAAGGGGCGATTGAAAAAGTAAAGCGGATTTCCAAAGAAAAAGGCAAACCCTTCGAATATGCGTATTTGCTGGATGCCTTTGAAGAAGAGCAGAAGCAAGGCATTACGATTGATACGACACAGCTGCAGTTTCAAACGGAACTGCGGGACTATGTGATTATTGACGCTCCGGGGCATAAGGAATTTTTGAAGAACATGATTTCCGGCGCCGCCAATGCGGAAGCGGCGTTGTTGGTAATTGACGCCAACGAAGGGATTCAAGAGCAGTCTAAACGGCATGGCTATCTGCTGTCGCTTTTAGGTATTCAAAAGGTTTATGTCCTTGTTAATAAGATGGATTTGATTTCGTATTCTGAGGACGTTTTTCAGAAAATTAAAGAGGAAATGAGTGAGTTTTTAGGGGCGCTTCAGGTATATCCTTTGAAATACATTCCTATTTCCGCTTTTCATGGTGAAAACATCGCCTCTACATCTGCTGAAATGTCTTGGTATACGGGTGAGGCAGTCTTAGCTGCTCTTGACGGTTTTGAAAAAAGTGAGGAACCGACCCAGGCGGCCTTGCGTTTTCCTATTCAAGACGTGTATAAATTTGATCACCGCCGCATTATTGCCGGGCGCATTGAGGCCGGTACGCTGCGGGTAGGCGATGAGATTATCATTTCGCCTGGTGGCAAGCGAACGCGGGTTAAAAGCATTGAGGGGTGGTCGGAGAAGCCGCGGCACGAAGTAACGGCTGGCATGTCTGTGGGGATCACTGTTGAAGATGAATTTTTTAATCAGCGTGGCGAAGTCATTTCGTTTCCGGAGACGAAGCCCTTGGTTGCAGATACGTTTCAGGCCAATCTCTTTTGGATGGGGCGGCAGCCTCTGCGTAAAGACAAAACCTATAAACTTAAGCTGGGAACGCAAGAGGTGGAATGCGCAATTCAGTCGATCATCAAGGTGATTGACGCGACTTCCTTGGCGCATGTGGAAAATGCGTTACAGATTAATACCAACGATGTCGCGGAAGTTCTCATCAGGACCAAGAATGAAGTATGCTTTGATGAGTTTCGCAACAATGCGGCGACAGGGCGGTTTGTGCTTGTGGACGGGTACGACGTCAGCGGCGGCGGTATTATCTCCGGCAAGGTCAAAGGCTTACAAACACGCACCCGTTTTATCAAAGAAGATTTGGTAGTGCAGGCGAGCCTGTTTGATGAATATTACTATGTTCTGGAAGAAGAAGGAGTGCGCCGTTTTACAAGCGCTTCGCACGCCTTTAGTATTGGTGAAGCAGTGCCTGTTTCCGGTCAGACATACGCCTATCCGGAGGACATGAATCTCTTAGATGCCGCTACCGGACTAATAGTAGAGATTCGCAAGGGCCGCGTGCAGGATGTGGCAGTAGTGGCAGACTTTGCCTATGACGGATTGCCGTTGGTTGACGCCAAGGGAGCGCTCTGGCTGGTACATTCGCCGGATGATTTCCGAAAATTGCGGGAAGAACTTTTGCTTTGGACGGATTCGGCGTATAATGAAAAAGCGGCCTTAGCGAACCGCTGGCTGCATTTTAGTGCGTTTCGACAGTTGAAATATTTAGGAACCGGCAAAGCGGAAAAAATTGAATATCAAATTTAAAGAACGAGGTGCTACTATGGCGGCGAAACCGGACTACAAAAAATACGGCTTTATTCCCCAACGGCAAAAAGGGCTGCTTTTGATGCGCCTGCGCAATTGCGCAGGCAATGCAACAGCAGAGGATTTGCGCAAGATTGCGGCATTGGCGGAGAAATTCGGTAATGGCGAGGTGCATTTTACGGTGCGTCAGGGTGTAGAGATTCCTGGAGTGCCGGAGGGACGCTTTGAAGAGGCCTTGCAGGCTATTTTAGATGCTGGGCTGCAGCATGCGGTTTGCGGTCTGCGTGTGCGTCCCGTCATGGTGTGTCCCGGCAACAGCACTTGCCCGTATGGCCTGGTGGATACGAACAGCCTGGGAAAAATGCTGGATAAAGACTATGTCGGCAAAGACCTGCCGGCTAAGACGAAATTTACTGTCTGTGGCTGCGCTAATGCTTGTACCAAGCCCCAGGGGCATGATGTAGGCTTCCGGGGAGCGGCGGAGCCGCTGCTGAAGAAGGAAGCTTGCGTACGCTGCGGCGCCTGCGTGAAACGCTGTCCGGCGAAAGCCATGTCGCTGGAATCCGGTGAACTGGTTATTGATTATCAAAAATGCCTATCCTGCGGTGTTTGTGTGCGTTTATGTCCCAAGCAAGCGCTGGAAATTGGTAAGGAAGGTTATCATATCTATGTAGGCGGCAAAGGCGGACGCTATACGCAAGAAGGTAAAGTTGTCGCAGAATTTGTCGCCGAAAAAGAAGTGCCTAAATACCTGGACGCCATACTAGCGGTGTATGAAGATGTTGCTGAAAAAGGTCAGCGTCTGAACGTCGTTATGTCCCGTTATGGGTTACGGAACTTTCAAAAACGCATGGAGAAAAAATTGAACGAAAAGTAAGTTTTTCAGGGAAGTTCTTGGAAGAAGCAAGCAAGGCCGCGGCAGCGGCCTTCTTTTTTATCTCCAAAATCGTATTCCATAACCCTCAGTC
>CAZKCR010000038.1:0-13701 GCA_964551055.1 uncultured Anaeromusa sp. | reverse complement strand
CGTTGTGCAGAGCCTTGCTACAGGTTTTGAAGCCGTAAGTAGTAGTGGTGAAAAGCCAATGTCTTTTAAAGATATTGGCTTTTTATTTTTAAAAAATAAGTAAGGAGGTAGAATGAGTAGTTCTGAACATCGTACAGAGAGACAAAAGAATACAGTAGTGGCGGTTCTAGTGATCTTGAAAAGAGGATTACGTATTGATGGTCCAAATAAAAAGCAATAGTAGGTGATTAGATTGGATGTATTAAAAATATGTAATTTTTTTGAGGATTATCAAGTGCTGGCGCGTTACTATGATACCGTCCGGCTAGTGTCTGTTAAGGATAACCAAGTTCTTTATCTTCAGGAAATGCATAAGGCCGAAGGGGAGTTGCTAAAGCAGGAAAGCTGTTTCTGTTGCTGGGACAAAGATGAACCCTGCAGCAATTGTATCTCTTTAAACGCAGCAAAGCAGAAAGAAAAATTCATGAAAATAGAGTGTGTTGCCAACAAAACCTTCTTGGTTGAGGCGGTTCCGGTTGAGCAAGAAGATGGTTCTATTGTAGTTCTTGAACTAGTAAAAGAATTGTGTCAGCTTAAGCTGAAAGAAGATCTTTTTCCCGCGTGGTTGAGAAATAAAGCAGAATCGTTAGGCATAAAAAAAGCTCTTTTTGAATTGAATGAATCAGTTACTCGAGATGCACTTACCAACTTGTTTAATCGAAGGTATATGGATGAAAGAATACAGCAAGATTTTGAACTTGCGACTTTGCAGGACAGAGAAATATCCGTGGTAATGATAGATATCGATCATTTTAAACGGATAAATGACTTTTATGGACATGCAGTAGGTGATGAAATTCTTAAGCAAATTTCGAGTTGTTTCGTTGAATACATCCGCCAAGATAAATTGGACTGGATCGCGCGCTATGGAGGCGATGAATTTATAATCTGTTTGCCTCAATGCAATTTACAGAATGCCGTCATAGTTGCGAAAAGAATTCTGTTGTCAATTTCAAATTTCAAATTTCAAACAAGCTGTGGATTGATACGGTTGACGGCAAGTGCGGGCGTTGGCTCCTATCCGAGTACGAAAGGTAGTGTTGCAGAACTTCTTAAGGCAACCGATGAGGGACTCTATAAAGCAAAAAATGAAGGCAGAAATAAAGTTGTAGCACTATCGTAAGAAGGCGGCCCTTTGCTGCGGGATGATTTTCCTACAAAAAAGAGATGTTGGTAGTGCTCTTGAGGATGATGCAAGACTGTTGACTTAGTAAAGTAATGGTGCTAATATCAAAATAACGTAAAATTACAGTTTGTAGGTATTGTTGAAAGTGCATTGACGAATAATTAAAGGGTAATGTAAGAAAGTGCATTACGCGCTTTGGAAAGTATATAGTTAAACGGTTTTTTCGGGTAAGCCATTGGGAGCATGAGTATTGAAATTTAAAAGTGTTCAGGTTGTACAAGATGAATAAGTTTTAAATGCAATATATCATAGTGGCAAAATTATATATGGCCAGGTTACGCTCGGCAGAGTCTTGCAAAAAGATAAGATCTGATTTGTTTGATGAAAAGCCTGCACTATAAAAGTGTAGGCTTTTTATTTTTTTGAAAAAAACTTACATTGCAACAATTTATATTTATGAGATGAATTTTAGTGTAAAGAATAGTGTTATTAATTGGAGGAGGATTTTGTATTGAAGCTTTATGCAATAAACCGGCAAAATCGCTGGCTGATCTGTGTGCTTCTCAATCTGCTGGCAGGTGCCATGGTATCCTTTTTTGAGATATCGAATCCAGTATTTCTTTTTATGGTTATACAAGCGTTTTCGGTGTTGTTTGGAGGCGTTTACTGCGGCTTCTTTTCTGGAGTTGCTATCTTAGGTTATTGTGTTTGCTATTTTTCAGAGTCGAGTACGGCGTTAAGTTTTTCTGAAGAAAATTTTGCCAGAGTTCTTGAAACCATGGTGTATGTTGTTTTGATGAATTTCCTGCTTGGCTGTTATTATTGCCAAGTCGAAAAACGGATTTCTCAATTGGAAGAAGCCAATAAAGAATTGAGGCAATTATGTGTTTTGGATGGCCTTACCGGAATTGCTAATAGAAGATTTTTTGATCAAATACTGAAAAAAGAATGGGGAAGATGTTTGCGGGAAAAGAAGGTCCTATCTTTTTTGATCCTGGATGTTGATTTTTTTAAAAGGTACAATGATATATATGGTCATCCGCAAGGAGATTTGTGCTTGAAAAGAATTGCTAAAGCCATTCAGGCAAAGTGTTTTAGGTCGGGAGATGTGGTTGCGCGATATGGTGGTGAAGAATTCACGTGTTTGCTGCCCAATACGGATGAAAAAGGTGCAAAATATGTTGCCGAGACCTTGCGGCAAGAGATAGAGAAACTTCAAATTGTACATGAAGGCTCAGATGTAAGTGCATATATAACAGTTAGTGTTGGCGTGGCGACGCAAACGCCCGCTTCGCAAGATGCTATAAAGGAAATGATTATGCGGGCGGACTCGGCGTTGTACCAGGCAAAAGGAAATGGGAGAAATCAGGTTTCCTTGTATGGTGAGGAATATGAACGGACTAGAAAAGAAATAGGGTGACCCAGTAATTCACTATTATTTAGAGGTGTCAAAATTGGATAAGAAAAAAATAAGGTGCTTGGAAGCAATTAATCTGAATCGACTGTTGAATAAACACATCTTATATATGAAAGAAATACATACTCAATATGAACTGCCGGAGTTTATTGCATTTCGGTGGTTAGCTGCACGGAAGAACGTTCAAATCGGTCTTTTTGCCAGCCCAATCAAGAAATGGGAAAAAATTATTGCAAGTGAATTTTTACAAAAGCATCCATTCCAAGAATACAGAAATTTGTATCTCAAACTAATGAAAGAAATCGCTGTTCCGAAACTTGAAGAATTATATCAAACTCCAATTCCTGCTTACTATCTCTTTAAGGGACATACTGACTCACAATTTGCCTATAGTTTCTCTGTGAAATTTTTCAGTACTCCTTTGTTTAAGGGAATTGGTGCGGAGCATTATCAAAAAGAAGAAATGCTGGCTTCTAAGTTATCGCAAAAAATGCGTGATGACTTTGGAAAAGGTCCTAAGCAGGTTTCGGTGTATATTTTTGAAAATCAAATTGTTCTTTTTGTCATTTCTGAACTTTTGCCTGTAATAAATGCCTTGTTTCTCAAAAACCAAGAGGATTATAAAGTTTGGTGCGATGTAGTGAGAGCAACTGTTTTGGGAGAAATAAGAAATATTTTCAGTGAAATCTATCCGGGGGTGCCGGAAGTATTTATTGAATTTGATCATGAAAGTCAGAAAGCGATTTTGTTAGTATTGATGTGTCCTATTGCTGAACTTGATACAAGAACCGTAAAAGAGTAAAAACAAGAAAATATGGGACTAAAGTTCTAAAACATGCTGGTTCTGGCATGGTAAGAAAAGAAAGATATATGACCATTGACTTGGTTTTAACATAATGCTAAAATCTGACAAGATGATAGTGATTACCCTACTGGTTTTGAAAAAACTAAACGAAGTACCGTATTTGAAATTCACTTGGTATCATAGTGACTGCTTATGATAAACAATGAATGCAGATACAAAATACAATAAAATTTGCCGATGGATAACAGAAAAGTTAACTGGTAAAGTTTGACAAAGAGTAAAATTCGATTGTTAAATGAAAAGCCAATATCCGATTTTCGGTTATTGGCTTTTTGTTTTTTAGTGTTTAATTGAGAGTGGAGTTGAAATGAAGGATGAGCTTGCTTGTTGCTCGACAACCAGTATTTGATCGTAAAGAACAGGTTGTTGGTTATAAACTGTTATATCGGGAAGCCGGATACGAAAGTTACACTTGTGAAAATGGAGATGTTGCTACATCAAGCGTAATCACGGCTAGCTTTTTATCTACAACCTTTGATTCCTTAGCAGGTAGTAAAAAAGTATTTGTTAATTTTACAGATACCTTTTTAAAAGAAGGAATTGCCACACTATTTCCACCAGAACAGTTAGTAATCGATATTTTAGAAACAGGGAAAAATACAGACGAAGTTGTTGCAGCATGTAAAAAACTTAAATCGTTGGGATACACAATTTGTGTTGGTGAGTTTGCGTTGGACGCAAATCATGAAATGTTATTAAACCAAGCGGATATTGTGAAAATTAATTTTTTGGAGCGCTCAAAAAACGAAAAACGAGAAATCGTGCAACGATACTCTGTGCGAAATATTGAATTTTTAGCGGATAAAGTGGAAAACTATGAAGAGTATCAAAATGCATTCTATTGGGGCTACACCTATTTTCAAGGGTATTTTTTTGCCAAACCCCAAATTGTTTCTTCCCAGGGGATTCAGCCCAGCAAATTAAATCAAATTCGTTTGCTGAGTATATTGAGCGAAAAAGAATTTGATTTTGCCAAAGTGGCTGACATTATTGAAATGGATACGGCGTTTTCTTATGAGATTTTAAAGATAGCAAACTCTTCTTATTTTAGTAGAGGGACTCAGATAAAAACAATAAAGCACGCGCTGGTTCGCCTTGGAATGGCAGATGTGAAAAAGTGGTGCTATATTGCGGCACTGTGTAAAGAGCGAGAAGGGAATCATGATGAAGTGATTAATCGAAGCATGATTCGCGCAAAATTTTTAGAAGTGCTTGCAGAAGAACTAGGGCTGAAAATGAAGAAAGCCGAATATGCGGCAGTGGGAATTTTATCGAGTCTAGATGTTTTGCTGGGTGTTCCTATGGAAAAAGCACTGCTTGAAATACATTTGTCTGAGGAGTTAAGCGGTACATTGCTGGGGCGGGAGGAAGCCGGCGGTACTCTTTTGACAAAGAGCTACCAATTAATTCTGGCCTGTGAAGAGGGAATGTGGGAGCGAGTTGTGGATATTGCGCAACATATTAATATTGATCTTTCAAGAATCGCTGACATTCATAACGAAGCTATTAAATGGGTATTGAACTTCAATCAGGAAGTACTTGTCTCAAGTTGACGTCCAGGCATATCAACCGACTTTGGGAAATTGAGATCAGATGCGGAGTGGGTGCAATGTGAGTGCATATAGGTTTCTTGTTATTGAAAATAGTGAGATGAGTATTAAGATTATTACTGATATTTTAGCAACTGCAGGCTGGTCAGATGTGTGTGTAGCTAGGAGTTCACTGGAAGCACTGACAATTTTGGGGCTTGTTAAAGATACCGAAATACCTGCAACTGAGATTGATTTAGTTTTGACGTCGTTAGTTATGGCTGATTTAGATGGAATTGAATTATGCAAGCGCATAAAAAGCGCACCTAGATATAAAGATGTTCCAGTTGTTATGATCACTTCTTCAGAAGACCGTGAAGTGCAAGAAGCTGCTTTTCAGGCAGGGATTCAGGATTATATTCTCAAGCCTTTCAACTCTGTTTTTATAGTACCCAGGTTAAAAGCTGCTTTGCAATTGAAGGATGAATTAGAGGCAAGGCGACGACGTGAGAAAAAACTTGAACGGCATAATCGGAACTTAGTGAATGAATTAGAAATTGCGCAGCAACTGCAAAAAAACTTATTGCCAGCAGCACTAGAGAGTAATCAGGTTAGCATTAGTGGTTGTTATTTGCCAATTGGATTTTTAGGAGGGGATTTATATTATTGGGAGTGTCTTTCTGATGGAAAGATTGGCGTAGTGATGCTTGATGTAATGGGACATGGTACGGCCACCTCCATGATTGGCATGTATTTGCGTTCGATTTTACCGACGCTTTTAAAAGAGGCTGATAATGCCAAGGACCTTATTGCCAAGCTGAATGCAACTATGCTGGGATTTAATGAACAAGTGCAGCAAGGCGAATATTATTGCACCGCATTTTGCTTGCTGCTTGATACTGTCAATAAGACGGCCGAGTATGTGAATGCAGGGAGTCCTCCGGTGGCTTTCTTTGAAGGCGCCAAAGTCCGCTGGTTAGAGGAAGGTTGTCCGCCGGTGGGGATGTTTCCGCAGCTGCCAATTAAAAGTGAACTATTTCGATATGATCAGGGTTCTAAAATTTTGATCTACTCGGATGGAATTGAGGCGCTTTTTTCTGAAAAACGGTTAAAGATGGAGTATCTTTTGAATTACATTCAAATGTATGGTCGCAAAGAAGCTTCTACCGCAGCGGTGATTGAAAAATTCACCGATTTTATTCGCGCTTTTCCTCGAGATGATGATATTTCCTTTGTTTATATTGATTTTCTTGAGGAGAGAGAGTTGTAATGGGAGAAGAAGTAAAGTTGACGATTCCGGCGCAAAAAAAGTGGTTAGGACTTGTGGATTTAACTATTGAGTATATAGCAAAATCGTTAGAAGCAACTATGGCTGCGCAAGTCGCGTTTGCGGTGAGAGAAGCGGTAATCAACGCTATGTGTGCAGCGGAGAAAATGGCGCCGACTCGAGAATCGGCTATCGATATTGTTGTTTGTTGCAACGAAGAGTATTGGGAGATTCAAATAGCTGATGAAGGACCGGGTATATCTGAAACTGTGCTGGAGCGGCTAACTACGATGGACTGTGCAGATCTATTATGGAGCGAGTCAGGCAGAGGCTTGCTTTATATTAAAGAATATATGGATGAGTACTATTCAGAAAAAAATGTTGAAGGGAAGCATGTATTTACAATGCGTAAAAAGATAGGAGGCAATGGAGATGGGAAAAACGCAAGTAGATCGCTATGAAGCGCAGACGGACGGTATCGAAATCGTGCGTTCGGCTAACACAGGGTACAGTAATATTCAATTTTTGGGAAAAATAGTTTATGAAAATTCAAGTGTGGCCAGTGAAAAATTGACAGCTCTTGTTGAAAAAAATAGCTATTATGTTTTGGATATCGATGGATTGCATAAAATTGACAGTACCGGCTTGGGTGTTTTAGTGTCTTTCGCTAAAAAAGTGAAAAATTCAGGCGGCGATATTGCATTTGTAGTGCAGCAGGAATTTTTACGCAATATCTTTAAGATCGCAAAATTTGATTATATTTTTCCTGTTGCAACCACTAAAGAAGAGGCATGGCAAGCGTTGGACAAAGGATATTCCCGGCAGATGGAATTAGACAGCTACTAAAACGAATGGGGGAAAGGCAGATGCAGATTACTAGTTTAAAGAAAAAACTGTTACTGGTTATGGTGCCGTTTATTTTAGTCGCTTTTTCATTAGTTTCAGGTATTGGGTACTATATTTCGCAACGGGCCTTGAGTCAGAGCGTAGATGAAACGGCAACGGCTATTGCCTCGGACTATGGACAACGAGTGCAAGGGTATGTATATAGCGCCAAAACACAACTGCAATCATTTGCGGGAATCCGCAGAATCTACGATCCTCAGGATGAGCTGGCTCTTATTGAAGCACTTAAAGATTGCCAGAAACAACTTGATTTTCTAGAAAGTATAACCTACATATCCATGAACGGAAGCGGACTGCGCCCGGATGGAAGCAAAGTGGATCTTTCCGATAGAAGCTTTTTTCATAAAGTTAAATCGACGGGAAAGGCGACAACCTCGGATGTGGTTGTAAGTCGAGCGCTTGGGAAGGCGTCTGTGGTAGTGGCCGTACCTGTATTTTCTGAAGGGAAAATGACTGGGGTGTTAAGTGGTTCTATCTCGATGGACAGCTTTGGAAAACTGATTAGTGAGGCTAAGTTTAAAGAGAGCGGCTACGCTTTGGTTCTTGACTCGGCTGGTACGGTGGTGATGCATCCCAAGAATGCAGAGCTGATTGGAAAGCTGAATTTTGCTGATGACAAGATGAATGCAGAGTTAGGCTCTAACGCTGGCGGGCTTGATGAAAGGCTCAAAGCGTTATTTGCCAAGGTTGCGTCATCGGGCCAGGCTGCTAGAGGGCAGTATCGATTTGTTGATGGCGTAGAACGCGTCGGCACTATTTCGCCGATTGAACTTGTAGGCGGTCAGCGGTGGTTTATGATGGTTACCGCACCGGAACAAGAAACAAAGATAGAAGTAAACTCCTTGATGCGAGCCATGTTAGGCATATCCATTGTTTGTTTAATTCTTGCTGTCCTTTTCGTGGTAGCGTTAAGCAAAAAAATTGCAGAGCCGGTTATCCTGCTGCGCGATGAATGCGTACTGCTGGCGAAAGGAGATTTACGGCAACAAAAAGAGTCTGTTTCCTCGGCTGATGAAATTGGACAATTGGCGCGTTGTTTCAATGAGATGCGGGGCAATCTTTCTCAGGTTGTCATTAAAATGAAAAATGCCGCTCAAAGAGCCGCTGCCGATGCGGACGCTTTAGCGCAAGGAACCGAGCAAATTGGGCAATCCGCGACTCAAACGGCGGAAGCTATCAGTGAAATTGCCGAAGGTGCTACAAAACAGGCTAGCCAAATTACCCAAGTCAAAGAAAAAATGCTGCTAAATAAAACCCTGGTAGAAGAAGGTCTTCAAGAAGTAAACGTAACCTTGGATTCAGCTAAAGATACGTCCCAAGTTGCTACCTCGGGGATTGAAATGTTAAATGGCGCTATTGGGCAATTGGCTACAGTTCGCAGTACTGTGAAATTTGCAACCGAGTCAATCCAAAACTTAGGGCGTCGCTCGCAAGAAATTGGAAGTATTGTTGATATTATTACCAAGATTTCTGGTCAAACTAATTTACTGGCCTTAAATGCAGCGATTGAAGCGGCGCGGGCGGGAGAGCATGGAAGAGGCTTTGCCGTTGTTGCGGAAGAAGTAAGGAAATTAGCAGAGGAATCGGTTCAGGCCGCAAAAAAAATTAGCAATCTTATTGGGGATATTCAAGCAGAAACTTCTGTTACCGTTCGAACAATGGAAAGTAATTTAGATCAAGTTGATACGCAAGTTGATAACATAGAAAAGAGCGGTAATTCAATGAATGTTATTCTTGAGGGGATTGCTCAATCCGAACAAAAAATAAATGGGTTAAAAGAGCGCTTGCAAGTGCTGGCCGAAAATGCGGTTATTATTCAAACGGCTGTGCAAGAGGTGAATGGCATTATTGAAACCAATGCGGCTTCTTCCCAAGAGGTTGCAGCAGCCTCTGAAGAGCAATCCGCTTCTACGGAAGAGTTAGCAGCTTTAAGCAAAATGGTAGCTGACATTGCCATTGAATTGGAAGAGTTAGTAAGCCACTTTAAAGTGTAGAATTATATAGTTGGAGAAGCGTGAAGCCTGTCTCAGCGAAGAGGCTAGGCTTCCTTTCTCTAAATAAATAAGCTGAGGGCGAACTAAGTACTATTTGTGCCAAAAGTTGTTTGGAAAATCAGCGGCTAATAAAAATAGAGGTGTTTTGAGGTGCCTAACAGGTATTCTAAAAAAATTGCTTATCAAGATAACGATATACAGCGATTAACAGAAAAACATATTCAGTATATGAGGGAAATGCACGAGCAATATGAAATACCTGAATTTGTAAAACTTCAATGGCTGGCAGCTCGAAAAAATGTCCAGGTTGCATTCTTTGCTAGTCCTTTGAAAAAATGGGAACAGGTATCAATTAATGAGTTCGGGAAAAAACATCCGTTTCAAGAATATAAAAACTCGATTGTAGATATAATAAGAAAGACAACGGTGCCTAAATTAGAAGCTTATTATCAATGTGCGATTTCTGCTTACTATCTTTTTGACAGCAAGGTAGACGCTACGTCTTTATATAATTTCTCAGTAAAGATATTTACTTCCTCGTTATTTAAAGTGGTAAATGCACATCAAATTGCCGAGGAAGGAAAATTGGCTACTAGGCTATCTCAAAAAATACGCGAAAATTTCGGAAGAGGTGCTAAACAAGTTTCTACCTATATTTTGAAACCCCATGTGCTGCTGTTTATCATCTCGGATCTTTCCCCCGCAAGTATGCCGTTGTATTTGGAGAAGAATAGTAGTAGTCGCGAAATTTGGTGTGAAATGTTGCAAGAAACGATGTCCCAGTACATAGAAAATATAGTTAATGAAGAGTATCATTGCAGTTCAGAGGTGTTTGCGGAAGTTGACTGGGAAAATAATAAAGTGATTTTACTTGCCTTGCTAGAAGACTCGTTAGCTAAGGGAGATCTTGACTAAGGAAACCAATTGCGCAGATATTGAACTTATGCGTATGATGTTATAATGGTTAGCGGTTTCTCTTTTTAGGGAAGCCGCTTTTGTTTTACCGAAAAAGGAATTATTCAACAGCGTCTAGAAACCAAATTCATAATCTACTAACGAATTACGGAGGCGGAAGATGGCCATATCATTAGAAGGAAAATTAGTCATTGCCATATCCTCTAGAGCGCTCTTTGATTTGGATGAGAGTAATAAAGTGTTTGAGCAGGAAGGCGAAGCCGCCTATACGGAGTATCAAATTCAGCATGAAAACGAAATGCTGTCTGCAGGGGTAGCTTTTCCTTTGATCAAGCGTCTGTTAGAGCTGCGGCACCCGGAAACAGGCGAGGCCTTGGTAGAAATTATCTTGATTTCTAAGAACGATCCCAATACCGGACTGCGCGTGTTCAATGCCATTGAAGAATACGGCTTGGGGATTACCCGCGCCGCTTTTACGCGCGGCAGGACCCCGTATAAATACTTGCAGTCCTTTGCGGCGGATCTGTTTTTATCCGCCAATACAGAGGATGTAAAGCTGGCTCTTGCCAATGGTCATGCCAGTGCGGCGATTTATAAAGGGTCCTATATAGAGCAGATAGAGGCTTCGGGTGAAATTCGGATTGCCTTTGATGGAGACGCCGTGCTTTTCAGCGATGAAGCGGAGCGGGTATTTCAAGAAGGCGGGCTGGCCGCCTTTAAACAGCATGAAACAGAGAAAAGTGAAGAGCCGCTGGGGGCCGGACCGTTTAAGTCGTTTCTGGCGGCGCTGAATAATTTACAAAAAATCTTTGCAGATCAAAAAGAAAAGCCCATTCGGACGGCTCTGGTTACGGCGCGGGACGCTCCGGCGCATAAACGGGCCATCAAAACGCTGCGCGCCTGGGGCATCAGTGTGGACGAAGCGTTTTTTCTGGGCGGGCTGGATAAAGCGGCTGTGTTGGAAAGCTTTAATCCGCATATCTTTTTTGATGATCAACAAACGTATTGTGTCAGCGCCTCTAAGGTGGTGCCCACAGGGCATGTGCCAAGCGGTGTAAAAAACGTATAGAAAGAGGTGCGCAAGATGGATGTATATGCTATGGCTATTCATGAAGCAGGTCATGCGGTGGCGTCGGTGCTCTGGGGGCGTCAGGTCCAATATGTAACAATCGCGCCTTGCGGGGAGATTCTCAGTGAATGTAATAATGGCGAGCTGCTCTTTGCATTGGAGGATTCTCAAGAGGTCAACGGGCAGCGTTTATTTCGGGAAGGCGTGATTTTATCAGCAGGGCTGGCGGCGGAAAATCTGATTTTGGGCATTGCGCCGGAAGAGTCGCGCGCCTTGGAGGATATGAAGAAGTTCGAACGCCTTCTGGGTCGAATGAGCGAGCAGCAAAAAGATGAAATGCATGACAGTGTCTGTCGCATGGCTTTTAGCACGATTGGCGCGCCCATGACGCAGCGGCATATTATAGCCGTTGCGGAGGAATTGTTGAAGGTGAAAACACTTTCGGAGGAACAAATAAAAAACGTCATGGAAACCGCTTCTTGGTGAAGCGGTTTTTTCATGACGCATAGAGAGGTTTTTAAAAGGTATGGCTCAGGGTGGCGACAAGTTTGCGCTTTTTTTGTCCGGTGCTTAAATACGTTTGCTTGGCATACAAAATATCTAGGGAATCGCGGGCTGTAATTTTGCGAGTGAGGCCATAATAGACGCCGCGGCAGTCGTTGTCAAAGCCGGTTTGCTTACCCATGTCGCCGCTTTGCTCTACGTGAAAAGTCGTAAGACAGAGTGTGTTTTTGTCATCTAGGTCATAGGCCCAGCTAGCCGCTAAGGCTTTGTTATCAGAGGCGGCATTGGACTGGGTATGCTCGGCGGAGAAGGTGCTTTTGCCAAGCTGCCAAGCGGCGTCAATCGCCCAGTGGCGGGTGCGCTCACCACTGCTGTACTGGTATTGCGCTAGGGTGCAGCCGTAGTTCACGCCGGTGGCGGGGTGGTAGCCTGTGCGCAGGGCGTATAGTTTATTGGTTTGTCTGCCGGGATTGTCTTCTCGCGCCGCTACAAAATCGAATTCCCACTTTCCCGCAGAAGCAGCGGCGGTGATGCCGTCGACAAAATAGGTGCGTCCGATATAGGTGGCGGGACGGCTGTAAAGTAAAGTCGTTTTGCCGATGTTGGCCTCTTGACGGCCGATTTTGCAGGTGAGATTCGGTGTTCTATAAATGAGGCCAAATTGATCCAACGCCGTCACTGCCTGACGCTCAGGGCCGTAGGCGTCGTTGGCGGTATTGAAGTCGGCCAGGGCGGGCTGCGATGTGTACTCGTAGCCAAGACGCGTATAGGCTGACCAATTTGACGAGAGGTCTTTTTCGAACATCAGTCGCAATGTATGCGTGATGCCGGATATTGTTGGTTGGTCGCTATAAGAGTCTTTTTCATAGGTAGTTGAAACGTCTCCCGTAACTCGGAGCGGCGAAGCTTCTGCCGAGGCTAGAAGCAGGAAGCTGGCTGCCATTACTGGCAGCCAGGCTGTTTTTTTATAGAGGTGTTTGTCGAAATATACCATAGCATACCACGGTTATTGGCGCCGCAAGGCGTCGCCTAACTGTACGGATTGCGTGGCTAGGTTGTTGGTTGTGTCTGCGAGGAAGCGGATGGCTTGTTGTTTATCTTGCATATACAAGCGCAGTGCTTCTTTTTCTAGTTGTGGTTGGGTGGCAAATTCTTTTTGCTCAAAGAGCGCGATGCGTTTATGGATGGCGCTGCTCACGCTTTGGTAGCGCACGTCGGCGTAACGGGACAGATCGCGGAAGGTCCAATACGCAGAGTTTTCGGTGTAGAGATTGGAACCGCGTTTAAATGCTTCCGGAATGGTTGGGTTCCCGTAATACCAGGGCGTAAAGACGCTGGTGCAAGGCGTGGCCATGGCTCGCCAGGTGATAGCGCCAATTTCCGCCGGCAGCCAGGAGCGTGTTTGGCAAACGACGCTGACTTCGGTGTTGGCGCTGCAAAGGGTTCGCTCGTCGGTTTGATGGGGGGATCCTTTTTTGTAGCCGTTGGTCAAGTCGTAAGGGGTTCCTTCGTAATGATCGCGCAAGACGGCGATGATCGAGGCGGGGGTCAGCTGTCTCGGCTGCTGCGCCAGCATTTCTTCCGCCCTCCATTGACGGCGGGTATTGTAGGGGTCGTTCAGTTTTTCCGGTGCGGCATAGGTTTTGGCAAAATGAAAGGGTTCGCCTTCTTTGTACCAGCCCATGCTTTGGGCATAACTTACGACATCGGAGGAATACTTGAAGTTTTCGGAGTCTGCAAAATCAATTTCGCCGATGCGGAAGATGTTGGCTCTGACGCCAAAGGAATTATCCGGCACTCGCTGGGCGGCCCATTGTCCTTCCAAGGTTACTTCCACCCACCAGCCCTCATTGACGTCGGTGACGGCAAACATAGCGCCAGAGTCCCCTCCCAGCTTATAGGTATGTACCAGGTCGCCGATGATTTCCACAGCTTCCCGGGCGGTTTTAGCCCGTTCCAGGGCCAACTGCGTCAACTCCGTCCAGATGATACGGCCTTCTATTGGTAATACAACTGGAGCGTCGCGGCGATAGGACATATTGTTGGCGATGGCTACTTGATGCTCGTTGA
>CAZKCR010000037.1:0-13899 GCA_964551055.1 uncultured Anaeromusa sp. | reverse complement strand
TGGCAAAATTACGATGAAACTATGGTGCGTGATGCTGTAACGGCTGGCTTGCTCCATGATATGGGGAAAAGCCGAGTGCCGGAGTATATCTTGGAGAAAGACGATGTGCTTTTGGCGCACGAACAGCATGTGATGCACTGCCATCCTTTTCATAGTTATCAATTGCTGCTAGGGGTCAGCGTGCCGGATCGGGTTTGCCGAGCGGCGCTGCACCATCATGAACGCCTGGACGGCAGCGGTTATCCGGAAGGACTGAAAGGTGATGATATTTCCCCGTTAGCGCAACTTGTAGCGATTGCTGACGTGTATGATGCCATGGTTTCGCCGCGGCCTTATCGCGAAGCTCATTCTCCGCTGGAGGCGTTGGAAGAATTGCTGCAGGGCATGTTTGAACGTTTTAATCCAGCTATTTGCATGAAAATGGCCGATCGTCTTAAAGATTTGCTGTTAGGAGCCACCGTCGTGCTGGACGACGGGAGAGAAGGCGTAATTCGCCAATTTCCACATTCTTTGAGTCCGCGTCCGCTAATTGAATTGCCGGCAGGAATGTATCTGGATTTGGATCGAGAGCCTGATTTGGGACTGGTGGCTATTCATGGTTTGCAAGGAACATGGGGTGGTCGAGGGGAAGGGGAAAGCTAAGATTGTTTGGGCAAGGTTGCCGGTTATTCTTGACATGGAATGAAAATCATGATAATTTGTAACTAATGTTTAGTTGACTGATCAGAAATACTGAAGGTCAGAAAAGCGTAGCTTTTCTGACCTTTTTTTGCACGGAGGACGTTATGCCGATTAAAATCCCTAATCGCCTGCCGGCGCGCAGTGTGCTGGAAGGCGAAAATATTTTCATCATGGATGAAGACCGGGCTTATTCGCAGGATATCCGCCCGCTGAAGTTGCTGCTGCTCAATCTGATGCCGACGAAAATAGTTACAGAGACGCAGCTGTTGCGTTTGTTGGGAAATACGCCGCTGCAGGTGGAAATCGACTTGCTCTATACGGCGTCCTATGAGCCGAGCAATACCTCGCAAGAACATCTGGTTAAATTTTATGAAACCTTTCAGGATGTGAAAAATCGCAAATATGACGGCATGATTATCACCGGCGCTCCGGTGGAGCAGATGTCTTTTGAGGAAGTGGCATATTGGCCGGAACTCTGCGAAATCATGGAATGGTCCAAGACGCATGTATATTCGACCATGCATATTTGTTGGGGAGCGCAGGCAGGGCTATATTATCATTATGGCGTGCCGAAGGTGGATCTGCCGGCTAAGATGTTTGGCGTTTTTCCGCATCGCTGCGTGGCTACCGAGCGAGAACCGCTCTTGCGCGGCTTGGACGATGTCTTTTATGTGCCTCATTCACGGCACACCGATATCTGTAGGCAGTCGCTGGAACAGGTGCGAGAGCTTCGCATTTTGGCGGAATCGACGGAGTCCGGCGTCTACCTCGTAGCAGATGCAACGGGAAGGCAGATTTTTTTGACGGGTCATGTGGAATATGATGCGTTAACGTTGCATAAGGAGTATGAACGCGATGTTGCCAAAGGATTGGATATTGCGGTGCCTCGCAACTATTATCCTCAGGACGACCCGGCGCAAAAACCGTTGGTTACCTGGCGCAGCGCGGCGCATTTGCTTTTTGCCAACTGGCTTAACTACTACATGTACCAAGATACGCCCTATGATTTAGAAAACTTGTGAAAAGAAAATAGCGGTGGCTGATTCGAATAACGGAAGGCCGGTATAGATGCATTAAGAAGCGTCTATGCCGGCCTTTTTCT
The DNA here is from genome assembly GCA_964551055.1 of uncultured Anaeromusa sp. Lineage (GTDB taxonomy): Bacteria > Bacillota > Negativicutes > Anaeromusales > Anaeromusaceae > Anaeromusa. The sequence continues at coordinate 12,116 of CAZKCR010000037.1, read as the reverse complement.
GTATCGGAAAGTATAGTTGGCATGATTGTATTTGAGACAAGATTTGCGCGCGCCTCGAAAAAACTGACGAAGGCGGCAGTTTCTTAACTCGCTATGCTCAAACAGGCGAAACTGTTATCCGCCTTAGTCATCATTTTCGTCCTGCGGACCGTCTTGCTCCAATAAAAGTCTCAAATATAATCATTGCCACCGTAACCCTCTGACGTACCCTCTTGCAAATCTGGTTCTCTTGTTCAATCTTCGTTCCCTCACGCTACTCCCTTTACTCTTGTTAAATATCTCGTTCTCTGTTTTCTATTTGGTCTTCTCATAAAAAGGAGGTATATCTATGTCGCAAGTACATGTTTCGAAGGAGCTTTCGCTAGCGGAAAGCCGTTGGCGCACGGTGCTGCGTGATCGGGATTTATGGTGGCCCCTGCTGGCCTTAGCTGTGTTAGCAGGAGAACACTTCCTGCTGCCGAACCGGCAGCCTGTCTTCCAAGGAAAGGCGGCGTTTATTGCCTTGCTGCAGGGCTTTGCGGTGCTGTACGCGCTGGCGCTAGCAGTTGCTTTCCGTAAGGCTTCTTGGCAGGAAGCAGTGCGGAGCAAAACTCCCTTGGCCGCAGCCTTTTTAGGAGGTTTGGCTTTTTGGGACGTAGTGACGCTGAAACTGGCCCTGCTGCCCTTGCCGTATTTCCCTTCGCCGAGGGTGGTGCTGGCGGCGCTGGTGAGCGAGTGGGAAACTCTTTTGGTTAGCGCTGCTTACTCGTTGCGCCTGCTGGTGTTGGGATATGCCATCGGTCTTCTGGCCGGCCTGCCCACAGGCGTTTTGATGGGTTGGTCGCCACGGGCGCACTACTGGCTGAATCCGGCGCTGCGCCTCATCGGGCCGATTCCGGCGACCGCTTGGATTCCCTTGGCAATGGTGATTTTTCCCAGTAGTTTTACAGCCAGTATTTTTTTGGTCGCCTTGTCTTGCTGGTTTCCCATCACCGTTATGACCTGGTCGGGCGTGGCCAGCGTCAATAAGTCCTATTATGAGGTGGCTCGCAGTTTGGGCGCCAGCGAATGGTACCTGATCCGCCATGTGGCGCTGCCTGCGGCGCTGCCCACGATTTTTGTGGGGTTGTTCATGGGGCTGGGTATGGCCTTTGTTACTCTGGTTGTCGGTGAAATGCTGGGGGTTAAAGCCGGTCTGGGCTGGTTCATTACCTGGGCTCAAGGCTGGGCGGAGTATGGCAAGGTGTATGCGGCACTTTTGGTTATGGCTATCTTGTTTTCGAGTATTATTACGTTACTCTTCCGTTTTCGGGATCGCGTGCTGGTGTGGCAGAAAGGGTTGATTAAATGGTGACGGCAGCTAACGAATTAATTCAAGAAGAAGCAGGAGTAGGAGCGCTGCGCATTCGCGAAGTCAGCCGCCATTTCGTCAATCCGGCGGGCGTGCAGGTCCAAGCTTTGCAGCAAGTGAATCTGGATATTCAGGCTGGGGAGTTTGTGTCTCTCTTGGGACCCAGCGGCTGCGGCAAATCAACGCTGCTGCGCATAATAGCCGGTTTGGATCAAGCAGATGCCGGACGGATTGAGCTAGACGGTGAAGCAGTGAACCAGCCTCACTATACGCGGGGACTGGTGTTTCAGGATCCGACGCTGTTTCCCTGGCTGACCATCCGTGAGAATGTCGCCTTGGGACTGCACGCCAGGGGTATTGATTGGAAAAATAAACCGGAGGTGGATGAATTTATTCAATTGGTCGGGTTAAAAGGCTTTGAAACAGCGTATCCATATCAATTGTCCGGCGGTATGGCGCAGCGGGCTTCCTTGGCCAGAGCGTTGGTCAATCAGCCGAAGGTATTGCTCTTAGATGAACCGTTGGGAGCGTTGGATGCCTTTACGCGCATGCAGATGCAAGAGGAAATTTTGCGTATCTGGCGAGAACGGCGGACAACGATGATCTTTGTTACTCATGATATTGATGAAGCGTTGTTTTTGAGTGATCGCGTGGTGGTTATGACGCCGCGTCCAGGCAAGGTGACAAAAGTGGTTTCGGTGGATTTGTCTCGGCCTCGGGCGCGCAACCATCCGGATTTCTTCCGACTGCGCTCGGAAGTGCTGGAGATTTTGCACTTGGCCCATGAAGTACAGGAAGATTATTACTTGTAAAGCGAAAGGCGGCATATAACATGTGGAAAAAAAGACTGGCGGCGCTTTTGGCGCTTATCATGATGGTAGCCGTAGCGGCAGGCTGCGGCAGCGACACGGCTAAACCAGCGCAAAAATCGGGAGAATTGAAAAAGATTCGTGTCGGTTACGCCGGCGGGGCGTGCGAAGCTTTTATTTTTGCGGCTAAAGAACAGGGCTTTTTTAAAGAAGAAGGCTTAGATTTGGAATTGGTCAAGGTAGATTTTGAAACGCTGAAAGAAGCTATGGCTACCGGCAAAATTGATTCAGCCAGCGGCATGGTTATGAAATGGGCTAAACCAGCCGAACAGGGCATTGATATCAGCTTTACCGCCGGCATACATACCGGCTGCATTCAAACCTTGGTGCCTGTCAATTCTGATATTAAAAGCATTACCGACTTGAAAGGCAAAGTCATCGGCAACAACGGCATGGGCGACAGTCCTATGATCTTTACCATGCGCGTACTGCACGCGGCAGGTCTTGACGCTAAGAAGGATGTGCAGTGGCGAGCCTATCCGGCGACTGAGCTGGAAGGAGCTCTGGAGCGGGGCGAAGTGGCGGCCATTACCTTGACCGACCCGATGGCGCAAATGATTGTTGATAAAGGCAAAGCCAAAAAGTTGATCAATACAGCCAGCGATGCTCCTTATAAAGATGAATATTGCTGCTTGGCCAGCGTAAGCGGCAAGCTGCTCAAAGCCGACCCGGAAGCGGCTGCTGCTGTAACTAGGGCCTTGATGAAAGGTGCTGCCTATGTGTCTACCCACCAAGATGAAGTAGCAAAAATGATGGTAGAGAAAAAATACGTTCCCGGCAATCCGGATTTGATTGCTCGTCTTTTAAAATCGTACAATTACGTGCCTTCTGTCGATGGCGGTGAAGCGGCGGTGAAGCTGGGGATCAAAGAAATGAAAGCCATTGGCGTGCTGGAAGCCGGCACTGATGAAAAAGAGTTTTCTGAAAAGCTGTTCAAACGTCTTCCAGGCGTTAAATAACTCTCTGCAGTTTGAAAGTTTGTTTTAGAAGGAGGCCTCGGCATGAAGAAAAACAGCGGTCCATTACCAGTCAGCGAACTGTGGCAGGAGCGGCATCCTTGCTTAAGCGCCAAAGCGCATCAGCGCTATGGGCGCATGCATTTGCCGGTGGCGCCTGTGTGCAATATTCAATGCCGTTTTTGCAGCCGAGGTATTTGCAAAACAGGCCAGCGTCCGGGGACGGCGCAACAACTGCTGACGCCAGAACAAGCTGCGGAGAAGGTAGAGCAAGCGCTGAAGCTGTGCCCGCAACTGACCGTTATCGGCGTGGCTGGGCCTGGGGATGCTTTGGCGAGCCCTCATGCTTTGGAAACCTTTCGCCTTTTGCAGCGGCGGTATCCGCATCTGATTTTCTGCCTTAGCACCAACGGCCTGTTGTTGTGGGAAAAGGCGGCGGCTTTGGCTGAAGCAGGCGTCAAAAGCGTAACGGTAACTATGAATGCCGTGGATGAGCGGATTTTACCGCAAATTTGCTCGTCGGTTCTTTATAATGGTCAGCGCCTGACGGAGAATTGGGGCGCTAGACGGCTGATTTATTCGCAAATAGCAGGCATTCGGCGAGCGGTGCGACTGGGTATGAGCGTCAAGGTCAATGCGGTGTTGGTGCCAGGCGTCAACGATAAGCACATTGGCGAAATTGCCAAAGTGGCCGCGCAAAGCGGCGCCTCGTTTTTCAATGTGATTCCGTTGTTGCCGCAAAACGAGTTTAAGGATTGGCGCGAGCCGACTTGCGAAGAAATTGAAGCGGCTCGGGCGGCGGCGGAAGTGCATTTGCCGGTATTTCGCCATTGCCGTCGCTGCCGGGCTGACGCTTGCGGCGTTCCTGGCGGTGAAGATTTTGCGGATCAACTGTATACCAGCCGCGTCGAAACATTTTCGCATGGCTGAATTTTTATAGGAGGGAAGCACTATGACGCGGAAGGTGGCGATAGCCAGCAGCGACGGCGTTTTTATTAATCAGCATTTCGGACGGGCTCAGCAATTTCAAATTTATGTGTTGGATGCGCAGCAGCGAAGCTTTGTGCTGGAGGAAGTGCGGCAGACGCAGGGGATTTGCAGTCAACAGCAGCATCAGCCGTCTTTGTTGAGCGAGAAAGTGGCGGCGTTGTCTGACTGCCAAATGGTATTAGCCAGCCGTATTGGGCCCGGCGCGGCGGATGCGCTATTGGAACGGGGCATAGAGCCGTATGTCGTGGCCGACTTTATTGAGGATGCCCTGAAGAAGGTGGCGGTGTTCTGGCAGCGTCAAAGGAGGACGTTTTCTTGAAACTGTGGCTTTGGCGCGGTTTGCGTCATCGGCGCTGGCAGGCGGCTGCATTAGCGGTATCACTGGCTTTATCAGTGGCTTTGCTTGTAGCGACAGTGGTGTTAGCGGAAGGCGTGAAGTCAGGGCTGGAAACATCCGCGCAGCGCTTGGGGGCAGACTTGGTTCTGATTCCTCGTGCGGTGCAGGTGCGTCAGCCGGAGGCGCTGCTTTTTGGCGGTGAAACAGTTCCTGCCTACATGCCTGCGTCCCTTGAAGCGCAGGCGCGTCAGACGGAGGGCGTGCAAGCCGTGACGGCGCAGTTTTTTCTGCAGACGCTGGAGAAGAGTTGCTGCGATTTAGACAGCCCTAAACAGCTCATCGGCTATGACTCACCTACTGATTGGGTTGTGACTTCCTGGACCAAAGAGGGCGCGCCGGCAATCAAAGACGATGAAATCGTCGTCGGTGCCGGAATTTCCGCCGTGCAAACCCAGGAACTGGCCGTGTTGGGACGGTTTTTCAAAATTAGGAGCGTTCTGCCGGAAACCGGAACCGCATTGGATAACTCGCTGTTCATTTCACTGGCGGAAGCCAGAAATTTGGCGAATGGAAGTCCAGAGATGCAGAATCTTTGGCAGGAAAACGGACCGCCGAGTGCCTTGATTTCGGCGCTGCTGATTCGGTTAAAACCGGAGGCGGATGTGTGGGAAGTACGGCAAGCATTGTCGGAGCTGGGGCCAGTGCAAGTGTTGGCAGCGGGAGAAAGCAAAAAACGCGTGGAACAGGCTGCCGGCGTTATGACGGAAATTTTGGGCGGCGTGGCGGCTCTTGTAGCGGTGGCGGCGTTGGGGCAGTTGTTTTTGCGGTTTTACAGTTTTATCCGGGAACGGCGCACAGAATGGGCGCTGTATATCGCCCTAGGCGCTTCGGCAAAACGCGTAGCGGTCATGGTCTTAGCGGAGGCTGCTGTATTGTCCTTGGCGGCAGCGGTGGCGGGCGTAACAGGTGGTGCGCTTTTGGGCTTCTGGTTGCTGGAAACGCTGCTAGTGGCGCAAAGCGTGCCGGTTGTTTTGCCGAGTGGGCTGTGGCTGCTGCAAATAGCGGTCTGGGCAGTGCTGGGAACTGTGCTGGCGGGCCTTGCAGCGGCGGCTTTTCCTGCTTGGCGTTGCGGGCATACCAAGGCGGAAACGATATTACGTGTATGAGGAGTCCTGTATGCTGGAATTAATGGGAATCGGTAAGAACTTTGACGGCGAAGCGGTGCTGCAGGGCATATCCTTTCGCCTGGAGCCGGGGCAAACGCTGGCGGTAACCGGTCCGTCCGGCAGAGGGAAAACAACCCTTCTGGGTATTGCTTCCTTGTTGCAGCTTGCCTCAGAGGGGCAAATTTTATGGCAGGGAAAAGAGATAGCTCAGAGCGATGAAAAAGGCAAAGCCGCCTTGAGGCGCGCACATTTCGGCTATCTCTTCCAACAGGCTAATTTGGTGCCGGCTTTAACAGCGTTAGAAAATGTGGAGCTTGCAGCCTGGTTGACGGCTAAGAACGAGGCAGGCAAGCTGAAGCGGGGAGAAGAGTTGCTGCGACGGTTAGGGATGGGGGCCAGGCTTGCTTATTATCCGGAGCAGCTCAGTCAAGGGCAGCGGCGGCGGGTCTCCTTAGCCAGAGCCTTGCTACTGCAACCGGCTCTTTTGGTGGCTGACGAACCTACCAGTGACTTGGACGAGGAAACGGCGCAACTGGTAACAGAGGAGCTTTTCGCAGTACTCCAATGGAACGGCAGTCTGCTTTTGGCCACGCACGACCATGCGCTGGCGGCGCAGGCCCAGCGGCAGCTAGCGCTTTAAAGCATGCTTACAATTTCTTTTAAAATCAAAGGTGGAATCCATGTTTTTGAAAAATATGTTTGACGTAGGACGATCGCTGTGCTACTATAAGAACATAATTTTAGAAACATGATTCCTGACTGATCAGATAACTGAAGGCCGGGGAGACGTTCCAGATGGTGCGTTTCCTTGGCCTTTATTGATTTCAGGTTAGGAAGATGAAAGAGAAGGAGTGGTGCTCAATGGCTTTGCCAACAGACTTGCGTACAGATACTTTAGTAGTGCATGGAGGTCAGGAACCGGATCCGGCAACTGGTTCGCGAGCGGTTCCTATTTATCAGACCACATCTTATGTGTTTCATGACAGTGATCATGCCGCCAACTTGTTCGGATTGAAGGAGTTTGGCAATATTTATACACGGATTATGAACCCGACGACCGATGTCTTTGAAAAGCGAGTGGCGACGTTGGAAGGAGGAGCGGCAGCGGTAGCCTTTGCTTCCGGTCATGCGGCTATCAGCAGCGCGATTTTCAATATTGCCCAAGCGGGGGATGATATTGTTAGTTCTTCCAGCCTGTATGGCGGGACGCATAATATGTTCGCTCATACGCTGCCGAAGCTGGGGGTCAATGTAAAATTTGTCGATCCCAGCGATCCGGAAAATTTCCGCAAAGCCATTGGCCCTAATACTAAGGCTCTCTACGCGGAAACCATCGGCAATCCGCAGATTAACGTTCTGGATATTGAAGCGGTGGCGGCGATTGCGCATGAAAACGGCATTCCGCTGATTGTAGATAATACCTTTGCTCCTTATTTGCTGCAGCCTATTCGCTTTGGCGCGGACATTGTCATCCATTCGGCTACCAAGTTTATCGGCGGCCATGGAACTTCCATGGGCGGCATTGTTATTGACAGCGGTAAGTTCAACTGGGATACTGGTAAATTCCCCAATTTGAGCGAACCAGACGCCAGCTACAACGGCCTCCGATACACGAAAGACCTTGGCGATTTAACGCCTCTTGCTTATATTTTGCGCTTGCGCGTACAAATTCTGCGTGATTTGGGCGCTACGGTCAGCCCATTCAACAGCTTTTTGTTCCTGCAAGGTCTGGAAACCATCCATCTGCGTTTGCGCCGTCATGCGGATAATGCCTTGCATGTGGCGCAATACCTGGCGAAGCATCCGCAGGTTTCCTGGGTTAATTATCCGGGCCTACCAGGGGATTCGCAGCATGAATTGGCGAAAAAATACCTGCCTAAAGGCGCGGGTGCTATCCTGACCTTTGGTATCAAAGGCGGCTTGAAGGAAGGCAAGGCGTTCATTGATTCGCTGCAGCTTTTCTCGCTGCTGGCCAATGTGGGCGACGCTAAATCCTTGGTTATTCACCCAGCCAGCACCACGCATTCCCAGCTGAACGCCGAAGAGCGCGCTGCTGCGGGAGCGCCGGATGACATGATTCGTCTTTCTATCGGCATTGAAGATGTAGAAGATCTCTTGGCGGACCTGGAGCGCGGCTTTGCCGCTGCTCGGCAGTAAATGGTTTTTTAGTGAAATTGTAAGACATTAAACGGCTGATCCGAAAGCGGAAGGCCGGCAAACAGAGCGCAGAAGCGCCTGTTTGCCGGCCTTTTCTTTATCTTAATTTTCTAGTACCACGAAAAAAGGAGGAGACAATATGTCGGTAATGATTGTAGGCGCTGACCATTTAGGAAATATGCGCAAGTATTTGGAAGACTATGGAATTAAAGAGGTTGAGCATATCTGTGGCCGCAAAACAGCGGACCGCAAGCGCTTTGAGATTTCGCGCGACACCTCCTTGGTCGTGGTGCTGGTGGATTTCGTCAATCACGGTACAGCCAAACACATTAAAGAGCAGGCGAAAAGCCAAGGGATACGCACCATTTTCGCGCAGCGCTCCTGGTGCTCTCTGCAGCAGCAGTTGGAGCGCATTGGCTTGTGCGCAGGCGTTTAAAACAAAATTGTACAGGAAAAAAGGAGGCAGACCATTGGCGGGTAAAAAAATCAAACAAATCGCCATTTACGGCAAAGGCGGCATTGGCAAGTCGACGACGACTTCCAATATCAGCGCCGCCTTAGCGGTGGCGGGCTACAAGGTTATGCAGGTAGGCTGCGATCCGAAAAGTGATTCTACCAATACACTGCGGGGAGGCACGTACATACCGACTGTATTGGATACGATGCGGGAGGGAAAAACGCTGCAGCCCAAGGATATTGTATTTGAAGGATTTCATGGCGTTTACTGCGTGGAAGCCGGCGGGCCGGCCCCAGGCGTAGGCTGCGCAGGGCGCGGCATTATTTCGGCGGTACAGCAGCTTAAGAGTCTTAAAGTCTTTGAAGATTTAGATCTTGATTACGTAATTTACGACGTTCTGGGTGATGTAGTATGCGGCGGGTTTGCCGTTCCCATTCGCGAAGGCATTGCCGAGCATGTCTTTACGGTATCTTCGGCGGATTTTATGGCGGTGTATGCTGCCAATAATTTATTTAAGGGCATCAAAAAATATTCTACTTCTCGCGGCGCTCTTTTGGGCGGCATTATCGCCAACTCTATCAGCGCACCCTATGCCAAAGACATTATTGACGATTTTGCGGAGCGCACGAAGACCCAGATTATCGGCTATGTGCCGCGGTCCGTTACAGTGACCCAAAGTGAGCTGCAAGGCAAGACTACCATTGAGGCGTTTCCAGCGTCGGAGCAGGCCAGCGTGTACAGCGCCTTGGCTGAGCGCATTGAACGACATGAAGAATCCAAAGTGCCATCCCCGTTAGAAGTGCAAGAATTGCGGGATTGGGCCGCCAGTTGGGCGGACAATCTGGTAGCCTTAGAAACTGGCGAAGTGCGCGGCGCAGCGCAAAGCATATGAAATAGGAGAGACGGAAGATGAGCTATTTGGAAGAAAAGGAGCCGCCGCGGCGAGAAGACCGGCTGTGCGCCCGGATCGCCGGAGGCGGTGAGTTCGGGCAGACTGTGCGGAAGCTGCGCTGCTGCCAGACAGACGGAGAGCGTTCGTTTAGCCAGAACTCCATCTGCCTATTGCTGCCGGCCATGGGGATTATGAACACCATTCCGGACAGCGTGGTTTTGCTGCATGGCGCGGTGGGCTGCGGCTCTTCCGCTCATGGCGGCAACGCTGGCGTTCGTTCCGGCCATGCGCAGCGCTGGGGAGTTCCGCGCAACGGAACCTGGGCTTCCACCGCTTTGGGGGAGACCGAAATTATCGGCGGCGGCGAGGAGAACTTGGCGCAAGCCATTACTGATATTGACGAACGTTTGGCACCCAAGGTGATTTTTGTGGTAGCTGGCTGCGTACCCGGGATTATCGGCGACGACATCCACGGAGTTATTGAGCAACTGCAGCCACAGGTAGAAGCAAAATTACTGGCCGTGCATTGCGAAGGCTTTAAGACCAAGATTTGGGCTACCGCCTATGATGCGGTCTATCACGACATTGCCAGGGTATTATTGCCGGCGGAAGACCACACAGAGGCCAGCCAGCCCCAACGGCCGATAGTCAATGTGATGAATGTTGGCTCCATGGGACGGGTGGACGAGGTTGAGTTGGAGCGTCTTTTGAACGCTCTGGACTTGGAGGCTAATTTCTTTCCGGTTTTCACAAAACCGGAGTCCTTTCAGAGCATGAAGCAGGCGTCGTTGTCTGTCAGCACCTGCCCAACTCATGACGATTACCTGCTGCAGCATCTCAAGGAAACCTACGGCGTTCCCTATCAGCTGCGGCATATGCCCATCGGCATCCGCAACACCGGCGAGTGGCTGCGCAGCGTTGGCGGCCACTTCGGGTTGCAGGAGGAAACCGAAGCGTTGATTGCGGCGGAAGAAGCGGCCCTCTTTGAGGCTCTTAAGCCGCTGCAAGAGCATTTTGCAGGGAAGAAAGTATTTGTCAGCGCCGGGGAGTTCCGGGCGTTGTCTACGGCCATTTTATTGGCGGAGCTAGGACTTGAAGTAGTGGCGGTGCGCGCCTACCATCATGATGAATTTGCCGAAAGCGAATACGAGAAGCTGGCGGCCATAACAAAGGATGATTTAACTCTCAATATTGCTAACTGTCAGCCTTATGAGGAAGCAAATTTGATTCAGCGCATCCAGCCGGACTTGTTTTTAGGACATATGAGCGCCAACAGTACGGCCGCCAAGCTTGGCGTAGCGACTACTGCTATTTATCAGGTTGGCTTACAGTTTATGGGCTATCAGGGGGCTTTCCAATTGGCGCGGCGGGTATACCGGCAATTGCGTAATCCGAATTTCAATCATAAGCTGCGGGATAATCTGCGGCTGCCGTACCGCGACAGCTGGTACGAACAGCCGCCCTTCTTGTACTTGCGACAGCCAGAGGGAGGTGAGGAGTAATGGCGGCATGGATTGAAAGGCCCCGTTTTACTTGCTCCCTGGGCGGAGCGGTAGCGGCGGTAACGGCATTGCCCAAAGCGATTCCTGTTTTGCACGGACCTTCCGGTTGCGCCGGTAATTTGGCCTGGACCCAGGCTGGCGGCTGCGGTTTGCAGGTTGGCGGCTATTGCGGCGGCCTAAGCATGCCCGGCTCCAATCTGCAGGAACGCGAGGTCGTCTTCGGTGGTACGGAGCGGCTGGAAGAACAACTGCGGCATACTTTGGAGGTTATGGATGGCGACTTGTACGTCGTGCTCAGCAGCTGTGTAGCTGACATTATTGGAGATGACGTAACTTCTGTAGTGAACTCCTTTGCCGAACAAGGGGCGCCGGTCATTCAAGCGGAGACTGGCGGTTTTAAGGGGAATTCCTATCGCGGTTACGAGCTGGTAGTGGAAAGTCTACTAACGCAGTATGCCAAGGCGGACGGAGACAAAGAAAAACGTCTGGTCAACCTCTGGGGAATTCCCCCTGCGTTCGACGTCTTTTGGCGAGGCAATTTACAAGGGTTGCGGGACCTTTTGGGCAAGCTAGGGCTTGAAGTCAATTCGTTCTTTACGGTGGAAGACAATTTGGAACGTATCAGCCGGGCTGGCCGCGCGGCGTTGAATATTGTCGTCTCCGACACGATCGGCGTGGAAGCGGCGCAAAAAGCGCAGGAACTTTACGGCACGCCTTATTTGTCGCTGCCGCTGCCGATCGGTCCGACTGCAAGCGCTGATTTTTTGCGGCAAGTAGCGAAGAAGCTGCGGCTTTCTAAAAAAGCGGCAGCGGTTATTGCGGACGAGCAGAAACGATTTTATCACATTTTGGAGCCCTTGGCGGACTGCTTTGTCGATATGGAACTGCAGCGCTATGCGGCAGTTGTTGGCGACGGCAACTATGCTGCGCCGCTGACGCAGTTTTTGACGCAGGATTTAGGCTGGATTGTAGAGGCCGTAGCTGTAACCGATGTGCTGAAAGACGAGCAAAAAGAGACGCTGCAGCAGCGCATTCTAGAGGCTGCCGGGGATGTGGAGCCAGAAATTATTTTTTCCGGCAATACCAGCACTATTCGTAAAGAAGTGCGCGATGTCTGGAAAGGGCGTACGCAAAAAAAAGGCGCTTATGTGCACGGACCCAACCCAGCCTTTGTTGTGGGCAGTTCCTTTGAGCGTGAATTGGCGGCAGATTTACAGGCGGGGCACTTAAGTATCAGCTTTCCTGTGGCGAATCGCGCGGTACTGGATCGGGGCTACAGCGGTTATGCCGGCGGGTTGCATTTAGTAGAAGACTTGCTGAGCGTCATTGTTGCCGGCCGCTAAGCGGCGTGTAAACGATTAAAATAAAGAAATTGGAGGGAATCATCATGAGCAAGATTGCAAACACGTTGACCGAACTGATTGGAGGTACGCCGCTGTTGCGGCTGCAGCATCTGGAAG
>CAZKCR010000036.1:0-14363 GCA_964551055.1 uncultured Anaeromusa sp. | reverse complement strand
CACTGTACCAAGCCAAACGGCAGGGGAGAAATTGTATTTGCGTCGGGAGCCACTAATTTATGCGCATCGCACAGCAGCGAAGCCTTTTTTGGGTCATGCATCGTCAGAAAGCCTCGGCAGAGCGCCGCTATGCCTGCGTTTTCTTCCTCGCCTGACCCAAAATATTCATCCGCTGCTGGCGCGCTTATGAAATTAGTGGCTCCCTAAAAAGGTCACATAGTTTTTGGAAAATGATACGTTGAGTTGTAAAAAACAGGCTGTAATCGTTCGTATAAAGAACGAGTGCAGCCTGTTTGTTCTTAAAACATATATATCGTGTCCATCGTAACCCTCCTGCGTACCCTCCCTTTACTCCTTTTACTCTTGTTTAATTTCCGTTCCTCGTCTTCCCCTCAGCAGCGATACTACAAATTGCTTCAATTTGGCGAAGGGATGATGCGTTTCCAGGTGCAAGAAGATGATGGGAATGATGATGAGCGTAAAGACAGTCGAGGATAACAGGCCGCCGATAAGAACCCAGGCCATGCTGACGCGAGTTTCCGAACCGGCGGTCATGGCCAGCGCCGTGGGCAGCATGCCGACTACCATGGTCAAGGTGGTCATGAATATGGGCTTGAGTCTGGTTTTGCCGGCTTCAATGATGGCGTCCTTAGCGGTGAAGCCTCGTTCCATTAAGGTTAAAGTATAGTCTAAGAGTAGCGTGCCGTTTTTGGCAACAAGACCGTCCATGACCAAAATGCCGATGAGTGAATACAAATTAATGGTATTGCGTGTAAAAGCCAGGAACAATAGTGACCCGATCATGCCCAAAGGCAGAGAGAACATACGAATAAACGGGGTAGACAGCGATTCGTAGAGCACTGCCAGCAGCATATACACCAGCAGCAAGGAGAGGAAGAGCGCCTGGGCCATTTCGCTGAAGGTGGTTTTCATGTTGTCAGCTTGACCGGTAAAGCGGTAAGTGACACCATTGCCCAATTCCTTAGGCGTTAGCTGCTGACTGATGTCGTTGAGCACTTCCTGCAGTGCCCTGTCGGTGATATTGGCGGCGATATTGATAGATTCCTGCTTATCAACGCGACGCAGCATAACCGGGCCGACGCCGTCCTCGATGCGAGCTACGTCGCTGAGACGGACAAGGCCTTTGCCTCCTTGTACTGGGATGGAGCGGATGTCGGAAGCGCGAAAGCCGTCGCTGCCGGCCAAGCGGACATAGATTTTTGTATCTTGGCCGTTGTTATTGGGATCATTGACGAAATAACCGGCTTGGATGCCGGAAATGGCTCCGTTGAAGACGGAATTGACATCATTGACCGTTGTATTGTAAAAGCGCAAGCGCTCGCGGTCCGGCAGGATGCGCAGTTCAGGGGCTCCTTCGCTGTAGGAGCTGCGCACATCTTTAATGCCTTTAACTTGTCCTAATAGTTCTTGTACGCGATACGAAGCTTTTACAAGGTTATCCAGGCTGCTGCCGCGCAGCTCAATCTGGACGGGAGAGCTGTTGCCGCCACCGCCGCCGGTGCCTGTACCGCCGGAAACGCCGGCAATAGAGGATTGGGTTTCGCTGACTTGAATAATGGCTTCCGGGTATTTACTGCGCAGTTCTTTGCGCACCTGGTCTGTGATCTGCCAAACCGTACGGCCGCGATTCTGACGGTCGGAAAGCTGTACGCTGACGTTGCCGTAATTGCCGGCGGGAGAGCCGACATTAGAAAGATAGTGAGTGATTTCAGGGATAGTATCCAGATAAGACTCGACAACCGCTAGGCGCTGATTGGTCTGGTCAATATTCTGGCCGGTGGGAAACTGCATGTTGACGCGGAAGCTGCCTTCATCGGTTTTAGGCATGTATTCCGCGCCGATGACTCCTAAGGGGATAAGGGAGACTGTAAAAACAAACAAAACCAAGATAGCGGTCAAGAGGGTTTTGGGGCGTTCCAGGCTGCGGCGCAATGTTTTTTCATAGAAGCCGATCACTTTGGCCTCCCAGCGGTCCAGACGCTCCCAAATGCGCCCGGTGGGTTCCTGCAGGCCGTGGCGGAAGAGGCGAGAGGCCATCATGGGCGTTAAAGTGAAGGAGATGAACAGTGAGCAAAGGGTAGCGAAGACGATGGTCAAGCCGAACTGGCGAAAATATTGCCCGGTCATGCCGTTCATAAAAGCAATAGGCATAAATACCACGACGTCGCACAAGGTAATGGCAATAGCGGCCATGCCGATTTCAGTACGACCGTCTTCGGCGGCTTGAAACGAGTCTTTTTTCATAGCCAAATGCCTATGTATGTTTTCGAGGACCACAATGGAATCATCTACAAGGATACCGATGCAAAGCGCCATGCCCATGAGGGACATCATATTGAAGGTAAAGCCGGCGATGTACATGACGAAGAATGTAGAAATAAGCGAGGTTGGAATGGCTACAAGTACGGCGATGGTAGAGCGCCAGCCTCGCAAGAAGAAATACAGCACAAGACTGGTGGTGATAAGGCCTTCGATCAAGGCCTCCAAGGTATTGGTTAATGAATTTTCCACAAAGCGAGATGAGTCGGTGACCATGACGAAACGGTAGTCAGGATATTCTTTTTCCAGCGATTTCAATTGTTCTTTGGCGGCTTTGGCGGTATCGACCAAATTAGCGTCGCTGTTCTTATAGACTGCCATAGAAATGACATCCTGGCCGTCCGTACGGGCGTAGCGGGTGACGCGGGCGTCCTGTTCCCGGACGGTAGCCATACTGCTTAGGGGAATACTGACGCCGGCGTTATTACTGACATGGATACGGGAGAGCTCCTCCGGTGTTGCGTATTGCGCCATCAAGCGAACGCTGGTTTCTTGGCGGTCGTTAAATACAGAACCTGCAGGGGTGAGGAGATTTTCCTGCTCAATGCGTTTGGCGATTTGCGATAAGGAGATATTGAAATAATTAAGCTTGTCTTTTTGGATTTCTACCGCGACTTCCTTATCGCGGCCGCCAAAAAGCTGTACGTCGGAAACGCCGCCGGCTCGTTGCATGCGCTCTAGGAAAACATCGTTGGCTAGGCTGTAGACGTCGGCCAAGGGCTTATCGGCGATGACGGAGATTTCCATGATTGGTGCTGCGTTGACGTCGCGTTTCATGACTACCGGCTGGTTAATGCCTGTAGGAAGGCGGTTTAACGCGGAATTGACATATTCTGAGGCGTTAATGGCGGCAGTGTCGGTATTGGTCCAAAACTCAAACTCTAAAATGATCTGTGCTTTTTCCGGACGGGACACCGAAGTCATGTGTTTGAGATTGGACAGGCCGG
Source organism: uncultured Anaeromusa sp. (assembly GCA_964551055.1). Lineage (GTDB taxonomy): Bacteria > Bacillota > Negativicutes > Anaeromusales > Anaeromusaceae > Anaeromusa. The sequence goes on along the minus strand of CAZKCR010000036.1, from coordinate 11,076 downwards.
AAAGGGAGTTTTCCAAGGGTTTGATGACAGTCTGCTCAATTTCCTCCGTGCCGGCGCCGGGATAGTTGACGGTTACTGTAACGTAAGGAATGTTGAGGGCCGGCAGCAGTTCCACGCCAATGCGCCAGAAGCTGAAAAGACCCAGCACTACCAAGAGCATGACGATCATCGAAATGCCGATGGGTTTTTGAATGGAAAAGCGGGTCAGGTTCATGAAGCGTCACCTGCCGTGCTGAGGGTTACCGGATGAGGGGAAATCAACATGTCCGGGCGCAGGCGAGAGAGGTTGGAGACGGCAATATTGTCCCCTTCTTGCAATCCCTGCAGAATTTCAAGCTGCCGGTCTCCGCGGGCGCCTACTTGCACGGTGCGTTGTTCAACTTTGTTATTGCCATTGATAACAAAAACATACGTCTGACCGTTTTTTTCTAATAGAGCTTCCTTGGGAATGACCAAAGCCTGCTGCCGCAGGGGCAATTGTAAGACTACGCGGGAAAAGAGTCCGCCGCGCAAGGTAGCCGGCAAAGGCGGTAAAAGAGAAATGCGCAGGGAAAAAGCCAGTGTCTGTGTGTCGATGGACGGGCTAATGTAGGTAATGGTTCCTGGCAGCGTTTGGCCCAGCGCTTCTAGTTGCACCTGTACCGGCATGCCTAGGGAAAGAGCTGCTAAGTCGGCTTCGGCCACTTGGCAGTCGACATACATTTGACTGTTGTCAACAATGCTCAGCAGCTTTTGGCCTGCTGTTGCCAGATTGCCCACTTCCGCCTGGCGATAGCCGATGGTGCCGGAGCGAGGGGCGCGCAGGAGCAGATCGGAACGCTGTTTTTCCATGGCCTGTACGGTGTGCTGCGCTTTTTGCGCCGCCGCCTGAGAGGACTGAATGGAGGCGGCAAGTCCGTTTTGCATTTGGTTGGCTAAAGCATCCAAGGCTCCCTTGGCATCAGCGGTTTGCTGCTGGATGGATTCCATCTGCTCCAAAGAAATGCCGCCCACATTATAGAGGCGTTGCGAGCGTTGCTCTGTGGCTACGGCTTTGCGATAGTCTGCCTGGGCTTTTTCGTAATTAGCATAGAAAGAAGCTTGGGTTGTAACGGCGTCGGCGGAAGCTTGGCTGTAGGCCGCCTGGTTCTGTGCGATCGAGATATCCGCATCTTGGGTGTCTTGAATGAGTAGAACATCTCCTTCGGAGACTTGTTGCCCCAGTTCTACATTGACAGCCAGAATACGTCCTTGGTATTTGGCGGCTAGGTCGACTTGAGAGAGAGGGACCGTTTGTCCGGTTAAGGAAATGCGCTTATAAAGGTCGGCGCGGCTGATGGTAAGCATGTCAACGGTAGTCTGCTGCTTGGCGCTGGTGTCGCGCTGCGAGTCTTTGGCCGTAAGCCAATAAATTCCTCCAGCCAATACCAGCAATAGCAGAAAAAAGGCAAGGCCTTTTTTGGCATGCTTATTTGTATGTAAGAGTGTTTTGAATGTTCCTAAATTCATGGGGGCGAAGCTCCTCTCCGATGATTATCTTTTTTATCATAGCACTGAATAGAAATGCAAACAACAAGTTGCTCAAGCAACCAAAGGCAAGGAAAGAAAGCGTATATGGAAATTATTGTCTTACTGTTGATTTTACGATTATCTTACCACAAAAAGGTGACAGTTTTGTGACAATGAGCAGACAGAGAAACGAAATATAGAGAGCGAAGGTTGAACAAGAGTAGCGGTAGAATAGGAGGGCGCGAACGAGGGAAGAAAGGGTATACAGAGGAATAAGAGCGGAAGAATAAAAAAACGATCCAGTTACCGGCAAGCGGTATTTGGATCGTTTTCATTCTTTAAAGTAAGCAAGGCATTAGACTTTAAATTCGTGTACCTTAGCGGAAAGCTGCTCAGCCAGCTGGGCCAGTTCACGGCCGGCGGAGGCCACTTCGTCCATCGAGGAGGTTTGCTCTTCCATGGCGGCGCTTACCTGTTGAATTTCGCTGTTAATATGGTGGGTAGCCGCGTCGATTTGCGCTGCCGAATCGACGATGCTTTGGGATCCTTTAGCCGTTTCATCAACGGCGCGGCTGATTTCCTGCATTTCGGTGGCTAGATTTTCGATGGAGGCGACAATTTGGGAGAATTGCCTGCCTGCGGCGTCGACGCTGTTGGCGCCATCCAAAAGAACAGAGCCGGCGTTATTGGTGGTGGTAAGCGCTTGGGCCATGGTGCGTTCATTTTCTGCAATCAACTCGCCGATATTGCCGGCGGCTTTGGCGCTGTCTTCGGCGAGTTTGCGCACCTCTTCGGCGACGACGGCAAAGCCTCGCCCTGCTTCGCCGGCCCGGGCCGCTTCGATAGCTGCGTTTAGCGCCAAAAGATTGGTTTGGTCGGCAATGGCCGTAATAACGCCGACAATTTCTGCAATTTTCTTAGAGCCTTCCTCCAGGTGAGTCATGGTTTGCTTGACGGCATCTGAATTTTGGGCGGCATCTTGTATTTTATGGACTGCTTCACGAACGGCTGCGCCGCCTTCTTCAGCGGTCTTCGCGGCTGCGGCTGCTTCTTGGGCGAGGTTTTCTACGGTAGCCGAAACTTCCTGGGTGCTTGCTGAAATTTCCTGAATGGCGGCGGAAGTTTGCTCTACGTGCTGCTGCTGGCTTTTTGCCGCTTCGGCGACAATCGCCAGCGACGCTGTAATCTGCTGGGCTGCTTCCGAGCATTGATTTTCGCTGGCGGTTAATTCTTCGGCGGCGGACGCTACTTGGTCGGCGGAGGTGATGGAGGTGCTGACCAGATGATTTAGCTTTCCTTGCATGCTGTTGAACGACTGTGTCAATTGGCCGATTTCGTCCTGTCCTTCTATGGACAGGGCTTTGCCGGACAAATCGCCTGCGGCTACTTCGCCAGCGCGGCGAGCGACAGTTTGCAGGGAAGAAGAAAGCTGGCCTGCCAGCCAGAAGGAGAAGCAAGCGCCGCAGAAAAGCGCTGCCAAGGAAAATCCTAGCAGCAGCCAGCGGCTGCGGGAGGTTAGCGCTTCGGCGCGATCTTTCGCCACGAGGGCGTTTTCTTCGGCGTGCAGGGTTAGCGTGCGCAGCAACTCGTTGGCTTTATCCATATTGGGCTGCGCTTGAGAAAAGTAGATCGCCCAAGCCGCTGCGTCTTGTCCTTGTTTGCGTTGTTCAAAAGCGCTTTGGCGAGCGGCAACCGCTTTTTGGTTGGCTTCTTTGGCTTGAGTCAGCAGATTCTGATCTTCCGGGCTGAGAGTAACTTTTTCCAAGCGGCTAAGAAGCTCGGTGCGGGTTTGCGTGTATTCTTCGGCTTTTTTTAGCAGGGCATTTTGCTGTTCTGGATTTAAAGGCGCCAGTAAATAGGTGGTAACAGATACTTCAATACCGCGGGTATAGGTGCGAATGGCGTTGACCAGGGAAGCCTGTTGCATTTCGTTTTTATGTAATGATTCCAGTTCTTCTGTCAGTTGGTTTGTTACGTAGAGACCGACAGCGCTGCTTAAAAGCAGAAACAATCCCAGCAAGCCGGCAACGCTGAGAACTTTCAGGCGAATACTCCAGTTTTTGAAAGAGGACATAGTTGAACACCTCCAGGCCCAAGGCCAATTTAACATTTTACAAAGAAAGATCCAGCAGACAGTCAACTACGTTTTTATCGAACTGACTGCCGCGTCCCTGACGGATAATGCTCAGCGCTTGCTCTTTCGGCATCGCTGAACGATAGACGCGATGGGCGGTAAGCGCTTCGAAGACGTCGGCTACGCTGAGAATACGGGCCAGAAAAGGAATATCCTCGCCGCTGCGCTTAGCCGGATAGCCGTTGCCGTTTATCCATTCGTGATGGTAGAGAACATAGTCTGCAAGGTGTGCAAAGCGGTTCACTTTGCAGAGTACGTCATAGCCGATACGAGGGTGCTCTTGGATTTGCAGGCGTTCTGCTTCGGTAAGCCGGCCAGGCTTGAGCAGAACAGACTCGGGGATGCCAATTTTGCCGATGTCGTGCAGAAGGGCGGCCGTAGAAAGATCATCCAATTTGTCCGAAGGTAAACCCAACTGCTGCCCCAGCTTAAGGGCGATGGCGCAGGTGTTGGCCGAATGGCGTCCTGTATAGGTATCGCGCTTTTCAATGAGCTCTGCAAAAGCGAAAATGGTTTGCGTAAAGGTAGTTTCGTTATCTTGCTGCAAGGTCAAGGTAGCTGTAGTGTCCAGATCCACCTCCAATACATAAGCAATTTCGCCGTTGGCGGCAAAGACGGGAATGGCTGTTTGCTCCAGGCGAACCAAGCGTTGGTCTTCTGTAAAATTCAGCTTCTCTTGAGTCTCCACGCGACCGCTGGCAAAAGCTTCCGCAACGGCGCATTGCGGACAGCGCTCGGGACGTCCGATCCATTCGTAGCAGTGCCTGGCGTAAGCCTCTGGCGGCGTCGGGCCATTGCTGCGTACCGAGGCAGCGTTGCGGTACAGTATGTAGTAATTGCGGTCAATTTTTGAGACCGGGCAAGGAAATTGGTCTAAAAGGCTCTCCGGTATGGGGAGCGGCAAAGACATAAAGGAATGGGGCATGAGCATCTCTCCTGCTTAAAATGTATAAAATGGTTTCGAAAAAATGTTGAAAAAAGAAGCCCGTATTGTGTGCAACAATAAGAGCTTCAGAGAACATACGCTATTTGACATGTGTTCAGTATAGCATACACGGGATGATTGGACTAGAAAATAGACCCCAAAAGACCAAAGAAGTATTATTCTGAATTGTGAGAGAGACAATCTTCGGATTTATTCATAGCGCAAGGCGTCTATAGGATCTAAGAGAGCGGCTTTTCTGGCAGGATAAATGCCGAAGAAGAGGCCGATTAAAACGGTAATCCCGAAGGAAGCCCCGATAGAAAGCGGTGAGATAACGGTTTGCCAGCCGAAGACGGAGGTAATGCCGTAGGCGGCGCCGATGCCTAGGACGATGCCGACCAAGCCGCCGCTGATGCTGACGACCATAGCTTCAATGAGGAATTGCAGCAAAATATTGCCGAAGGTGGCGCCAATAGCTTTGCGAATACCGATTTCCCGGGTGCGTTCGGTGACCGATACCAGCATGATGTTCATGATGCCGATGCCGCCGACTAAGAGAGAAATGGCTGCAATAGCTCCCAAGAAAATGGTAATAGTACCTGTAGTTTCCTGCATGGTACTCATCAAGGCGGTCAAGTTGCGAACGGTAAAGTCGTTTTCCGCCGTTGCCGCCAGACGGTGCCGTGAACGTAAAAGCGTTGTAATGTCTTCTTGCGCCTTATCAAGAAGATCCTCGCTTTCCATCTGCACGCTGATCGAGTGAATATAGGTAATGCCCAGCAGACGTTCTTGGGCGGTCGTGATAGGAATGATGGCAATATCGTCTTGATCCTGTCCCATGGAGGACTGACCTTTGGCCTCTAGGACGCCGATGACGCGGAAGGGAGCTTTGTCAATGCGAATCATCTTGCCTATAGCGGAGGCGTTGCCAAAGAGATTGGTGGCGACTGTGTTGCCTAATACTACAACTCGGGCTCGGTCATTTTCGTCGCGGCTGCTGATGAAGGAGCCTGTAGCCAAGGTGTAGCTGCGGATGGCTTGCTGGTCCGGGGTGGTGCCTTGAACCGAGGTTTTCCAGTTTTGATTGCCGTAAACCAACTGATAAGAAGAACTCACTGCCGGAGCGACGTTGGCAATGCCGCTGACCGATTTGCCGATGGCTTTGGCATCGCTATACGTAAGGGTGATGCTGGAACCAGCCGCTTGGCGCACGCCGCCGCCGGCGGAAGAACTGGCCCCAGGCATGACGACAAGCAAGTTGCTGCCTAGACTGGAGATGGAAGACTGGACTTTCTGCTGCACCCCCAGACCGATGGAGATCATGGCGATGACGGCGCCGACGCCGATGATAATGCCCAGCATAGTCAGGGCGGTGCGCAGCTTGTTGGCGACAAGGCCTTCCCAGGCAATGAGTATGCTTTCCCAAAACATAGTTAGGCCTCCTCTCCGCGCTGCAAATCTTGTATGATTTGGCCGTCTCGCATTTGAATGGTACGCAACGCGTAGGCGGCAATATCCGGTTCATGAGTGACCATGATCAAGGTCCGGCCTTGCTGGTGTAAGGCGGTGAAAATATCCATGATTTCCAGGCTGGACTTGGTATCCAGGTTGCCGGTGGGTTCGTCGGCGATGAGGATGGGGGGATCGTTTACCAGCGCCCGAGCGATGGCTACTCTCTGTCGTTGACCGCCGGAAAGTTCATTAGGCCGATGATGCATGCGATCACCCAGGCCGACTTTTTCCAGATGCTGCGCGGCGCGTTCTATGCGTTCGCTTTTGGAGATATTGGCGTATACCAAGGGAAGCGCCACGTTTTGCAGGGCGGACATGCGGGGCAGCAGATTGAAATTTTGAAACACAAAGCCCAATTTAGCGTTGCGCACAGAGGCTAAGGCAGATTCATCCAGAGTAGCGACTTCTTTGCCTTCTAATTGATAGGAGCCGCTCGTAGGGCGGTCCAGGCAGCCTACAATATTCATCAAGGTAGATTTGCCGGAGCCGGAAGAGCCAATAATGGCGACAAACTCGCCTGCATCAATGTGCAAGCTGACATGATTTAGGGCATGTACGGCCGTGTCGCCCATATGATAGGTTTTGGTTATGTCTTTTAAAAAAATAATACTCATGGCGTGCTCCTTAAATGCGGGGCGGCGGCCCTTGGTTGCTGCTGGCGGCTTTGGCCTTGGCTGTGGGCAGAACTACTTGCGCTCCTTCTTCCAGACCGCTGCTGATTTCCACCTTTTCATCATTGCTCAAACCGGTTTCTACAGCAACGTTGACTGTTTTGCCGTCCTGCAGCACTTGGACGGTTTTACGACCATTTTCCTCCTTGATGGCGCCTGCCGGTACCGCCAATACTTGCTCGCGTTGGGAAATTAGGATGCTTACCCGCGCGGTCATGGTGGGAAAGAGCAAGCCTTCGGAGGAGTCAATATCTACATAGACTGGATAGTAAATAACATTGGAAGTTGTAGTAGCGCTACGGGAAATATTGCTTACAATGCCAGTGAAGGTTCGATTGGGGTAAGCATCCACCGTAAAGGTAACTTTTTGTCCGTTTTGTACTTTGCCGATGTCGGTTTCGTCTACCATAACCTTGATTTGCATTTTGGACATATCGGCAATGGTCATAATGACCTGCGGCGTGGAAATACCTTGCGCGACAGTTTGGCCTTCCGGCGTAGGCTTGCCGATGACCAGGCCGGTAATGGGCGAAGTGATGACATAGTAGCCCAACTGGGAAGAATAGTTGTCATAGTTGGCTTTGGCTACGAGGTAATTGGTGCGGTCGGCATCCAACTGCTGGTCGGATTCGCCGCCGCCTGCAGCTAGCTGTCGGCTGCGGGCGTAAATGGATTCGTAGTTGGCAAGCTGCGCCCGGTATTGGGCCACTTGCGCCTGGAGGCTGCTGTCGTCAAGCACTACCAGTACTTGTCCTGCGGTAACCCAGTCATTTTCTTTTACCCGCAGCTCTCGGATAAGTCCGGTTACGCGGGATGAAATATCAACAGAATTGACTGCGGAAATAGTGCCTGTAGCGGAGACTACGCTCTGAATGGTTTCGCGGTTGGCTGTTGTCGTAGTGATGTTGGGAACGGAAGCCGCTTTTTGGCGCTCTTGGTACCACCAGGCGCCGCCTGCAGCAAAAATAATGACGAGGGCCAAGGCAATAAATTTTTTAGGAACGGCGTGAAGCGGATTTTTAATGATGGCCACCTCCTGACAAAATGGCCGCATAGCGGCAGTATGTATATCCAGAATTATGAATTTTCATTGTTACAATTTTGTGTCTGTTATGTGTCGGTCCTCTGATATTTTGCGGTGAACTCTCAGAATGGTTGATTTTGCCTGCTGAGAACCGTATGCTAAACAAGAAGAGACATGAAAGGAGCGTTACAATATGGAACGAACCATTTTGGTTGTAGATGATGAAGAGCGGATGCGCAAGCTAATCGGAGATTTTTTGCGGCGCGAAGGCTATCAGATATTGGAAGCCGGTGATGGTCGGCAGGCTTTAGAACGTTTGAGTGCGGAAAAAGTGGATTTGGTCATTTTGGATGTGATGATGCCGGAACAGGATGGTTGGACGGTGTGTCGCGAGATTCGTCGTACCAGCGATATTCCAGTGATTATGCTGACGGCGCGCAGTGAGGAGATGGATCAGCTCTTTGCCTTTGAACTGGGAGCAGATGAATATGTGACTAAGCCCTTCAGCCCCAAGATTTTGACGGCTCGAGTCAACGCTCTGTTTCGCCGTATTGACGGAGGCGGGCGGGCTATGCTGCCCGGCGGTCTCAGTATTGACGCATCTGCCAGACAGGTGTTTATTGACGGGCAGCCATTGGAACTGAGTCCCAAGGAATATGAGCTTCTCAGCTACTTGGTAGAACATCGCGGCAAGGCGCTGAGCCGCCAGCAAATTTTGAACCAAGTTTGGAATTACGATTATTATGGAGATTTGCGTACCGTAGATACCCATATTACCCGTTTGCGAGGCAAGCTGGGTGACCAGGCTTCGTTGGTGCAGACTATCCGCGGCTATGGCTATCGTTTTGAGGGGGAACGCTGATGGTTTCCATACGCACGAAGCTATTTGTTTCGCTGTTGGCGTTGGTGTCTTTTTTTGGTATTTTGGTCTGGCTTGTGATCGATTTTGGCTTAGAGCGCTATTATCTATGGCAGAAAGAGTCTGTCCTTTTAGTTAGTAGCCGGGCGGTAGCAGACCAATACGACGGAGATCCGGAACATATTGAACTGGAATTAGAGCGCTTGGCAAGCACGTTGGGGGCTGGCGTTGTTATTTTGGATGGGGATAAGAATGTCAAATATACATCCTTTGGTCCACTGCGTGTGCGACGAATGACCGGAAGCGTGGGTTCCGGAGCCAATGAGGAAATGCACGGGCCGCCGAAACATATCGATAAAGATCGACATTGGGTGGATGAGCACACTGTAGTGGAAACTCAGCAGGATTTGGATTTAAAGATTGACTTTCTTGTTTGGCGTCATTGGCTGCCTAATGGCGACTCCTTCATTGTCCGCCAGCCGTTGGCGCCTGTTTCGGAAAGCGCGAATCTGGCGGCGAGGTTTATGCTTTTTGCCGGTCTTGTGGCGCTCTTGGCGGGCAGTTGCTGGGCGTTTCTTTTCGCTCGGCGTTTCACGGCGCCTATTCTAGAGTTGAACCGTATCGCCCAAAGCATGGCCAACCTTGACTTTTCCCAAAAGTGGACCACGCGGCGTCGGGATGAGCTGGGAGAATTGGGAAACAGCATCAATCATTTGTCGAAACAGTTGGGAGAAGCCATGGATCGTTTGCAGGAACAAAACCGCAAATTGCAGGAAGATGTGGAGAAAGAGCGGCGCTTGGATCGGATGCGCAAAGATTTCGTTTCAGCAGTATCCCATGAGCTAAAGACGCCGCTGGCTCTGATTTTGGGCTATGCCGAAGGCTTGCAGGAGCATGTGGTTATTGACGAGGAAAGTCAGCGTTACTACTGCTCGGTCATTGCCGACGAGGCGCAGAAGATGGACAAGCTGGTTAAGAGCTTGTTAAATTTGTCGCAACTGGAAAGCGGTGCTGGACATCTGCAATGGGAAGAATTTGATTTAGCTGGTTTAGCGGTGGATGTGGCGCAAAAGTATAAGACGCTTTTGGCGGAAAAAGAGATCGATTTGACTGTAGATGCGGCAGCGCCTTGTTTTGTGTATGGCGATGTACTGGGAGCCGAGCAGATCATAACCAATTTTCTTACTAACGCTTTTTCGCATGCAGATGGCGAGCGCAAAGTCCGTCTTTGGCTGGAGCCGATGGGGACGCATTGGCGGCTCCAGGTGGAAAATACGGGAAAGACTATTCCTGAAGATAGCTTGGATAAAATTTGGACCAGCTTTTACAAAGTAGATAAGGCCCGTACTCGTCAATACGGCGGTCATGGCTTGGGCTTGTCCATTGTACGCGCCATCCAGGAAGCGCATGGCAATGCTTTTGGTGCTGAGAACACGCCGGATGGAGTGCTCTTCTGGGCTGATTTCGACGAAATTGCAGCGATACCTGCCGAAAGTGATATTTCTCTCAGTGAGGAAAGATGATAAAAAGCAGGTTTGCGGCGTTATTTGACGCTGCAAACCTGCTAGCTCATTCGAGCCCTCCGATTACTCCCTTTACTCCTGTTCAAAACTCCGTAGCCTGTCTTCTATTTAGCGGATAAAGTTAGTGAAGATCTTCTTTTCCGCAGCCGGCGGCGGAACCAACTCTTTGGCGGCGTCCAGCGATTTGAGCAGCCAGGCTATATTGCGGCCAAGAACGCGAAGCAGCTGCAATCCTTCTTCATCCTGCAGCACTTCGCCGGGAGTCGTACCGTGAGCGATGTTCCAATAATTGGAGCCGGGCAGCAGCATTTCGGAATAGGTGATGTAGTGGTTTAAGGCGTCAAAGGTACTGCTGCCGCCGCTGCGGCGTACGGCGACAACACTGGCGCCTACTTTGTGGCGCAGTAAGCCTCCGTTGACGCCGGCCACGTAGAAAGCTCGGTCCAAGAAGCATTTCATGGTGGCGCCGATGCCGGCGTAATGAACTGGAGAACCTAAGAGGATGCCGTCGGCTTCTTTCATCTTTTGAATCCAAACATTGAGCTCATCACCAGGCAAAACGCACTGTTCATTTTTGTTTCTGGCGCAGCCGTTACAGGCGGTACAGCCGCGAAGGCTGCTGCTTCCGACTTGGATGATTTCAAAATCGATGTCGGCGGCAGTGAGTTCTTGACCTACAACCTGCAGAGAATGAAAGGTATTTCCTTCTTTGTGGGGACTGCCGTTAAAGGCGACTACTTTCATGAGAAAACCTCCTTGGCCGGCCTTTTTTGGAAAGACCTGGCGTTTTCTTTTTCACAGTCTTACTTTATAATAAGAAGATATGAGCTGCAAGAACGCACTTTTTGGTGACCTAAGGAGGTAACAGTAACATGGGAACGTTAATTTACTTCGCCGCTGTGACGGTGATGTTGTATTTGGGAGAATGGCTGGGCAGCCG
>CAZKCR010000035.1:0-14461 GCA_964551055.1 uncultured Anaeromusa sp. | reverse complement strand
GCTTGCCGCAACAAGGTCAGCTCCGGAGGCTCCCCTGCTTCCGGAGCTTTATGATGCCTTTTTACCGCCTCCACCAACGCGGTCTCGCACCCTGCAGCGGCAAGTAAGCGAGCGCTACGTTCCGGATGGTGAAAATAGACATGAATGGCGTGACGCGCATTCCGCACCTTGCTGCCCCTGCCTTCACGGCCCCATTTGCGTACGCTCGGCGCCAAGCGATGAAGCAGCACCATGGCAATTTTGTCCTTGGTGCTGACATCGCCTTTTATTTTGCCCACATCATGCAAGAGCGCCAAGCGGATGAGAAAAGGTTCCTCGATATCCGCCCGGCCCGCCGCAAGCTGCCTGGCGCTGCGAACTACGCCTAGGCAATGATATTGATCCGGCAAGTTCATAGCCCAAAAAAGAGTCTGTTCCTCTTCATTCAAATAGGTTTGCACCAATTCCCGATCCGCGTCAGTTATGACGGCATGAAGCGCCGCCCACACCTGACGCACTCGTTGCTGCCACATCTGTATCAATCTCCTGTAAAGTATTCAAGACGCCCGCAGCAACGGCCTTCGCAACGCTGTTGCGCCTCAGTCCGATTTTCTTCTTGAGCTGCCAACTCTACCCGCAGTCCCTCCTGACGCAAGACCGTCGCCCGCTGAATGGCTTGAACCAAGCCTCTCTTTTCCCAGGCAATATATACATCGCTTTTTGCTGCGCACACTTCCAGCTTTTGGCGTTGCCGCGCCAAGAGCACCCGTTCAATTCCCAGCGCGAAACCAGTTGCTGGACAGGATTCTCCATAGGCTCCCGCCAACTGGTCATAGCGTCCGCCGCCAAGCACAGGAAAGCCCAGCCCCGGCGTATACGCTTCAAAAACCATACCCGTATAATAGGAAAAATTCCGAAAAACTCCCAAATCGAATACTACATGCTCTGCTACTCCATAATGCTCCAACAGAGCATAAATTTGCGCTAAATTATCAAGCGCCCGGCGGCTGATGTCGTTATTCACTAAGCTGCGAGCTTCTTCAAGCAATTCCTGTTTGCCATGCAGCAAGGGAATACGACGTAAAAGCTGCTGCGCGCCAGAGGAGATACCGCTGTCTGCGAGCAATTTTTCCAAACCGACCAAATCCCGGCTTGTTAATGCTTGACGGATCTCACGGCTCTGGTCTCCTTGCAAGCCAGCTTCCGCCAAAAGACCATTAATAAAATCTACCTGTCCCAAGCTAATTTGAAAGGAAGCAAGACCGGCATCCAGCAGGCTTTCCACCGCCAAAGCCACGATCTCGGCGTCCGCCGTAGCGCCGCCTTCTCCCAAAAGCTCAACACCCGCCTGGTAAAATTCGCACTGCCGACCAGCCTGCGCTTCTTCATAGCGAAATACATTTGCTAAATAACAAAGCCGCAAAGGCGCCTCCTGATCCTTTAAGCGGGTAGCCGCCACTCTGGCAATAGGCGTTGTCATGTCTGGGCGCAAGGCTAAAAGACGATTATGGCGATCGAAAAATTTGTATAAATGCGCCTCAATACCTTCACTGCCTGCCTGTAGGGTTTCCATATACTCCATCGTAGGCGTGATGATTTCTTCATACCCCCAGCGGGCAAACAAGCGAATGAGGCTTTCCTCCACTTGTCTTTTCTGTCCCACTTCTCCTGGCAGGAAGTCGCGCATCCCATAGGGAATTTTAGGTACAAATTCATTTTTTTTCATGTATATCTTCGTCTCCTTGCTCCGCCTCGTTTTTTGTTTCCATACGTTCTAAAATCAACTTATAACCGTCAGCGCCGTAATGCAGACAGCGCTTGACGCGGCTGATCGTCGCCGTGCTGGCGCCGGTACGTTCTACAATTTCGTCATAGGTATGTTTTTTACGCAGCATCCGGGCTACTTCCAACCTCTGCGCCAGCGCTTTAAGCTCGCTGATCGTACAAATGTCTTCAAAGAGTTGATAACATTCTTCCACTGTTTCTAGCTGCAATACCGCTTCACACAAATGGTCAGTAAGAACATCCTTCAACTTCGGATTTACCATTAGACTACCCCTTTCATCACCACATGAACATCTTACTATATATTCTCTCTTTCCCATCAAAGTCCTTCCTTCACTTCTTTTCTTCTTTAGTTTGTGAAAATATTTTTTTCTTGACAGCTCTTTAGTCGCGTGCTAAAGTTATTCTCACGTAATCAATTGCATCCGTAAGCACTTGATTTTTAGCAACTGATAATTTCATATTTTTTCATCAAGAGCTGGCAGAGGGACGGGCCCGATGAAGCCGCGGCAACCATCACACAAGTGAACGGTGCCAATTCCTGCAGGATACGCCTGGCAGATGAAGAACTGAGTTGTACTCATGATATCTCTTCGCTTGCCACGAAGAGATTTTTTGTATTTACATGCATATCGCAGAGAGGGGATTCACCATGATTCAGCTAGAAAACATTGAAAAAACCTATCCCGCGTCCGGCGGTTCCGACGCCGTTCACGCCTTGCGGGGTATCAGTCTCACCATTGAAGAGGGAGAAATTTTTGGAGTCATCGGCAAAAGCGGTGCTGGCAAGAGCACACTCATTCGCTGCATTAATCTTTTGGAGCGGCCCACGGCCGGCACGGTCACCGTCAACGGCCAAGAACTAACTTCTTTTAACGAACAGCAACTGCGGGAAGCACGTAAGAAAATCGGTATGATTTTTCAGCATTTCAACCTCCTTTCTTCCCGCACTGTATTTGAAAACGTAGCCTTTCCCTTAGAGTTAGCTGGTATCAGCAAAAAAGAAATCGAACAAAAAGTCAGCCGTCTTCTGGAATTGGTTGAGCTATCCGACAAACGCGACCAATACCCGGCCCAACTTTCGGGCGGACAGAAACAACGCGTAGGCATCGCTCGTGCACTGGCCAATCAGCCAACGGTACTGCTTTGCGATGAAGCCACCTCCGCTCTAGACCCGCAGACCACCAAAGCCATTTTAGAGCTACTGAAAAACATCAATAAGCAGCTCGGTTTGACTATTGTGCTTATTACACATGAAATGCAAGTTATTAAAGAAATTTGTGACCGCGTCGCCGTCATTGAAAACGGCGTCATCAGCGAAGAAGGCCCTGTTCTGGACGTATTCACTCAGCCCAAAACCGATACAACAAGGGAATTCATCCGCACCATCATTAACCACGATCTGCCGGAAATTCTTGCAGACGTGGATTTCTCCCCGACTCCGTTACCGGAAGGCAATCTGGTGCTGCGCCTGTCTTTCTTGGGACAGTCCGCTGAAGAGCCTGTCATCGCTACCTTGATTCGCCAGTATCAAGTCACACCGAACATTCTCTACGGCAACATCGACCATATTCAAAGCACGCCTTACGGTACGCTGATTTTGGAGCTGTCAGGCTCTCAAGCAGATCTGGACGCAGCCTTAGCTTATTTAAAACAACGCAATCTTGGAATTGAGGTGATCGGTTATGTCGCAAGACATGCTTCTCTTGCTGGTTAAATCTTTAGGCGAGACCACGTATATGGTAGCTTTTTCCTCTCTTGTCGCCGCTCTTTTCGGCATTCCCTTGGGTGTCATTTTAGTTACAACCGACAAAGGACACATCCTGGAAAATTTAGCTCTCTATCGCGTTTTAGGCGCTATTGTTAACGCTTGCCGTTCGGTTCCTTTTATTATTTTGATGGTAGCCATCATCCCTGTCACTCGCATGATTGCCGGCACCTCTATTGGCACGGATGCTGCCGTAGTGCCTCTGAGTCTCGCTGCGATCCCTTTTTTGGCGCGTATTGTAGAAACTGCGATTAAAGAAGTAGATTACGGTCTCGTAGAAGCCGCCCAAGCCATGGGAGCCTCGCCTCTGGCTATCATTACCCGGGTTCTTTTGCCGGAATCCATGCCGTCCATTATTTCCGGCTTGACCTTGATGGTCATCAGCCTTGTCGGCTATTCCGCCATGGCCGGCGCCATCGGCGGCGGCGGCCTGGGTGATTTAGCCATCCGCTACGGTTATCAGCGCTTTCGCGGCGATGTAATGTTGGCAACGGTTGTCGTTTTGGTCGCCCAAGTACAAATCATCCAGTCCTGCGGCGATCTGATTGCAGCCAAACTCAATAAAAAATAGGAAAATTTAAGGAGGTAATTTCTATGAAAAAAAGGTCTCTACTTCTTCTGGTAGTTCTTCTCTCTTTGGCTTTGGTCATTGCTGGCTGCGGCGGTAATGACGCCAAACCGGCGGCGCAAAACGCCAAAACCGTCCTCAAAGTCGGTGCAACGCCAGTGCCGCATGCGGAAATTCTCAACGTCGTTAAGCCAATTCTGGCTAAAGAAGGAATCGACCTGGTCATCGTCGAAATGAATGATTATGTACGTCCAAATCTTGCTGTAGCAGATAAAGAACTGGATGCCAACTTCTTTCAGCATGTTCCGTACTTGAACAAGTTCATTTCCGAGCGCAACTTGCAGTTGGCTTATACTACAAAAGTCCATATTGAGCCCATGGGCGTTTATTCCAAAAAAATTAAAAACCTCACCGAGCTGGCTAACGGAGCGCAAGTAGGCATTCCTAACGATCCGACCAATGGCGGCCGCGCTCTTTCCTTGCTGGAAAAAGCCGGCTTGCTGAAACTTAAGGAAGGCGTTGGCGTAAACGCCACGGTTTCCGATATTATCGACAATCCTAAAAACCTAAAAATTCGTGAGCTGGAAGCGCCCCAGTTACCTCGCTCCCTTGATGATCTAGCTATTGCCGTTATCAACACGAACTATGCTCTGGAAGCCAAGCTGGTTCCCGGCAAAGACGCTTTGTTCATCGAGCAAAAGGATTCTCCTTACGCTAATATCTTGACGATTCGCAAAGGAGACGAAAATCGTCCGGAAATTCAGAAGCTAACGAAAGCGCTGACCTCTGAAGAAGTGAAGAAATTCATCAACGAGAAATATCAAGGTGCAATCGTTCCAGCGTTCTAATCTGACGTGCAGCCCCTGTGCGGAAGCAACGCTGCGTTGCGCCTGCATGGGGGTTTTTCTATGTCAAATCGCAAACTAGCCATCTTAATTTTGAGTATTTTAGTCATCATGATCGGCATTGGTTATGCCGTAGCTGTCATGACCAGCACGGTCAAGCCAATCAAGGTAGGCGTTATTGCCGGACCGCATGAAGACATCCTAAAGGTAGTGCAAAACGTCGCTGAAAAAGACGGTTTGCAAATTCAAGTTGTAAAGTTCAACGATTATGTCAAAATCAACGAAGCGCTGGCCGGAGAAAAATTGGACGCCAATATTTTTCAACCAGAAGCCTATTTAACAACCGTCAACAAAGACCGCGGCTTTAAGCTGCAAGCCGCGGCTAAAACCGTACTTTTCCCTTTGGGCTTTTACTCAAAGAAAATTTCGAATCTCAATGATCTGCCGCGAGGCGCCATTGTCGCTCTGCCGCAAGACCCCATTAGCTTAAGCCGCGCTTTACTGCTCCTTCATAAAAGCGGCGTTATCGCCTTGCGCCAAGAGGCCTTGGCAGCGCCAACTTTAGATGACCTGCAAAGCAATCCTCTAGGACTTGTTTTCAAAACAGCGCTAGCCAACACTCTGCCTAGACACATGGAGGACGCTCATATTTTAGGCATACCCAGCGGCTACGCCTTCTCCTATGGCCTAGCTCCCAACAAAGCTCTGCTCATGGAACCGGCTTCCTCCGCGTACGCTCATGTCATCGCCGTACGCGAAGGAGAAGCGGATAACCGCTCTCTCCAACTGCTGATTAAAGCCTACCACTCACCAGAAGTCCGGAACTACATCGAAGAGCATTTCCAGGGCACGATTCTGCCGGCTTGGTAAAAAAAGTTCGCCCCAGAAGAACACTTGACTTTCTCCAATATTCTTGTTATACTTAAACCAAGGAAAGAGGTAGATGAAGAGAGAGTCGCCGGAAGCAGTGGCGGCAGGTAGCTCGACAACTACCACAGTCAGGGGTGAGTCCAATGAAAGAGGAAGCAGAGTTTCGGTCACCATGTAAGGGGGCGGTCATATCAGCAAACAATTGGGCAGTCTCCCACAACTGAATAATTAACTGATTGAGTGCATCGTAGAAACGTGCACCATGGAGCGCGATTCCTATCGCGCGAGAATAAACACAGAAGCCCCCGCTCGACTGGCTGAGTCGAGCGGGGGCTGTTCGTTTTATTAAAAGCTTTTATACAGAGGCAACAACGCCATATAGAACAATTTCATTAATACGAGTTGCCATTTCGTCAATATTGTCTTTCACAAAACCTTGAAAGACCATCATCACAATCACGCTAAAAATACCACAGGCTACAAGGCGGGTTTCACAATTTCGCAGCGCGCCAACCTCAATACCTTGAGCAATTACAGCCTCCAAGCGTCCAATATTGCGACAAAACCATTGGTTGTATTTTTCCATAGTCTGCTGCGGTACCGCAGCCAGCTCCGGCGCGCCCAAACCACGCATTTCATGCATCATCACCCGGCACAAGTCTGCATTCACTACAAAAAAAGCTAAAAATTCACGAATCAATGTATGAATTTTTTGCAGCGGCGGTTCAGAAGAATTAAGGATAGCTTCGGAATTTTGTTCAAAAGGAGCGCTTCGTTCTTGAATCAATGTATAAAAAAGCTGCTCTTTATTGACAAAATAGTTATACACCGTTCCTTTGCCAGTATCGGCTAAGGCGATAATTTCATCGACTGTCGCTTTATGATAGCCCTTTCTCGCAAACACTACACCTGCCGCATCCAGAATCTGTTGTCTTTTGCTTCGTACCTCTGTTGCTGCTTCCGAGGCGTGTCGCTTGCGCATGGCCTAGTTCCCCCTGTATAAAAAGTGCGGGGGCCTTCCGCCCCCGCCTGCTCAAGAGCGCGCTAATTTTTTCAATACAGCATTCTCTCGTCAAAGCCTGATTCGTTTACATTATAGTTCCATCTCTCACACTGTGTCAACAAGATCCCTCGAAAGATAACTTAGCGGCGAGCCAGCGCTCGATAAGCAATATCCTTACGATACTGCATGCCGCTAAAGGAAATGCAGTCTACGCCTTTATAAGCTGTCGCTACAGCGGCGGCAATGTCGGTGCCGCTTGCAGTCACGCCCAAAACCCTGCCGCCGGCGGTAACAATCTCGCCGTCCGCTGACAAGCCAGTCCCGGCGTGAAAAACAACCGCCCCTGCGGCTGCAGCCTCAGGCAAGCCCTGGATGACATCTCCTTTGCCATAGCTTTCCGGATACCCGCCGGCCGCCATAACCACGCATACCGTGCTGCTTTGCTTCCATTTTACTTCCGTCTTGTCCAGAGTGCCATCCATGCAAGCCAGCATAATCTCTACCAAGTCGCTCTCCAATAAAGGCAGCACCACTTGTGTTTCGGGATCACCAAAGCGCGCGTTAAATTCTACTACCCGAGGCCCTTTGTCAGTAATCATCAATCCCGCATAAAGAACCCCTTTGTAGGGACAGCCTTCCTCCGCCATAGCTTTGACCATGGGTTGTAAAACAGTTTCCAAAGTCTGCCTTAAAATAGCCTCTGTAGCCACCGGAGCCGGAGCGTAAGCGCCCATGCCGCCGGTATTCGGTCCTTGATCGCCGTCAAAAATGCGCTTGTGGTCTTGAGCCGCTACCATCGGCACTACTGTTGTACCATCGGCAAAAGCCAGCAGAGATGCTTCTTCCCCCTGCATAAACTCTTCCAGCACCACCCGGCTGCCGGCGCTGCCAAAGCGCCCTTGGCAGAGCATATCGTCAATGGCGGCAATGGCTTCCGCTTCGCTCATCGCTACCACCACGCCCTTGCCAGCGGCAAGGCCGTCTGCCTTAACCACGATAGGCGCACCGTTTTTGCGCACATACTCTTTTGCGGCTTCCGCTTCGGTGAAAACAGCAAAATCCGCTGTCGGAATATTATATTTAGCCATAATTTCTTTGGCAAACTGCTTAGATCCTTCCAACCGAGCCGCCGCTTGTGAAGGTCCAAAAGCACGCAAGCCTTTGGCTGCAAAAAAGTCAACTATGCCTGCAACTAACGGGCCTTCTGGCCCTACTACGGTCAAATCAATATCATTCTCTTTAGCAAAGGCCGCCAACGCTTCGTGATCCTCCACACCGAGATTCACGCATTGCGCTAACGGCGCCATCCCTGGATTACCGGGGGCGCAAAAGATAGTTGAAACTTGCTTGCTTTGCGCCAGCTTCCAAACCAGCGCGTGCTCGCGGCCGCCGCCGCCAATGACTAAAATACGCACAATCCCACCTCTTTCCGAACATCGTCTTCGAGTTTCCTGTCTTTCAACTACTAATGGGGTACAGAAAAAACAGAGGCAACCGGTGCTCTGCAAAGAAAACAATCATGCCGCATTTGCCCCAACACCCATGTTCTCTAACATCCTCCGCTGCCTCTGCCTGATTCTAATGTTTGAAATGGCGCATGCCAGTAAAGACCATAGCAATACCATGCTCATCGGCCGCCTGAATGGATTCCTCATCCCGCACAGAACCGCCAGGCTGAATGATGGCGGTGATGCCAGCTTTAGCCGCTGTATCAATGGTATCACGGAAGGGGAAGAAAGCATCGGAAGACAAAACAGCGCCTTTAGCCGCTTCGCCTGCCTGCTCTAAGGCAATAGCCGCTGAACCAACGCGGTTCATCTGACCAGCGCCGACTCCCAACGTCTTATCATCCGCAGCTACAACAATGGCATTGGACTTCACATGCTTAACTACTGTCCAGGCAAAGCGCAGCTGTTTCCATTCGTCTTCCGTAGGCTGACGCTTGGAGACCACTTTCAGCTCGCTTTCTACAAGATCCTGCGTATCTTTTTCTTGCAGCAACAGTCCGCCTGATACTTTTTTAATATCCCATTCTTTATGTCCCTGCTTAGGTAAGGGCGCCGCTAAAAGACGGATATTCTTCTTTTGAGACAAAATATCCAGCGCTTCCTTGGTGTAAGACGGGGCAATTACCGCTTCCAAGAAGATAGCGCTCAACTCGCTGGCCGTTTCTGCATCCACTTCCCGGTTTAGACCGACAATGCCTCCAAAAGCGGATACCGGGTCGGCGCTGTGCGCCTTGCGGTATGCATCGGCCAGAGTTTCACCCATACCCGTGCCACAGGGATTGGTGTGCTTGATAATGGCCGCTGCTGGCTGCGGGAAATCCGCCGCCACGGCATAGGCTGCTTCCAAATCTACCAGATTGTTAAAAGACAATTCCTTGCCGTGCAGTTGCTGTGCTGCCGCCAAGCCGCTTTGAGCGCCTCTTTCTTTGTAGAAAGCGGCCGCCTGATGCGGGTTTTCCCCATAACGCAAATCTTGCGCTTTTTCCCATACACCGTGCAAGGTCCCTGGGAAAACGTCTTCGCCATCTAAGCGCTGCGCCAAGTAGCGGGCGATGCAGGCGTCGTATTCGCCTGTATGGCTGTAGGCTTCCTGGGAAAGACGCATGCGCGTGGTATCCGACACCTCACCGTTTTGACGCAGCTCTTCTACTACCGTCTGATACCGCTCAGGATTGACAACTACGGTCACATAGGCGAAATTTTTCGCCGCCGCTCGAATCATAGCCGGTCCGCCAATATCAATGTTCTCGACGGCTTCTTCCAAGGTTACCCCTTCTTTGGCAATGGTCTGACGGAAGGGATACAAATTCACTGCCACCAAATCAATGCCGGTAATGCCGTGCTCTTTCATGGCCGCCACATGGGCTTCGTTATCACGAATGGCCAGGATGCCTCCATGCACATAAGGATTCAATGTTTTTACACGGCCATCCATAATTTCTGGAAAGCCCGTGATATCGCTTACATAGGTAACAGGCAGTCCCGCCGCCCGCAGAGTCTTCATCGTACCGCCGGTGGAGACGATTTCTACGCCCATTTGGCAAAGCTCTTTGGCGAATTCCACTACGCCGCTTTTATCAGAAACGCTAATTAACGCGCGTCGAATCTTCATCATTTCTACCTCACTTTTCGCTTCGGATATGAACCTGTCGCCCCTCAATCTCCAGCCGCTCCTCGCAAAACAATGCAATCGCCCGCGGGTACAGCCGGTGTTCCACATGAAGAATACGATCCGCCAGGGTTTGAGTCGTATCTCCTTGTTCTACCGGCACAGCTTCCTGTAAGATAATCGGACCGCTGTCCATGCCTTCGTCTACAAAATGCACTGTACACCCTGCCACTTTGACGCCGTAACGGAGCGCTTGTCCCTGCGCATCCAGGCCCGGGAAGGCAGGCAGCAAAGAAGGATGGATATTGACGATAGCTCCGGGAAAGCGCTGAATGAAGCAAGAACTCAAAATGCGCATAAAACCAGCCAATACTACCAGATCCACCTGATGCCGCTCCAGCTCGTCCGCTAAAGCCGTCTCATATGCAGTCCGATCCGCAAAGGCTTTTCGCTCTAACACCACCGTCGGTATGCCCATGCCGCGCACACGCAGCAAGGCTTTAGCTTCCGGATTGTCGCTGATCACAACCCCCACCTTGGCCAAAGGCAGCCGGCCAGCATGGATGGCATCCAAAATGGCCTGCAGGTTACTGCCCCGTCCAGAAACAAGTACGCCCAATGCCTTTTTAGCGGTCATGGTCGAACTCGCCCCCTTTAAGAGTTACTTCCCCATTGCCGGCTACGACGGAACCGATGCGATAGCAGGTTTCACCGCGCTGCGCCAAATCATCCATCACAGCCTGCGCCTGTTCCTGGGGTACGACTAAAATCATGCCGATGCCCATATTGAAAGTGCGATACATTTCCGGCCAGGCTACATTGCCCCATTCCTGCAGAAGTGAGAAAATCGCCGGACGCGGCCAAGCTTCAATATCCACTTCCACCGCAGTCCCTTCAGGCAGCACGCGAGGAATGTTGTCGTAAAAGCCGCCGCCAGTGATGTGCACCAAGCCGCGCAGATCAAAGCGTCCGAACAAAGGCAGACAAGCCTTAGGATATAAACGGGTGGGTTCCAAAAGCTCCTCGCCCAAAGGACGTCCCAGTTCTGGCACTACTGTCTTCAAGTCAAATTTTTGCACTTCTAAACAGATTTTACGCACCAACGAATAGCCGTTGGAATGAACGCCGCTCGACGGCAAGCCCAAAATCACATCGCCCGGCTGAATGGTTTCACCCGTAATAATCTCTTCTTTTTCCACTACGCCGACGGCAAAGCCGCCGATATCATATTCGCCTTCACCATAAAAGCCGGCCATTTCCGCAGTTTCGCCGCCAATCAGAGCGCAGCCGGACTCCTTGCAGGCCCTGGCAATGCCGCCGACAATATCGGCTACTTGCGTGGGGCTAACCTTGGCTACCGCCAGATAGTCCAGGAAAAAGAGAGGCTCCGCACCTTGCACCAAGATGTCATTTACACACATGGCTACCGCATCCTGGCCGATGGTATCGTGCTTGTCCATCAGAAATGCCAAGCGCAGCTTAGTGCCAACGCCGTCTGTGCCCGAAACCAGTACAGGCTCCCGATATTTTCCCGTATTCAAAGCGAAAAGACCGCCAAAACCGCCTATATCGCCAAGCACTTCCGGTCGATAGGTGCTGCGCACATGCGCTTTCATCCGCTGCACCGCTTCATTCCCGGCGTCAATATCTACGCCGGCATCGCGATAGGTCAGGGACGGCGCGTTTTTCTTCATCTCAGACATGCACTCTTCCTCCATTAACGTCGCTTTTGCTCAAAAATGAATTTCTGGGTTGCAATTTCCGCTTCGCATTCAATCTCCGTGGGATAATCATTATTAAAGCAGGCATAACACATTTGGCTGGCGTCTACATTCGCAACGCAGCCCTTCAAGCCTTCAATCGTCAGATAATGCAGAGAATCAGCGCCAATAAACTCGCGAATTTCCTCCACGCTTTTGCTGGCGGCAATCAGTTCCTTGCGAGCCGAGGTATCAATGCCGTAATAACAAGGACAGGAAATAGGCGGCGAACTAACGCACATATGCACTTCCTTGGCACCCGCCTCTTTAAGCATACGGACGATTTTGCCGCTCGTCGTACCGCGCACAATGGAGTCGTCCACCATCACCACGGATTTGCCGGCCACAGCCGCGCGGACGGCATTCAACTTCAACCGCACTCCCATATCGCGTTTTTTCTGTTCTGGCTGAATGAAGGTCCGACCAATATAGCGATTCTTCATCAAACCTTCCACAAAAGGAATACCCGACTCGTAACTATAGCCCAAAGCGGCTGTCGTTCCCGAATCAGGCACGGAAATGACGACGTCCGCTTTGACGCCATGCTCTCTAGCCAGTTGGCGACCCATTTCAAAGCGCGCTTGCTGCACGCTTTGACCGTCAATCACACTGTCAGGACGAGCAAAGTAAATGTATTCAAAAATGCATAATGCTTGCCGCTTCGGCTTGGCAAATTGGAAGGAATGCAAGCCGGTTTCATCGACGACCACCATTTCTCCGGGAGCTACATCTCGAACAAATTCAGCTCCTACGGTATCCAACGCACAGGATTCCGACGCAATGACATAGCCGCCATTCAGGCTTCCTACGCACAATGGCCGAAACCCGTTCGGATCACGCACGCCTAATAGTTTATCTTCAGTCATAACTACCAAGCAATACGCACCATCCACATCCTGAAGGCTTTCCATAACCTTTTCCTCCAAGGTGTCTTTACGAGAACGGGCAATGAGATTAACGATTACTTCGCTGTCAATGGATGTTTGGAAAATACAGCCTTCTTCTTCCAACTTCTTGCGTAACGAACCGGCATTGGTCAGATTGCCGTTATGAGCCATCGCAATGGTCCCGCCGGCATAGCGCACCATCAAAGGCTGCGTATTGGCCAACAGGCTGGAACCGGTTGTCGAATAGCGCACATGGCCAATGGAGATATATTGATTCTCCATACGAGGAAGTTGGTGGCGAAATACTTCGCCTACCAGTCCCATGCCGCGATGGACATCCATCCAAGCGCCATCGGTAACGGCAATGCCGGCGCTCTCCTGACCCCGGTGCTGCAAAGCGTACAGCCCCCAATAAGTGCAATGCGTCACATCTTCCGTATGGGAATAGATACCAAAGACGCCGCATTCTTCATGCAGAGTATCGTTGTCCATCACATCGATCATTGCTTACTTCTCTCCTGTCAAGCGATACAATACTTCTTTATAGGCTTCTTCTACATTGCCCAAATCGCGGCGGAAACGGTCTTTATCCATTTTCTCGCCAGTTTTGCTGTCCCAGAAACGGCAGGTATCAGGAGAAATTTCGTCTCCCAGCAGCACTTCACCTTTATGCAGACCAAATTCCAGTTTAAAATCGATCAGTTCCAAGCCTTTTGCTTTTAAATGAGCCGAAATGATTTCGTTAATTTTCAAGGCATACTCGGAAACTTTCTGCATTTGCTCCGGCGTAGCCAAGTTCATAGCAGCAATATGGTAATCGTTGATCATAGGATCGCCCAGTTCGTCATCCTTGTAATAGAACTCCAGAACGGTTTTAGCCATTTTGGTGCCTTCCGCAAGGCCCAAGCGTTTCGCCAGGCTGCCGGCGGCAATATTGCGGACAACAACTTCTACCGGTAAAATTTGCAAAGTTTTTACCAGCATTTCACGGTCGCTAAGACGCTTCACCAAATGATGCGGAATACCAGCTTTACCCAGCATTTCAAAGAAAAACGTAGAAATTTTGTTGTTTAAAACGCCCTTATCCTGAATGGTGCCTTTTTTCTCGCCGTTGAAAGCAGTGGCATCATCCTTGTAATACACAAGTACCTCGTCCGGATTGTCTGTTGCAAAAATCTGTTTCGCTTTGCCTTCGTATAAGGGGTTCTTTTCCATGATTATATTCTCTCCTTATGCCTTTGCAGCTTCTTCATTCCAAATTTTTGTCACTTTGTCCGCTTTGGCGGCTACTTCTTCAGCCATTTGCTTCCGGTAATCCTTCAGCTTAACGGCTAGATTTTCATTGCCTACAGCCAGTATTTGCACTGCAAAAATAGCGGCATTCTTAGCGCCGTCTACCGCCATGGTGGCTACAGGAATCCCTGACGGCATCTGTACAATGCTCAAAAGTGCGTCAAAGCCTGCCAAGGGCGTCGCTGCAATCGGCACGCCGATTACCGGCAGCGTAGTAAAGCTGGCAATCACGCCAGGCAAATGAGCGGCTGCGCCTGCGGCGGCAATAATAACCTTTACGCCGCGCTCGGCAGCGCCAGCGGCAAATTCATGAACCACATCCGGCGTGCGATGCGCCGAAGCCACGATGACTTCACATTCCACGCCAAAAGACTTGAGTACTTTGGCCGCTCCTTCCAGCCTTGGCCAGTCGGAATCGCTTCCCATTATGATAGCAACCTTCATAAACAGCCTCCTTTTGCATTTCATCATTTCATCATTTCGTTGTATTTTGTCAGTTCTATGTTTGCTGCGATTCTCCTGCACCTTTCCTTCCGGCACCGGACCTGTTGCGGAAGGAAAACCCGGAGAACAGGCGCGGAAGAGT
>CAZKCR010000034.1:0-14775 GCA_964551055.1 uncultured Anaeromusa sp. | reverse complement strand
TGTTGCAGCAGCGGCCTAGTCTGCGGCATACGCTGCAGCAAATGGCGCATTTAGGGGTAAACTCTTTGCCGATTGTCATGCTGACTATGCTGTTTACCGGCATGGTCATGACGGTTCAGACTGCTAGCGAGTTTATTAAATATGGAGCCCAGTCCTCCGTGGGCGGCGTTATTGCTATTGCCATGGGGCGTGAGCTGTCGCCAGTGTTGACCGGCGTAGTGGTTGCCGGGCGAGTTGGCGCGGCTATTACGGCCGAAATCGGCTCTATGAAAGTAACTGAGCAAATTGACGCTTTGCGAGTAATGGCGACGAATCCAGTGGCGTATTTAGTTGTGCCTCGCCTTTTGGCAATGGTCGTTATGCTGCCGGTGCTTGTGGTATTTGCAGATTTGATTGGCACAATTGGCGGCTATTTGGTTGCTACTTTCTACGCAGGCATTGGTTCGCAGACCTTCTTGAATTCCATCAAAGTGTTTGCGGTGGTGAACGATGTTACCGGCGGATTGGTGAAAGCAGCTTTTTTTGGTGTGATTATTGCTTTAATGGGATGTTATAAAGGCTTACATGCCGAAGCCGGCGCAGAGGGCGTTGGCAAGGCGACGACAGGTTCGGTCGTTAATTCGATCATCTTGATTTTTGTAAGCAATTATTTTCTTTCGTTGCTTTTGTATCGTTGAAACGAGGTGGCCTGTGGAAGAGCCTGTGATTCGTTTAGAAGATGTCAATGTGCATTGGGATGGCAGACACATTCTGCGCGATGTTAATTTGGAAATTCATAAAGGCGAGATTTTTGTCATTATCGGTCCCAGTGGTTCTGGTAAGAGTACGCTGTTGCGTTTGATTATTGGTTTGGCTAAGCCGACTAGCGGGCGCATTTGGGTGCTAGGACAGGACGTAACACAACTGGATGAAGAGGCTATGAATCAAGTTCGTTTACGAATGGGCATGGTTTTTCAGTATTCGGCTCTGTTTGACTCTATGACGGTAGGGGATAATGTAGCCTTTGGCCTGCGGCAGCATACGAAGCTGGAGGAAGAAGAAATTGCCAAGATTGTCCGTCGCAAATTGCGCATGGTAGGTTTGGTGGGCCGTGAAGAGTTGTTGCCAGGCCAGTTGTCGGGGGGGATGAAAAAAAGGGTTAGTTTGGCTAGAGCCATTGCCAATAACCCGGAAGTCGTTTTGTATGATGAACCGGCAGCAGGACTGGATCCAGTAATGACAGAGAAAATAGACAGACTGATTTTAGGCGCTCGGCGCATGACGGGGGTGACCTCGGTAGTAGTTACACACTATATGAACAGCGCCATGCGGATCGCAGACCGGATTGCCATGTTGCATGAAGGAAAAGTCATTGCCATTGATACGAAAGAACGTATGCAAGAAACGACAGACCCTGTTGTATATCAGTTTATTCATGGAATGAAACGGCCTGGAGCGGCTGCCTTGAGGAGGATGTTGAGTGAAGGCAAGCACGAATAACACCGAAGTGAAGGTTGGCGCTGCTACGATAGCGGCAGCGGTACTGTTGGCTTTCATGATTATGTATTTGGGCGGGTTTAGCTTGACGACCAAAGGCTATCCGCTTCAAGCAGTATTCAACCAAGTAGGCGGTCTTAAAGATGGGGCTATTGTTCGTTACGCTGGCGTGGATGTGGGACGCGTACAGTCGGTGGAAATGACGGCTACCGGCGTGACGGTAAATTTGCGTATTTTTGACCATGTGCGTATTCCTCGCGGTTCCGTTTTTACTATTGCATCAGAAGGTCTTTTGGGAGAAAAGTACATAACAATTTTACCGCCGAATAAACCTAGTGAGCATAATCTCCACCCAGGTGAGGTTGTGGTCGGCGCAGAGGCGCAGGGGATTGATTCGGTTATGGCTTCCGCCGATAAAACGATGGCGGAAATGCGAACACTGCTGGCGCATTTTAATGACCTAGTGGGAGATCCTGCAGTAAAAGATTCTTTAAAGCAAGCGCTTTTGCGTTCTAAAGCGATCGCCCAAAACATGGAGGAACTTACTGCGGCGCTGGCGCGTATGGCTGTGCAGAATGAAAGCGACATCCGGACTATGGTAGGCAATTTGCAAGTGATGTCGGAAAATCTTCGCAATTTGTCTGCGCGCGTAGATACCATGGTGGCTACGTTGGACAATAACGGAGAAACCGCTAAAGATGTGCGCGAAATGCTGCATAACATGAAAAACGCCAGTGCGAGAATTGAAAGTATTGCTACCTCTTTGGATGGAATTGCAAGCGATCCGGAAACAAGCCGCAATATCAAAACGACCTTGCGTAACGCGAGGGAAGCCAGTGAAAAGGCCAATCGCATGCTGGGGAAATTTGACGCTATGAAGATAGGCGGCGATGTCGATTTCTTTTATAATCCGGAGCAGCGGAAATATCGCACCGATATTGACTTTCGTCTAGATACATCGGAAAAAGACTTTGCTTTGCTGGGATTTTCCAATTTAGGAGAAGGAACCAAGACTACCTTGCAAATGGGACGACGCAATGGTGATCTTGACTTTCGGG
Organism: uncultured Anaeromusa sp.; assembly: GCA_964551055.1. Taxonomy (GTDB): domain Bacteria; phylum Bacillota; class Negativicutes; order Anaeromusales; family Anaeromusaceae; genus Anaeromusa. The sequence goes on along the minus strand of CAZKCR010000034.1, from coordinate 12,241 downwards.
CGGGCTTGATGGATAGTAAGATGGGATTGGGTGTAGATAATCATTTGAGTAAAAACTGGATTGTTTCCGTAGACGCCTATGACCCTAATGATCTGCGTTGGAAGTTGCGCAGTCAGTGGCGCATTGCGCCGCAGACTTGGCTGGTGGGACAAACAGACAGCGCTGGTAAAAACACGCGTGAGACTACCTATTTTGGCGTCAGAACTTCTTTTTGAATCGAAGCTGACAATGAGCCGAGAGCATTGACAACCAAGAAAAAACGCTCGTATAATGGAGAAGCTATGCTGTTTTGACTGATTGGTCAGACTGTGAAGCAATAAAATGATATTAAGGTTATAACACGGCTTGGAATATGAAGGAGGATGCAAGGTGCAAAAACGTAAAGGTTGGAAAACAGTGATGACTGCGATGTTGGTGAGCGGGTTGTTGTGCGGACAAACCGCATGGGCTGCTGACGTTGATTTGACGCTACAGGAGGCCATCGAAAAAGCTTTGGCCACTAATCCGACGGGGCAGATGGCTTTGGCGGATCAGAAAAAGGCGGAAGGGGCTTTGCGGCAGGCTAGGGCCGGACGTATGCCTGTGTTGAACTATACGCATACTGACAATCGTCGTGGCGGAAACTATAGTTCATCGTATACTGAAAATTTGTACGAAAATACAGTGACTATGACCGTGCCTATTTATACTGGCGGGCAGTTGGAAGGCTCCATTGATCAAGCCAAAATAGGCTTGCATTCTGCGAATCTAAGCGTGGAGCAAGCATGGCAGCAGATGAAGCTTGATGCCACAACCGGCTATTATGATGTGTTGCAGGCCAGCAATATGATTCAAGTAGATAAAGAATCGGTAGACCGCTTAGAAGCGCATTTGAAAAACGTGCAGGCGCAGTTTAATGTCGGAACTGTAGCTAAGTCAGACGTACTCCGTTCAGAGGTGGAATTGGCCAATGCCAAGCAGACGCTGATTAAAGCGGACAACACCTACGAAGTGGCAGTGTCTTCTTTGAACAATGTAATTGGGCAGCCGCTGGATACGAAGATTACATTAAAAGAAGAACTGGCGTATCAGAAGTATGAGCAGTCTATGGCTGACTGCATCGATTATGCCTTGAAGAATCGTCCCGATGTGCTGCAGGCCAAAGATTCCTTGACTTCCACTGTTAAAGGCGTGCAAATTGCGCAAAGTGGTAAAAAACCCACTATTGCTTTATCTTCTTTGTACGATTTTTATGATGACGCTTTCCCCGGAGACAACAATAGTAACTGGCGCGTTTATGTTACGACTAACTGGAATGTATTTGATTCCGGCTTGACTGATGCAAAAATTAGTCAGGCTAAAGCGTCGGTAGAAAAAGCGCAAGAACAACTGCGCAAGACTCGCGATGCCGCTCATTTGGAAGTGCGTCAGGCTTATTTAAACATGCAGGAAGCGGAAAAGCGCATTGATACGACCAAAGTGGCAGTTGTGCAAGCCGAAGAGGATTATAAAATTGCTCAAGTTCGTTATAGCGCCGGTGTAGGCACCAATTTGGATGTAATGGATTCGCAGGTAGCGTTGACGCAGGCGAAAACCAACTATATTCAAGCTTTATACGACTACAATACAAGTAAGGCGAAACTGGAAAAAGCTATGGGGATTCCTGTTGTTCGCTAGTAGATAGGGAAAGAAAGGAGGGGACGAGTGTGAACAAACGTCGCTTGGCAAGAGGGACGAGTGTTTTAGCTGCGGTGACCCTCCTTCTTTTTTGGGGCGTATATCAGTGGAGCGCCACTTGGTTGGAGGAGGCTCGCCCTGAGATAGTGAAGCAGCTTGATGATTCATTAGGGGGAGAACTGTCGGTAGGAGCTATTTCCTGGGAAACTCCTCTGTCTGTGGTTTTGCGCGATACCGAGCTGAGGACGGCGCAGGGCGGCGCGACTTTACTGACGGCGCGGCGTATAGAAGTTAAGCTGAATCCTTTGCGGGCGTTGGGGCAGTTGGAGCCGATTAAAGCGGTTTCGGAGATCAAGGTGGAGCAGCCTCGCGTATTTATTGAGCAAGACCCGCAGGGAATTTGGCCGTGGGAGGAGTTTCTGCGCCAGCGTCCGGAAGGGAAAAGTCGGTTGGATGCGGATATTCTCTTGGCGGAGGGAATTATACATATTTCAGTGCCGCGAGCGGCGTGGAAAGTGGAAAATTTGGCTGGAACTGTGCACATCGGCGAAGAATCCAAAACGGTGCTGGATTTGAAGGCCGTCTTTGATGGACAGGAGTTGACTGCCCAAGGTCGCTGGAATGATGACGGGCAGGGTCTTGTGAACCTTCAGGTTCCTCAACTGGCGCTTTCCCAGTTGGCTCCGCTATTGCCTGCGGAGGCTCAGATAAAAAATCTTACTGGCAGCATTTCACAGGTTGGGATTTTTTTGCGCCAGGAAGGCAGCGGTCGACCAGCTGTCAATGTAGATGCACAGCTTGAACATGTGTCTGCCGAGGTAGCAGGCATACCTTTGGAAGATGTGAATGGCATGATGACCTTGGCTTCTTTGCATAAAGAAAATGAGCACAAGGCTTATTTGGCTTTGCGAGGTAAAGCAGTTGGACAGGAGGCAATGGTACGCGGCTATCTTCATTTGCCGCGAGGCCCTGCTGGCGAGTTTGGTAAAATGGAGCAATTGACTTTTGATTTGCAAAGCAAAGCTGATCATGTGGATCTGGCAAAGTTGAAATCGTATATACCGAAATTGGGCATTGATGTGGCTGGCGATGCTGGCTTTAATTTGCAATTGAGCGGTTCTCTTAAGCAGCCGCAGGCAGCGGGAACCGTGGCTTTGCATACGGCAGATATTGGCGGGATATCGATAGAACGAGCTGAGGCAAGGCTGCAAGTCGATGCAGAACAAATGACAGTGACTTCTTTTGAAGGGGATGTAGCCGGAGGCTTGCTGAAGGGAAGCGGTTGGCTGCAGTGGAAGGATCAACGGTATCGGGTGGCCAGCCAAGGAAGAAATCTGTCCTTGGCTGCTTTAGCGTTGCTGACTCCTGAACTGGCCGGACAAGATGTGCAAGGCATGCTCAGTGTGGACGGCTATGCAGAAGGCAAAGGCTGGGAGGCCCGTCCGGCGGTACTGGAAGGAACCGTGGAAGTGCGTGAAGGCAGTTGGCAAGGTGTTACAGCGGAACGCCTTACAGCGGTGCTGGTTCAACGCGACGGCGGTCAGGATGTGCAATTTCAGGGAGAAATCGGAGGCGGTACTCTAGCTGGCGCCGGCAATCTCCGAGGCGAAGAAGGGGAGTTGCAGTTCTTTGGCAGCCAGTTGCCGCTGGCGCGATTGCAACCGTTTTTTTCGGAAAAACCATTTTCAGGTCGGGCCGATGTGGCCTTGCAGCTTGCGGGGAACTGGCGGCAGCCGCAAGGAAGCGTGGAACTGAAGGCTAATTCGGGTGAACTGGCAGGGACGCCTTATGATTCCTTGTTTGTACAAGCTGACATTATTGGCGACCGGCTGGAATTACGGCAGGGCGTTTTGCAGCGGGGTAAAGCCGAGCATTTGCTGAGCGGGAATTTGCAGTGGCGAGGCGAACGCAAGTTGGCTTTGGAAGCGATAAGCAAAGAGGCGCGTCTCGAGGAATTGCTGCCGGTAACAGGCATAGCTGCGTTGGTAACGGGGAAATTAGAGAATACTATGCAAATTAGCGGCACTATGGCGGCGCCTGTTGTACGCGGGCAGTTTCTTTTGCGTGATGGATCTTTTCGTACGGAACCGGAGGCGGCACCGTACTTCTTTTCGCGTTTAAGCGGTAAATATGTGTTGCATGAAGATGGAAGTCTAGACTTGGATGAATTGCTGCTGAATATTTTAAGGGCCCGTCTTAGAGCTAAGGGCTCTATAAATGCGCAAGGAAATTTGGCGTTTCGTGTGGAAGCCAATGATCTTGAGTTGGCGCAAATTCAGGTGCATTATCCATACCCGATACGCGGCTTGGTTAATTTTAGCGGTACTGTTGGCGGAACGAAAAGTAAACCCACTTTTTCAGGAGAACTGTCTGTTCCTGAATTAACTCTCAACGGGCAGAAAGTTCAGAATGTGCAAAGCCATGTGGAAAGCATTGGCTCTTATGTGAATATCCCTCGGTTTTCCGCGCAATTGGGAAAAGGGAATATTTCTTTCAAGGGAGATGCCAATTTAGAAAATGGCGTGGTCGATGGCTTGTTGGAAGTTAAGAGCAGCCAATTGGCTCACCTATTGCCTATTTTAAGCGTTACCGATTCTGGTGTAGACGGGCGCTTAGACGGTGTTGTACGCATTGGCGGCGAAGTTGGCGTGCCCAGCTTGGAGTTGCATGGGCATTTGCAGCAAGGCTTACTTAGAGGGTATCCGGTGGAAGAAGCGGATGTTCATGTCAGCCAAATCGGTAGTGTGGTCACGATCCATCGCTTTGAGGCTAAACAAGGCGCAAACGGCAAGCTGGTGGCCCAAGGAACAGCGGATTTACGCGGGGAGTATCAACTGGAAGTTGGGGGAACCGGATTGGATGCCGGTCTTTTGACAACCTGGTTTTTCCCAAAAATGCCAGCAAAGGGGAATTTGGATTTTGTCGCCCAGTTGTCCGGTCCGGCAGATAAACCCTTTGTGAACTTGTCGATTGGGGTCTCCAAGGGGATGTTTGGGGGCGTATCTTTTGATTCGGCTACTGCCCTTCTCTTGATTGATCAGAAAAAGATCGAAGTGGAGCAGGCTGCGCTAGCTAGCGGACCATACCGAGCCCGGGTCAGAGGGACCGTTCCGGTGGCGGCGCTGCGGGGCGATGGCGTTGATGGCCCGATGGATTTGCGGTTGAATTTAAACGAAGCTAATTTGGGCATGCTACCTTTAATGCTGCCGCAAGTGGCGTGGGCAGAAGGTCCTTTGGCAGGAGAAGTTCGTTTGGGTGGAACGTGGTCGCAGCCATTATGGTATGGCGAAGTGGAAGTGCCTAAAGGCATCATAAAAGTAAAAGGCTTAAAAGAACCTTTGTCCGATGTACATCTTAAATTGAATTTTGAAGGTACAACATTGTCGTTGATAGATCTGCACGGCCTTTTGGGCGGTGGTACGGTTGCCGCAACAGGAGAAGCTCGCTTACAAGGGCGTGACCTTGTTGATTATCAATTGCAAATGGGCTTGGATAAAGCCAAAATCGACAGTGAGTATTTTAAAGGTCCGTTGTCTGGAAAACTGGAATTATCGCCAGATCATGGTTCTCCTAAATTGAGTGGTTCCATCACGGTAGGCAAAGGTAATAGCATCAATATTCCTCTGGTGGATAGCAATGCTTCTTGGGATTGGGATTTGGGATTAGATGTAGACTTTCAAGTAGAGCGAGGTGTGCGTCTCTATAACCCATTGCTCTATGATATGGAACTGGAGGGGGCCGTTCATGCCGGAGGTACGCTACGGGAACCGCATTTGCAGGGGGAAGTGCATGCCACAAGAGGTACAGTGAAGTATTTACGGACTCCTTTTAAGGTGAACGTGGCCAAGGCGGAATTTGGACGCCGAGGAACTTTCTTGCCGGTATTACATTTGCGGGCGACAACCATCTATCAGCAAAATCTCGTTTTTCTAGGCATCACAGGGCCAGCGGAGAATATGGAACTTCAGCTTCGCTCGGAACCGGCGATGGGGCAGGATGAAATTATCAAGATGCTGACGTTGCGCGGTCGCAATACGGGCGTGGCGGGGGCAGGACGCATCAACAGCTCTCTCGGAACGGAGCAGGTCTATGATCTTTTCAGCACCGGCTTGGAAGTCCGGCTAGTCAGCGATGTAGAAGATTCCTTGCGCGATTTACTTGGTTTGGATGAATTTCGCATGGTGCGGGGCTATGCTTTGGGAAATCTATGGCTGAAACGCAAGGAAACTACGGAAGAGGATGTAGAGAAAAGCTATAACGTCCGCTTGGGCAAATATTTGACGCCGCAGTTATATGTAACCTATACCACAAACCAGGACAGCAAGCTATATACTTGGGAAGCTAAATACGAGTTAAATCGCAATGTGAGTTTTTTTGCAGCCACTAATGAGGAAAAACGTAAAATTGTTGGTATTGAGACAAAAATCCGATTTTAAGAAAAACATAAAAATGATATACTATATTAAATATGGTAAAATTTAAAATGTCAGCGAAGAGAGGAGGTATGACATGAAGGAGTATCTGGAGGCATTGCAGCAAATTCATATTCTATCCATGGAAGAGGAAGCTGCTTTATGGGAAAAATGGCAGCAAGCAGGCGACGATGCCAGCCGAAAAGTATTGATTGAAAGCTACCAGCCTTTGGTTTTCAAGACGGCCATGTCATTTCAAGTCTCTGCTGAATTGAAAATGGATTTGATTCAAGAAGGAACGGTGGGGTTGATTGAGGCTACAGAGCGTTTTGAACCTAAACGCGGTGTTGCTTTTAGTCTGTTTGCCGTGCATCGTATTCGAGGCCGCATGCTCAATTATTTGGAAAAAGAAGGCCGTCAGGCGGCTGCCTCAATTGATTTACCTTGGTTGGATGCAGAAGGCGCCACTTTGGCGGAGCATCTGTTGGATGTCGGTCCGGCAGTGGCGACCCAAGTGGAACAACGCTTTTTAGTTGGGCAAATACAGCAGGCGTTGGAGCGGCTTCCGGCAAAGGAACAAAAAGTCGTCAGCGGTATTTTTCTACGGGATTGTGAAGCTAAAGAGTTAGCGGAAGAATTAAATGTTACTCTTTCGCATGTATATCGCCTGCAGAAACAAGGAGTGCGCAGAATTCGCGGTATGCTTTCTCGCTTTATGCAGCATTGGTAATGGGAAAAAGAAAGCAGGAGAAAGAAAAGAAGTATATAATCGGACTAATATGAAGATAACTACCGTTTTTGTTTATTTAACCTGTTTTTTGCTTCTTTTTAAGAATCGAAAGAAGTTTGCTTTTTTTGGACTGTATAGTCGTATTTAAAGGCAGGTGAAAAAGATGCAATCAAAAACTCAGTTATGCCATCGTTTGGCAACCGCTCGGCAGTGGTTGCATCAAGCGGAAGAATCTTTTGGCAAAAAACAAGAAATGCAAGGGGAGTTGAATTTGTTTTTAGCGCAGGCAGAATTGCAGCATGTGCGCGAAGGCAGAAAGCTTCCTTTTTGGCTCCAGCCGCGCTGGGGTTGGCAGGGGATGGCGATGGCTTTTGCTGTGCTATTGGCCTTAGCTGCTGGTGTAGGTATCTTTTGGGCTAAACAAAATACAACGACGCTAGTGGTTCCTGTGGCTGGCATTTCTGCTCCTGCGAAAGATAGTCCAATAGCGGCGCCGACTGTAGCTAAGCCGTCTATGCCAATTGCAGCAGCGGTAGAGAGGGGAGAGACGAAAACGGAGGAAACTTCGTTTTCAGCTAAGGCTTCCCAGAGTATGATTACAGTGCAAACGGATCGACAAGAAGAGCATAAGGAAACATCTCAAGCTGTCAAAATGGAAGCTGTTTCGCCGGAAGAGATGCAAAAAGCCTTGCGAGCAGCTGGTAAAGCATTGCGTGGAGTAGGACAATAGATAGGGGGACATTCATGAATAGAAAGCAAAAATACGGTAAACTTCTTTTGGCGGCATGGCTGTCAGGCGGATTTTGGATGGTGAGCAGCGATGTAGCGCTGGCGGCGCCGGATGCATCGGATGCTCCTAGTGTAGGAGCGCCAGCAGGGCCAGTGGATTATACCGGCAGAACGATTAGCGCTGTAAAAATCCATGGCAATCAAGTGGTAAAGGATAGTGAGCTATTGCCCTATATTCAGGTAAAGCCGGGAGATGCCTGGAAAGCAGCTTCTATCCAAAACGATCTGAAAGCATTGTATGAAAGTGGTTGGTTTGCTGATGTGACGGCGACTTTCGTAGAGGCGCCGGAAGGCGTGCAGGTTGTTTATGTTCTACGGGAAAATCCGGTATTAAACAAGATTAACATTGTAGGCAATACCAAAATAACTACAGATAAGCTGCGGGCGTTGCTGACTGTGCCGGAAGGCAAGGTTCTCAATGCTAAACAATTGCAAGATAATGCGGCGGCTATTGAAGAACTGTATAAAAACGAAGGATACATACTTGCCAAGGTCAGTGATCTCTCTTTGGACAAGGATGGAGTGTTGAAGGTTGCCATCAACGAAGGAAATGTAGAAGATATCATTGTCAAAGGAAATGAAAAGACCAAAAGTTATGTAGTAACTAGAGAAATGAAACAGAAAAAGAATGAGCCTTTTAACAGCAAACTGGCTAAGAGAAGCTTGCAGCGTATCTATAACTTAGGCTTTTTTGAAGATGTTAATTTTAAACTCAACCCTGGGCGTGAACCTAATGCCGTAATTATTGAAATTGATGTAGTGGAGCAAAAAACAGGTGTTTTCACTATTGGCGCCGGTTACAGTAAAACAGATGGAACGATCGGTATTCTGGAAGTAGGTGACAATAATTTCAGGGGTACTGGTGATAAGGTTAAGATTCATTGGGAAATTGGTGGCAAAGGCGCCAGCAATACGAATCGAAAAAATCGTAATTACGAATTTAGTTATACTCGTCCCTGGGTAGATGACAAAGAAACATCTCTTAGCTTCAGTGTGTATGATATGACCAATGAATACACTGATTACTATGACAATACTGACACAGAACGTTCTACGTATGATAAGAGACGTAAGGGCGTAGAAGTGACTCTAGGGCGCCCCGAGGGGGAATTTGTGCGTAAATATATTACCTTAAAGCATCGGACTGACACGTATATGGGCTATGAAGAAGGCCCGGTAGATTACCAGGCTTCTCCTGGGACAGAACATTATAATCCTGATTTTAATTCAGCTTACTTGGGACGCAACTACGGGACGACGAACAGCGTGACGCTGCAGCGAGTCTTTGATAATCGCGATAATATATTTAATGCAACCGAAGGGCGTCGATTCTCTGTTTCTAGTGAATTTGCCGGTTTGGGAGGAGACTTTTCATTTAAAAAGTATAGTACAGAGCTGCGGACATACCGCAAAGTAGGGCGCGATCATGTGTTGGCTTTCCGGGGCATGGCAGGATGGGCTAATGGAGAATTGCCAGATAGTCAGCGATTTGCTTTAGGCGGCTCCGATTCTTTAAGGGGATATTTGGATGATCAATTTAAAGGCAATAAAATGTGGGCGACAACGCTGGAATATCGCTTCCCTGTAGCTAAAAAGGTGTATGGCATAGTTTTTAGTGATGCAGGGCGTGCTTGGTCCGGTATTGGCGGTGACAACTCTTGGAAGAAAAGCTTTGGTGTTGGGGTACGTATGAATACACCACTAGGCTCTATTCGATTGGATTATGGTAAAGGCGATGAAAGCGGTAGATTTCACTTTAGCTTTGGCGGCCAGTTCTAATGAACCGATGGCTGCTGGGCGTGTGTTTGGGAATGTGCTTATTAGTGCAATGCTTGGGAATACTCCCGGCGTCGGCTGCGGAGCCGATCATTTCCAAAGTAGCCGTCAATATCAGTGATGATAAAGGGCAGCCGTTGCCACGAAAGTTGGCCTTGCGTATTCAGGCTAGCGTTCACGCTGTAGCGGAGCAAGTACTGTTGGGGCGGCCGATAGCTGTGATTGAACCGAAGCAGGCGATTTATGAACGTATGGTACGCGAAGTGTTTGATCGTATTTTGATAGGCTATTCTGTAGAAACGGCTGTTATCGCTGTCGGGGAAGAAACACAAATTACGCTGCACTTGGCTCCTTGGGGAGACGTGGTGGAGCAAACAACTCTGCTTTGGGAAGAAACTTCTTTTCCATCGCAGGGGCGGGCTGAGCTGCATCCCAAGTTGGAAATGCTAAAAAACATTTTGGATGAAGTCTTGCTGGGCATGCCGGTGGATGCGGCGGACTGGGGGGCTGGCCTGGCTCGTACGGTAGTCAGAGAGTGGTTTGCGGATCAATTGCCGGAGTTTCGACCAGATGTGGAAGTAGCGGTAGGCAAAAAGACGCAAGTCAAATTGACAATGACGCCCCAAGCGCCATTGGTGCAAACCTTGCAGGTGACGTTGCGGTCACATAGTTTGCCTAACTTATTACTGTATACGGTGCAAAAAGATTTGGAGAAGGAAGGGCAAGGCTGGCTTCAACTGCCGGTTGCTTTTGTAGCTCGCAATGAGAAGGCCTTGGCAGACCAACTTCTGACTAAGGCTGCAACCCATTCGTGGGTGAAACAGATGGGCTTGCAAATGCGTTTGGTAGAAGTGCGGGCCGGGCCGATAACCGAAGTAGTGCTGGATGCGGAGAGTCGTTATTATCGCATGTTCGCCGAAGGTTATCTGGATATGGGGAAGAAAAACGAGGCGACGCGTGTGCGCCTTCATGCCGGCTGGAAAGCAGTACCGCAAGGTGAGCTTTTTGTGGAAGGGGACTTTTTCCCAAATGACGTAAAGAATCGCTGGTACTCTGGTTTTGGTTGGCAAATATCGTCGCAAACGGAAGCGGGAGTGAAATATAAGTTCCAGGACGGTGAGAAAATTTTTTGGATGCGCCAGCAATTGGGCGGGCCATGGAGTTTACGCCTGGAGCGGTATGAAGATAAGCACGCTAGCGAGTTGGGAGTGCGCTATCGCTTGCATGAGTTTTTAAGTGCCGAATACGTTTTTACTAACGAAGAACGCTGGCTGCGTTTAATCGCAACCTTTTAAGGCAGGAGCTGTTACCCACAGGAAATCGGTTCTTTTTACTTGATCTCAAAGCCACAGGGAGGTTGCCGCGCTACGCTCGCAATGACGCAAATCCCTCTCCTGCCGGTCCTTCCCCCTTTAGCAAGGAGGACTTAAGCCTTGCCTCCCTTGTTAAAGGGAGGTGCCGCACAGCGGCGGAGGGATTCGACTTGCTCAAAAAACATATCCCCACCCTCATACGTACCCTCTATGGATGTCGGTTGCCATGCCATCCATGGATTTTCAGCGGAGACCGGATGCCATGCCGTCCATGACGCATCCGGCATTAGGAACATCACGTACCGTCAGGCGCATCCAGCGCCGTCGCCGATTCTCCTGTTAAATATTTCATCGTACCCTCCATTTACTCACTCTACTCCTGTTAAATTGTCTCGTCCCCCTCCTCTGGCCTTTCCTCTGCTTACTCTGTTACTCTGTGTTACGTTTTCCGCGTTTTCCCCGTATACCGTATCTTCTTTTCTTGAAAGGCGGCAGAGGCCCTGGTATAATGAAAAATGAGTTCCAACTAAGAGAGGAGAAACTTAAAAATGATGAAATTAGAAAAACGTCAGATTCGCATGATTTCCCTGGCTATTGTAGCCTTCTTTGTACTCAGCGTGGTGGGCATTGCGATGTCGCAGTCCGGCAGCGTAAGCCATGCAGCAGCAGCTGGCTCCGGCAGCGTAGGAGTTGTCAATTATGATATGCTCGTATCGCAGCATCCGGACTATACGGTAGCGCAAAAGTCCTTTGAAGACGAAGTGGCACTGGCTAAAAAAGATTTTGACGCCAAAGCGGCTACCATGAACGACAAAGAAAAGCAAGATTACTACATGCAGATCCAAGAACGGCTGCAATTGAAAAAAGCCTCCCTTTTGGGAAGCGTCAACGACAAAGTGACCGCAGCGGTTAAGGCTGTGGCCGATGCTAAAGGGCTGGCCATTGTCATTGACAAAGGCAATGTCGTTTACGGTGGACAAGATATTACCGACGAGGTTATCAAAAAATTCAAATAATACTTACAGGCCGAGCCGATCCTTTGTTCGACTCGGTCCTTCCTTACTATGAAAAGTCCAACTGGAGGAACTGAATGATGTCCAAACAAAGCCGACAGCAACGAGGAATTCTATTGGTATTTCTAATCCTGCTTGCGGTGGCAGTGAGCGCCTGCGGAAACCAACCGGCTTCCGAACAAGCAAAGGCGACGGTTTGGGCGGTATTGGACGAAGAAAAAGTAATGAAGGCGCATCCACAGTATCTGGAATGGCAAAGCAAAAAGACGGCGTGGCTGGCTGGAAAGCAGAAGCTGGAGTGGCTGAAGCAGTCTTTGGTGTTGCAAGCGGCGCACGACGTGCAGACTCTTGCTATGCCGGCCCTGCCGGCTGTAGCACAGGCAACACAGTCATTACAAGAGGCGGCTTTGCAGCAACAGCTTCAAGAACGGGCCAAAAGCCTGCGGAAAGAACTGGATCAGGAAATGAAGGCGTATGGGGAAGACGTACATCGTGAACTGGACCCGGAAGTGGTTTCACTGCAGTTAAAGCTGCGTATTGTATCGTTGCAGC
>CAZKCR010000033.1:0-15064 GCA_964551055.1 uncultured Anaeromusa sp. | reverse complement strand
GTTCCAAAATCATCCAACGCTAACAGCAGGCCCATTTTCCTCAGTTCCCACAGTTTATGAATGCTTTCTTTCATCGACTCAATCATAATTCCTTCGGTTACTTCCAGAACAATTTGTTCCGCATTAACCACTTCTCTTTCTAATGTTGCTCTTACTTGTTCCACAAAATTGGGAAGCACGAGCTGCTTAGGCGAAATATTAACAGCAATATGCACATGACCTAAACCGATTTCGGCGAGTTCGCGAGCAAACCGGCAAGCTTCCTGCAAAACCCAGGCACCGATAGGCAAAATCAAACCGCTTTCTTCAGCTATCGGGATAAATTTAGCCGGAGAAACCAGCCCGTGTTCGTCACTTCTCCAACGCAGCAATGCTTCAAAACCGCTCACCTTGCCCGACCTCAAGTCAAGCTGCGGCTGATATTGCAAAAACAATTCCTGCTTCTCTAAAGCTCTGCGCAGACTATTCGTCAGGGATAAACGCTCATATGCCTCTTGCGATAGAGAATGCTCAAAAAACCGCCAGCAATTGCGTCCGGCTTTTTTGGCTGCATACATAGCACTGTCTGCTTTTTTCAGCACGTCCTCTACGGTTAGACCATCCTCAGGATAAAAAACAACCCCGAGACTAGCCGTTAAGTGAAGTTTCTTGCCTGCCACCTCATATTCCCGCGCCAACTCTGTAATAACCTGCGTTGCCTTTTTCTCCACTTCCACCCGACTCACAATGCGCGGCAACAACGCAATAAATTCATCCCCGCCTTGACGAGAAACAACCCCTGCAGAACCTACGGCCTCAACCATATGCCTGCCGGCAGCACGAATGACGCTATCGCCGCTGGAATGACCAAAATTATCATTCACCGCTTTTAAGTCATCTAAATCCACAAAAAACAGAGCTCCCCCCAACTCTTCTTTTTGTGCCCGCTTTAATTCCTGCTCCAACATTTTTTCCATATTAACCCGATTCGGCAGATTGGTCAGCATATCATGAAAGGCCATATGATGAATATGATCGTGATTTTGCGCTCGTTCTAAAAGCACCGAGGCTAAATCGGCAAACTGGCGCATCACTTCAATATCTTCTTGACCTACCGGATGAACGTCCCATTCCCAACTAGCAGCAAATACGCCGCAAGTAACGCCGCCGCGTTTCAAGGGCAGCATAATCACGCTAGTGACATTTTGCAAGCAGGGTTCATCAATCCGTCGGGCATACTTCCGATAATCCTCTAAATATGTCGCTTCACCTTTTGCATAGACCGTTCCCTGCAGCCCAACATCTAACGGAAAACTCTTTACTTGCCGCAACGTATGCAGCCCGACGGCATGACAGATAGAAAACAAGTTTGCTTCTATGTCATACAATCCAATATAACCGTCCGGAGCGTTAACCAAATCCAGCGCATTTTGCAATATCGCTACCAAGCATTGACTACTTTCTTCTACAGGCCTTGTCACCAGATTCGTCGCAACTCGATATTGGCGCTCGCGCAACAACAAACGTTCTCCCGCCTGCCGACGCATTTCCACTTCCTCTTCCAACTTAGCATTGACGGTTCCCATTTCCTCATTCATTGCCAATAATTCCTGATTAGCCGCCGTCAATTCTTGGGTTTTCTCCTCCACTCTACGTTCCAGCAGTTCGTTTGCTTCTTTCAACTCTTCATTCTTTGCCGCCAGTTCCGCCACCATTTGCCGTACCGTATCAGTCATCTTGTTAAAAGCCTCTGTCAGACGTCCCACTTCGTCCTGTGAAACCACGGGCAATTGCGGTAAATCCAAACGCCCCTCGCCCACTTTTCGCGCATACAGATCTAATTCATGCAGCGGCTTGGTCAATTGACGCGCCGCCAACCACAGGCTTCCACCCACCAAAAGTAACGTAGCAAGTGTGATGACTGCCAAGAATTTCAGCAGACTGTATATAGGCTCTAACAGCTCATCTTCCAAGATTGTCGTTGCTACCGACCAGCCGGCAAAGGGAACCGGCTGATAAAAAGCAATCTTTTTTTGTCCTTCATACTGATAGCGAAGAATACCGGCACCGCCATTTTGCATACGCCGCCCCAGCTCTTGAATGGTTTCGTCTTGAAATTCATAAATTTGTTTTTTCATGACAAATTCACTGCGAGGGTGGTAAATAAACGTTCCATCTTTGGCGACTACCATGCCATAACCCGTCTTTCCCAAACGCAAATTTTGCGCTATCTTATTGACATATTCCAGAGAAATTCCTGCTCCAATCAGGCCTTGGGGCTTGTTTTCCTCATCTAAGATCGGCGCTACCGCAAAAACAGAAGGCAGGCCCGTAGATCTGGAAACGAGCAGCGGCGTGAGCTGTGCGCCGCCGCCATTCATAATGGACTTAAAGTACGGACGATCACTAATATCACCGACAATATACTCATTGCCATCTTTTTTTTCGTTCAATAGCGCGGAATGATATATCCCCTCACGATTAGCCGCATAAATATCTTGAAACAAATCTGGATACGCTTGCTGCAGAAATTGTTTCCGAGTAATGTTTTGCGCATCAATCTCTTCAAAAGTACTGTTAATTTTCTTGGCGGCAACTGTAGCAGCAATGCTTTCAGACTCTATGACCACCGTACGACACCACAAATCAAGACCTTCCGCAGTCTTACTTGTCGATGTCAAAAAGCTGCTCATCAGTTCTTCTTGAATCGTTTCCGTACTATACCAATAAACTCCCGCGGTTAAACTCAAAAATCCAATTAGCAGCAACGGCAATACACTTAACAACAGTTTATTTCTATAGGAAATTGTCAAGTTTTTCACGCGGCCAGCTCCTTTCTACCTCCTCGGAAACCAATTAAGATCAATAACACCTCAACCTTACTTAGCAATTCTTTGATTTTTTCATTTGAGCATATTTTTCGCTTTTCTCTCAAAAATTCCTTGTTACTAACAAAAAGACTTGAAACAACAAAAACCGTGTTGTTTCAAGTCTTTTTTATGTTCATTGCACCTTTTCTGTTGTCGTTGGAGCTGCTTTGGTATTGGTCGTTACAGCCCCTCCTGCAGGCTTACTTTTATCGGCAGCCGGCTTCGTTTCTGTCGCTGACTCTTTCGTCTTTTTCGTAGTAGCGTCAGCCGCTGGTGTTTTGGTGCTGGCGGCTGGCGCTTTTTCTGTAACCGGAGCCTTCGTCTCAGCTGTCGGCGTATATTCCGTCTTCGCATCTGCAGGAATTGCCTGCTTATATTCCCTCGCTAGCTGTTCGGATTTCCTAGCATAGCCTTCATCGTTCGTAAGTCCTTGAATTTGGGCCACTTTCAGCCGCAACTCCGTGATATTCGGCTGCCAATAACTTACTTCCTTAATCCAAAGAGGCGTTCCAGGAACGGTGGCCGTAGCCAAACCGCTTGAGGCCGCTTCTTGCACCATCGGCAAAAGCTTCAGCATTTTCGACAAAGGCATATCCGTCTTCACGGCTGCGGCAAATTCTTTTGCCAACTCCGGCAGTCGCACCACCGTCTGCGGCGATGCCAATTCCTTCAAAACGGCTTTTAAGAATTTCTGCTGTCTGGCTACACGTCCAATATCCCCTTCTTCATCTCGGTAACGCACATACTTAATAGCTTCTTTGCCACTCAATTTCTGTACACCCGGATGCAGATCAATCACTAACCCGCCATCGTCATCATACGGATCCGAGTACCGCATCCGCTTTTCCACATCAATCGTAATTCCGCCCAAGGCGTCTATCATCCTAATGAAACCTTTAAAATCAACGGTAACCGTATAATCGATCGGAACGCCCAGCAAATTTTCAACGGTACTCTTCGAAAGCGAAAGTCCGCCAAAAGCAAAGGCATGATTGATTTTGTCCCAGCCATGTCCGGCAATCTTCACCCGTGAGTCACGGGGTACAGACAATACCGTTATTTTTTTGGCCTCCGTATCCAAGGTCACCACAAAGCTAGTATCAGAACGCCCTACGTCATCGGCACGCTCATCTACGCCCAGCACCAACACATTAATGCGATTCTTCGCCACTACATCCAATAGCGACGTTCCGCCATTCCAAACCGCATATACAACTCCGACGAGTAAAAAAATAGCCGCCAAGAGCATGGCAACTCGCAATTTTCGTATACGTCTCTTGGGTTTTCTTCTAGTAAGCCTTGGTTCTTCGCTATAATTCATGCTTCGTCCTTTCCTACGACTAAACTTCTTATATTTCCAATATAACTTCCATTTCTTTACTTGCTTAGAATAGTACGCACTACACTATCTGTCAATGCAATGCCTGCTTTCATAAGAAAAAAATAAGCAACCGTCCCTGCTAAGAAACAGTTGCTCGCTTTTAAACATTATAGAATTTCAAATTCATCACAACAGCAGGAAACAACATCCACGCCGCCTATGTAGACGCTATAAACCGGTTCTTTAATCTTTCCGAAAAAGATTCGTTCCACAACTTCGCCGATTTGTCCGCAATGACTGCCGCGAAGAATGCGCACCTTTTTCCCAACCACGTTCTCACTCCTATTCTTGCTCTTGTTGCTGCATAACTACATTTACTATCTCTAACACGTGATTAAAAATCACAATCTGCATTATAGCACTTACTATCATAATAGAAAAGCTTATTGTGTGAATTCCGCACAATAAGCCCTTTCTAAAACAATATTTTACTTTACATGAGCCGCATAAAATTCTTGATAGCGTTTTAGTTCCCGCTTCAGCAAATTCGGCGTATCCAGCTGATAAGGACAATGGCTTTTACACTGGCCGCACTCAATACACTGATTAATTCGATCCATTTTTTCTTTGAAGCTGTCTTCTAAGAAAGGCTGGTAAGGAGCGCGTCCAAGAAGCAGCGAAATTCGAGCCTGGGTTGGTATCTCTATGCCGACAGGACAGGGCATGCAATAGCCGCAGCCTCGGCAAAAATCACCCGCCAGCTCGCTGCGGTCCTTGCGAATGGCCTCCCACATAGCATCATCCAAAACAGGCGGATTTTTTTCCATCGCGATAAACTGCTCCAACTCACTCATGCGCTGAATGCCCCAAATTGGCACTACATTATCATATTGCCGCAAAAACGAAAAAGTGGTCGCCGCGTTGGTAATGAGCCCGCCCGAAAGGCCTTTCATCGCGATAACGCCAATATTTCTCTCCTTACAAGCGGCAATAAGCTGCAAATCCTCTTCAGACGACAGCGTATTTAGGGGAAACTGAATGGTCTCGTACATCCCGGAAACAGCTGCCTCCATAGCCAGCTTATTGCTATGATTGGTAATGCCGATATGCCGAATCAATCCTTTTTTCTTAGCCTCGACTAAGGCCGCATAGAGGCCTTCCTCGTCGGATTCTTGCGGCAGTTCTTTGGGATTGTGCAACTGATAAAGATCAATGTAATCGGTCTTTAAATTACGCAGGCTAGTTTCCAAATGCTCCAAAAGCGTCTTTTTGTCCTTCGCATGGCTCTTCGTCGCAATCACAATCTGACTGCGCACATCAGAAAGAGCATAGCCGATTTTTTCTTCGCTGTCCGTATACATGCGCGCCGTATCAAAAAAAGTAATGCCCGCCTCATACGCCCTGCGTAAAATGCCTTTGGCCTCATCAAAAGAAATGCGCTGGATCGGCAGCGCGCCAAAACCGCTTTTACTCACCTGTAGTCCAGTTTGTCCCAGTTGCATGGTATCCATCGTTCAACCTCCAAAATAATAATTCTCTAGAGTCTTCCACACCGCCCGGCAAATTCCTTGGCACTCTGTTGTGTTTTTTTAACACAGCAATCATAGGATACAATTTGCAAGTCTCCAAGCACTTCTTTCAGCGCAACTGTCATTACTTATTTTTCTATGCGCACGCCTGATTTTTTCAGAATTTTAGAGAGGATTTTTTGCACGGATATTGAAATATAAAAAAATTGAATTATACGCTGTAATTCTACTCAAAAAAGGAGGCCTGCAACATGCTTTTTTTAATCACCTATGATTTTAACCAACCACACCAAGAATATCCTGATTTTTTTAGTGCCATTGAAAATCTCGGCGACACGCACCGCCTAATGAACTCCGTTTGGCTGCTGAATACCGACAAATCAGCCTCAGCCGTTCATCTGACACTGGCCAGACACATCCATGACAGCGATTATTTGTTGATTGACCGCGTTACCCGCAACACCAAAGGAAACTTTAATCAAGCCGCCATCAACTGGCTAAACCAGCAAACTATGGAGCCCTAAGCCATGCGGCGCAAACCCAATGCATTCATTTTACTACTACTTTTATTATTGGGCCTCTATTGGGGCTATTCGCAGTATCAAACCAAACAGTATACTAACGCAATTCTACCCACTTATCGAGCCATGGACGCTCTGCAACAAAAACTAGAAGCCATCTATGACTTAGGCGATGGTGATGAACAGCTTCTGCCGGGACAAATTGCCGAATGCGAACGCATTCAAAGTACGATAAGCGAGTTGGAAGCGCAATTGTCAGATACACCACCGCCAACCTCCGACTCTGCCAAGATAAAAAATTCTCTGGCTAACGCTCTTCGTAGCTTGCGCGAATACAACACCGCCCATGCTCAGTATCTGAAAGATTGCTTAATGACCGTTCAACAGGTGCATTCATTGGCAGTCTTAGGAAAACAGCTTAATTCCTCCGCTGCCAACTATGCGTCTTTGGCGGAATACACGGCAGCCTTCCAGAAAGCTAAGGTTCGCCATATGCAGTTGGAAGAAGAAAGAGAAGCTGTCGCTCTGGCTCGAACGTCTTTCTTGTCCAAAGCGAAAAAAGAAGCCGATGCTCTGCTGCAATAGCACCATCACGCATTGAAAAGCGCCGCACTCCTTAACCAGGAGTTGCGACGCTTTCGTTGCTTTTCTCTCTATTATTCACACACGGAATTGAGCTACTGCGTTTTGTAAATCCTGCGCCAACTGACTAAGCGCTTGACTGGAGCTTGCAATCTCTTCCATCGAAGCCAATTGCTCTTCCGTCGCAGCCGACACGGTCTGTGTTTCTCCGGCAGTCTGCTGGCTCAGTTTGTCAATGGTTTCAAAAGAGTTAACGATTTTTCGACTTCCTGCCGCCATCTGTTGAATGCTCTGCGATATACCTTTCATTTGCTCCGATACATGGGAAACCATGTTCATAATTTCTTTAAAGGCCACGCCTGCCTCGTTCACCACGCTCGCGCCTTTTTGCACTTCTCTCGTTCCGTCATTCATAGCCAATACAGCTTGTTCTGTATCGCCTTGAATTTCGCCAAGCAACGAAGCAATTTGTTTGGCTGCTTCTTGAGATTGTTCCGCCAGTTTGCGCACTTCGTCCGCCACTACGGCAAAGCCGCGTCCCTGTTCTCCGGCTCGCGCCGCTTCAATCGCTGCGTTCAGGGCCAGCAAATTAGTCTGTCCGGCAATGCCGGAAATGGTATCGACAATTTGGCCAATTTCTTTAGAGCGTTCTCCTAATTTGGTTACCACATTGGCAGAACGACTCACTGTTGTTTCAATCTGGTTCATTTGGTTTACAGCATTAACAACTTGTTGTTCTCCATTCCTTGCCTTTGCAGCTGCTTGTACAGACTGTTCCGCAACCTCATTGGCATTACCAGAAACCGCTTCTATGCTACCGGAAAGAGTTTCCACTACTTCGGTAGTTTCTTTGGCGGCCTTCATTTGCGCCGTATTCCCTGTGGCCACATCGGTAATAGACTCAGCCACCTGATTAGCAGCTTGCGCAGCCTGCCCGGAAGCAGCCGTCAGTTCTTCACTAGACGCCGCCAATTGTTCCGACTGCATATGCACCTTAGTCACCAAGTCGTGCAGTTGCTTCCGCATCTGTCGAAAGCCCTTGGCCAACTGTCCAATTTCATCTTCAGAGTTAACTTTCGCTTCCCGTTCTCGTAGATCCCCTTGCGCCAAAAGCAGGCACTCATCGCGAATTGCCGCAATCGGCTTCGCAAACAGATGTGAAATATACCAGACTGATCCGACCGCTAAAATTAAGCATAAGATAGACACCGCCAACATCGTTCCAGCAAGCGACCCTACCGCCTTAGTCGCTTCGCTGACCGGCGCCGCTACCGTAACCACCCAGCGCTGTCCTCCCGGCAAGAGAATAGGCGTACACACCGCAATCCGTTCCACATCATCTGTGAAACGATAATAGCCTTGCGACTGTTCTTCGGATTCTGCCGCTTTTTTAAACAAAGAAACCAATCTATCATCTAGTTCATTAACAGGCAGCTTCAATTCCGGAGCCACTTTCTTTTCCTGCAAATTTAATTTCCCAGCTAAATCTGGATATTTAGGATGCGCAATAAGCATGCCCGAAGAATGAGTCAGTTGCCCATACCCAGAATCAAGGTATTTCAATTCTTTCATCATTTCCGTCAACCGATCCAAGGGAACGTTGGCGATAACTATGCCTGTCACTTGCCCGTTGTTTACTACCGGAACCGCTAAAATCACGACCAACTTCCCTGTTGTTTTAGCGATAGTAGGCTCTGTAATTACAACTCGTTTGGTCGCCATCACTTGTTTAAAGTAAGGCCGTTCGGCATAAGCAGCTTTCGTTCCCATGGTCGTAACACCATTTCCAGCAGGCGTAATATAAGCCATAACATCAAATACGCCATGACGCTTTTTAGCATCCAATAACGCCGCCATAATACGTTCTTGATCTGAACCGTCTCGCACAAAATCAATACTCGCCAGATCGTTAAGCTGCGATACCATCAGCTCCACATCGGCGCGAACACGGTTTCCGTAGTCCATCCCCACTGCTTTGGCAGTATCAGCAACACTTGTTTCCAATGCCTGTCGAGAAAAATAGTAGCTGATTCCGGATAGAACACAAAGCATAATAAAAACGAGAGGTAGCAATACGAGCAACAACCGAGTACGAATACTGCCGATTTTCATGAGCACGCCTTCTTTCTTACTGGGCGTTTCTTCCACCACACAAAAGACAAAAAGCCACCAAAGCATTGCCGCTTTGATGGCTTCCCAAAAACTGTCTATTTCACCTTGACAGCTAATTAATACATAGCAGCAACCTGGCAATCATAGATGAAGCCATCCTTAGACCCATGGTTTTGCGTCCTTGTCTTTCAACAAGTTTGCCCAGCACTATATAGTTGACATAGCTACCGTATCATATTGTTTTGTCAAGGTCAAGAAAAGCGCATATATTCAGCAAATATCTAACATACTCTGCGTTTACGTTTACAGACGGAAGCGGCTCACTGCTTCCTGTAAGTCCTGCGCCAAATTCGCCAGCGCCCGGCTGGAAGAAGCGATTTCCTCCATTGACGCCGACTGCTCTTCGGTTGCCGCCGAAACTGTCTGCGCCTCACCCATGGCGGCTTCGCTCAAATTGGAAACCGTATGGACCGAAGTAACGATTTGCTCGCTGCCTTGAGACATACGCTGCATTACTTGGGAAATATCTTGCACCTGCTCGGAAACCTGCGCTACTAGCCCGGTAATCTCCGCAAACGCCTGGCCTGCAGCCGCCACTACTTCACTGCCCACCTTCACTTCACGCGTCCCCTCACTCATAGCAACCACCGCTTGATCGGTATCCCCTTGGATTTCTCCGATCAGCTCGGCAATGCGCTGCGCCGCTTCTTGGGACTGCTCTGCCAGTTTACGAACCTCGTCGGCGACTACGGCAAAACCACGTCCTTGCTCACCAGCTCTGGCCGCCTCGATAGCCGCATTCAAAGCTAAGAGATTGGTCTGTCCGGCAATCCCCGAAATCACGCTAACAATCTGTCCGATCTCTTTAGAGCGCTCACCCAGTTTCGCAACCACCTGAGCTGAATTATTCACCGTCTTCTCAATAGACGCCATTTGCGTTACCGCCCGGCCTACGGCCAGATCACCCTCTTTGGCTTTTCGCGCCGCCTGCGTTGAATGATCCGCCGCCTGCGCGGACCCTGCCGCCGCCTGCTGCATACCGGAGGAAATATGCTCTACTGCACTGGACGTTTCACTGACCGCCCGCATCTGTTTTTCCGCACCTTGGGCCACTTCATTAATGGACTCCGCCACTTGAGTTACTACGTGCGCCGACTGCTCCGCGCCGGCTGTCAGCTGTTCACTAGCTGCAGCTACCTGGCTGGAAGAATTGGCAATGCCGCGAATAAGTTCTTTCAGATGCTGCTTCATGTCATTAACAGAATGCGCCAACTGGCCAATTTCGTCCTTCGATTCCACCTCGAGGTCCGCAATGCCCAAATCCCCGGCGGCAATTTGTTTTACGCCCTCCGCTACTTTAACTACCGGCTCGGAAATTTTGCGGCTGATATACATAGCAAAAGCGCTGACCAAGCCCAATCCGACCAAGGCAATTACAAGAGTCATCGTGATGTCATAGCTAAGTTGGCGCTGCTTTTCTTCCACTTTAACCTGGACATCTTTTTCAATATGATCCACCCAGTTGCCTGTACCAATTACCCAGTTGTAGGGCTTAAATAGCAACGAATAGCTGCGTTTAGGCAAGGACTCTGTCTCGTTTGGCTTTGGAAAGGAGAAATCCGTGTAGCCGCCGCCTTCCTGCATACCAATAGCAATGATGTCTCTCACCATATGCTTTCCTGACGGGTCCGTAATGTTAATTCGACTTTTACCTTCCACATCCCGCCCTAAAAGAACCACATTGATACCTTCCGTCGTATCAATCCAGAAATAATTACCATTGTCAAAACGCAAATCCCGCACCAAGTCAGCCGCCTGTTTTTTTGCGTCCGCCTCGGAAATTAATCCTTTTTGCTGCTGATTATAAATACGTTGCACTAAACTATGTACTGTTTCTACCTCCAATTTAATGCTTCGGTCAAACTGCTCATACAATGCAGTTCGATATTCTTTTGTGTCTTGTTCATTCTTACGAAACGTGCTGATAATCGAAAAACAGGAAAGAACTACAATACAAGCAAAACTTGTGGCCACCATCGCGGCAATCAAACGATACTTCAATTTTGTCATAATCTTCCTTCACTCCATTTCCGACCCACTCAATATCCTTTACTAGTAGCCCCTAATTCATTTTTTGCATCGTATTTATACAAAAAAGCACCTGCTAAAAAAGAAGCAGGTGTTGCATAACGCTCCTCTATAAAGCGGCAGCCCGGCGATCATAGGCTCTACCATTAGACCCGTAGCTTTGCGTCCTCACTTTTCAGCGAGTTTGCTTTTATCTTTTTTATTATAAAACAATCGATGCAGTAGTCTTTTATAATCTTACCATAGCCTATGTTTGTTCGGCAATTTTTTTATTTTTAAAATTGTTTATATTTTTACTCATTTTCAACGAATGCCTATCTTCCTAAAGGATTTTCGCACTCTGCTGCAGAAATGCCATTTGACGTATTTCCTATTCAATCTACGGGGGAACCTATGGATGATGGATGCACTATTTTTATTTGTAACACACTCGATCGACAGTTGGGGATATTGGGCTATTTTTATGGGAATGGCTTTGGAGAGCGCTAATATACCGATTCCCAGCGAACTGATTTTTGGCTTTGCGGGATATTTAGTATATCTTGGCCGCTTGAATTTCGAGCCTGCCGTTGTGTACGGTGTCGCCGGGGGACTTCTGGGTTCGATCATCTCCTACGCGCTTGGCTATTACGGCGGTCGCCCCTTCGTCCTGAAATATGGTAAATATTTTTTTGCCACTCCCGCCAAAATAGCGCTGGCCCAACGCTGGTTTGACCGCTATGGCCTGGCAGCGGTGTTCTTCGCCAGACTTCTGCCGGTAGTACGCACATTTATTTCCTTGCCTGCCGGTTTTGCCAAGGTCAAATTCGGCAAGTTCGCTGCCTATACGGTTTTGGGTTCTCTGCCGTGGACCATCGCTCTAATTTATTTAGGTGTCGCCCTCGGCGAAAATTGGTATCTTCTTACTACCTACGGACATCAAGTCAGCCTCGGCGTCCTTCTGCTGCTTGTGATCGCCTTTATTATTTGGCGGAAGCGCGCGAGCAGCCAACAAACAAAATAACGTAATCTTCCCTAGAATACTACCAAAAAATTATAAATTCGGTTTTCCATGTCCCAATTTTGCAATGATGAAAGAGGCGATTGCGAAAACACTTGGACAGGATATCAAGCTTATCGACTGGACGCATTAGTATTGCAATGACTTTTTAAGTGCTCGATAAAAGCCTTAACTACGGGAATTTGCAGAGAAGCCAGACGGTATAAAATCCAGGTTCGCCTCACTAGCGGGGAGCCGTCTTTATAAAACAACGCCGTTGTCTGCAACGCACAAGCATCTTTTTTCTCCGCACCAGTATCTGGCAAGATGGACCAGCCTAATCCCAACGAAATCAGCTGCCTGCAAGCTTCGGTACTGTTTATGTTCATCGCCACCTTGGGCGGCGCCGCAAAACGCTCATTCCACCAAGCTGCAACCGCTTTCTGATACGAACGATCCGTCTCATAGTGAATATAAGGAAGCGACGGCAGCTCTTCCAGCACCATTGCTTTATCAGCCGTTAAGCAAATCGGCTCCTCGCTCCACAAATGCTTGCCTTCCGGCCATGCATATTCGCCGCGCATTACCGCCACGCTGATTTCCTCCCGCTGCAGCAATTGGTTGATGACGCTGCTTGTCCCAGAAGTAATCGACAGTTCAACCTGCGGATATAGCGCGGTAAATTCCTTGAGAAGCGGAGACAGCTTATGGTTTGCAAAGCTGGAAGCTACTCCCAGCTCCAGCTTGCCCTGCACTACGTCTTTCATCCCGCCCAAGCAAAGCTGAGTCCGTTTCAGTTCCGCCAACATTCGCTGGGCGTAATCCACCATAACTTCTCCCTGCGGCGTAAGCACTACGCCTTTAGGAGTCCGCAAAAATAATTTAGCCCCTGCTTCCTCTTCAATACACTTTAAACGGTATGTCAACGCCGGCTGCGTCATATACAGATAATCAGCGGCAACCGTGATATTTTTCTTGTCAGCAATGGTTTTGATAATAAACCAATCTTTGTCATTCATCCCAGCATCGCTCCATAGAATTTTTTTATTCGCCCCGACAAATTTATCTATTTTATTTATTGGCGCCAATCTTCTATCCTGGTAGCAAAGACCAGAAAGAAGGTTGTCGCATGAAATTGCTTCGTATCGCCGAAACCCTGTCTGTCGCCTCTCTGGGCGGCTTTTTATTTTCTTTGCTCCACATGCCACTCCCCTGGATGCTTGGCGCTTTGACCGCCGTCTTGTTATGGAATTCCGCAACAAAGCGTCCTATATGCTGGCCCCCGTATGCTTGCTACGCAGGTCTGCTGCTCATCGGCTATGCCATTGGCTGCACCTTTACCAGCGAAACAGCCCGCCAAATTCTAGAACAATTGCCCCTTATTACCCTGGCCACAATAACCATCACCGCTTTCAGCACTTGGCAAGGCTATCGCTTCCATAAAAAGACATCGATAAATCTGCCAAGCAGCCTCCTTGGCAGCATCCCCGGCGGCCTATCGCAAATGCCGGTCTTGAGCCGAGAAATTCCCGGCGCTGATATTTCCGTCGTCACCCTTATGCAAGCCATGCGCCAATTATCGGTCGTTTTTTTTGTTCCTTTCTTGGCCATACACGGTCTTAGCGACAGCTCAGTTCTTACTCCGACAGTTCCTGCCCTTACCACAGAAACCATCTCCGACACACAGGCAGTCTTGCTTGGTTTCCTTGTCATAGCCAGCGGCTTTATCGGTCGCTTCTTGAAATTTCCCACACCCTTCTTATTAGGAGCTGTGCTAGCAACATCCGCTTGGGTCTTAGCCGGCTTGCCTGCACCCCAACCGAGCCGGGATTGGCTCAACGCCGCCCAGCTCTGCGTCGGAACCTATACGGGGGCGCGTATACAACTAAAAAACCTGCAAAGCTTCCGCAAAGCTCTCCCTCTCGCGCTGTTGAGCGTAGTCTCTTTGTTGACGGTTTCCTCCGGCCTAAGTTTACTGTTAGCCTACTTCTTCGACATCCCGCTACTTACGGCTTTTCTAAGCACCGCTCCTGGCGGCATGGCGGAAATGGGCCTTACGGCGATGATGGTCCATGCCGATATGGCCGTAGTTGTCGCTTTCCAATTGTTCCGGCTGCTCTTTATCCTGACGGTAGTACCGCCATTTTTAAAATACTTGATCCGCTGCGAAAAAAACCGCCAAGAGCTTCAAAGAAAGAAAGCAGAACTACAGCTTTAACGGCTTACTTCTTCTGCTTTCCCCACGGACACGCCTTAATGCAAATGCCGCAAATATAAGCTTCCCGTCCTTGCTGTTGGGCAATCGAACGCAAATGGGCTACGCATTTTTTCATATCTACCGCCTCTTCACGCGTAGCCGGATGCTCTTCCCAAGCCGCGCCGCGAATGGCCGACGCGGGACAAGCCTGCTGGCAACCGGTACAAGAACCGCAACGATTGGGCAGCGCCGCATCCGCCAGCAGCGGCGCATCGGTCAGCAAACAAGCCAGCCGAACCCGCGGTCCGTACTGCGGCGTCACCAACAGCAAGCTTTTCCCTTGCCAACCAAGGCCCGCAACTCTAGCCAACGCCTTGGTTGAAACATGTCCCAACCACCGCTGCCGATCCACTGTTTGCGAAGCTGGAATGGCCATGGCGCGATACCCTGCGTTAAGCAGCCTGCTTTGCAAACGAAGTATCATATGGTCCAAACACTGGTTAACAGCTGCATACTGATGCGCATAAAGAGCGGTTGGTTCTTTCTCCATTTGCGCAAATACCTCTGGCGACAATTGCTGTGCAATAACTACCGCCCGTGTAAAGGGCTTAAGCAAACTCTCCGGTACAGTTTCTAAGCCTTGTACTCCTGCCAAGTCCGCAATGCCCGCCAAATCCGCCCCCAACTGGAAGGCATAATTTTTGATTGCACGGTTAAGTTCCTCCGGCTGAAGTTTCACCTTTTTCATTAGACCGCCACCTCTTTTTCATAAAGATATTTTTGCGCTTCCGGAAGCCATTTTCATACGCTACTTTTCAAGCCGTAAAACCCATACTCCTGCCCCTAGCAAAATATTAGTAAAAACGCCTGGCCGACGGCCAGGCAT
>CAZKCR010000032.1:0-15084 GCA_964551055.1 uncultured Anaeromusa sp. | reverse complement strand
GAAGGTATATATTATAATTATTTGAGAATATGGGCCACTTAAAGAAAGCCCTTTTCTTTTTGCCCCGACGAGGGCAGGAGGTGAAACGAAGTATAATGACAACAGGCCTCATTGTTAAAGAGGGGTACCGTTATATTGCCTTTTTATTTCTCCTTACTGTTATGGTTGCCTTCTTTGCCGAACCGGTATGGAGCATTTTGCCCGGCGTATTGACTTTGTTTGTGACTTTTTTCTTTCGCAATCCTAACCGGATAATCCCAGCAGGGGATAACTTAGTGCTTTCGCCGGCAGACGGCAAAGTTATGAGCGTTTGCGAAGTAACTGATGAGGAATTTCTTCATACCAAAGGCACAAAAGTCACTATTTTCCTTTCCGTATTTGACGTACATGTCAATCGCAGCCCCATTGGCGGGGAAATTAAGTATCAGCAGTATGTATGCGGTCGTTTCAAACCAGCTTATAAAGCTTCGGCAGGCTGTGAGAATGAACGCCATGCCATTGGTTTGGATAACGGACGCTTGCAGGTATTGGTCACGCAAGTGGCCGGTCTTATTGCGCGACGCATCGTCTCCTGGGTCACTCTCGGCAGCCAGTTGCATTCCGGCGAATGCTTCGGCATGATTAAGTTTGGTTCCTGTACGGAAATCATCATGCCTACGGATGTAGAAGTGTTGGTCAAAAAAGGAGACCGTGTTTACGGCGGCAAGACCATCATAGGGAGGTTACACGAGTGAAGTATTGGATTCCCAATGCCGTTACAGCCCTCAACCTAGTTCTGGGCATGATTTCTCTCGGTTTTACCATGCAAGGAGAATTCGTACCGGCTGGTTTTTTCATCGTCGCCGCTATGATTGCGGACGGCTTGGATGGCAGAGTTGCCAGAGCGCTTGGGGTCAGCAGCGAGTTTGGCAAAGAACTTGATTCGCTCTGTGATCTGGTTTCTTTCGGCGTTGCGCCGGCGTTGCTAGCTTATCAGTTTGCGCTAAAGGATTTTGGCTGGATTGGATTTTCCGTTGCAATCTTCTTTGCTTTATGCGGCGCCTTGCGCTTGGCGCGTTTCAACGTAAATACCAGCACCGTCAAAGGCTTTTTCATGGGGCTGCCCATACCGGCAGGCGGCTGTCTGGTAGGCACCTTTGTGGCTCTCGGTTACAAACCCAGCGGCTGGACGTTTCCCGTTCTGATTGCTATTTTCGCCTATTTAATGGTCAGTTCGGTTCATTACCCTGACTTCAAAGGGAAGGGAAATGAGCAGATTCACGCCATTCCCGTTATATTGACTGCTGTCATGGCCGGGTATATTCTCTGGCATTCCCTAGAGGCCATTGTTTTTGTCATTTTTTTCTCTTATGCATTTTTTGGCGTACTGAATTTTGTCTATGGACTCTTTGGGCGCCAACGGATAACAGCAGCAAAGCAATAGACGGACACCAATTTAGAAGTTGGTGTGCGAAAAGGAGCGTCTCCCATGAACTATATAATGGATATTATCATGATCCCCATTCAAGCAATGATTGCTTTTTTCAGCGTGTACTATTTTGTTCTCGCTTGTTTTGGTTTCTGGAAGAAAACAGAAAAGAAGAATTTTCAACCTAAACACACCTTTGCTATTGTAGTTTCCGCTCATAATGAAGAATCGGTTATTGGTCAATTAGTAGAAAATCTTCATGTTTTGCGCTATCCTAAAGAGCTTTACGACATCTTTATTGTGGCTGACAACTGTACCGACGCTACAGCGAAGGTAGCCCGTGAATACGGTGCTATTGTCCATGAGCGCTTTGACACGGAAAAGAGGGGCAAAGGCTTTGCCATGGAGTGGATGTTTGGCCGCCTCTTTAAAATGAAACGTCAATACGACGCCATTGTTGTTTTTGATGCTGATAATCTAGTGCATCCTAATTTCCTGCTGGAAATGAATAATCGTTTGCAAAAAGGGGAGACCGTTATCCAAGGCTACATGGATGCGAAAAACCCCACCGATACTTGGATTTCCGGCACTTTTGCCATTGCATTCTGGTTGATTGACCACATTTGGCATTTAGCCAAGTATAACATTGGCCTGTCCAGCGTCTTGGGAGGGACCGGCATGTGTATCTCCACAAGCGTGCTGCGCCGCTTCGGCTGGGGCGCTACCTGCTTGACGGAAGACATGGAATTTACTATGAAAGTTCTTTTGAAGGGCATCCGTACGACCTGGGCTCATGACGCTATTGTTTACGATGAAAAGCCTCTTACTTTCAAACAGGCTTGGAATCAGCGTAAACGTTGGGCGCAAGGACATTTTGATATTGCCGGACGCTATATTCCTTCAATGATCAAAGAAGGCATTCGCCGCCGCGACATTCGTTTGCTGGACGGAGTGCTGCACTTGGTGCAGCCGCACTTCTTGCTGATGTCTACCTTCTTTGTTATTGCCAGCTATGCCGGTGCGGTATATCCTTTTTACACGAATGTTTTAGAGCGGGTTTTGCCTCTTGAAGTTTGGACCATTCTCGCTTTTGGCCAATACATTTTCCCTGTCATTATTTTGGCCAAGATTCGAGCCAACTGGAAGTGCTGGTTGTATCTGCTGATGTATCCGGTCTTTGTCTACAGTTGGATTCCTATTACGTTCCTGGGCTTTTTGCATCGCCATGAACGCGTCTGGAGCCATACGCAGCATACCCGAGCACTTAGCTATCAGGATATGCTGATGAAAGCAAATGATGAATTTGCCAAAGAGCCGGTATTCAGCAAACAAGCCGCGAAATAATTCAAAAAGAGGTGAGTCTAACTCACCTCTTTTTCTCCATTTCAATAACACAATCGTTTAAGGAAGAAAGGAATATAGTATGTACGACTTAACGATAAGCCTTGATTTTGAAGCAGCTCATTGTATCCGCGAATATCCCGGAAAATGTCGCCGTCTGCACGGGCACAACTGGCGTGTTGAGGTCAGCGTCTGCGGCGAAACCCTAAACGAACTAGGTATGCTTGTCGATTTTCATGATCTTAAGGACGCCGCGAAAGAGGTTCTTAACGAACTGGACCATCACTATTTAAATGAATTGGAAGCTTTTAACCAAATGAATCCTACGGCGGAAAACTTGGCTCGCTATGTTTATGAACAGCTGGAACAATTGCCGCTCCTGTGTCAAGGTGACATTTTCCTGACCCAAGTGAAAATTTGGGAATCACTTCATTCTGCTGTAGCTTATACCAAACCGCGGGTAAATCGATAGGAGGCGCCGCTGTATGCGCATATTATTGACAAACGACGATGGGATTGACGCGGCCGGCATCCGTGCTTTATGGCAAGAACTTTCTCCTTGGGCGGATGTAATTGTCGCCGCCCCGGACCGCGAGCGCAGCGCCACCAGCCAGGCCATTACGGTGACCCATCCTATTCGCGTGGATCGTCATGTTGTAAAAGAAGACGGCATTAAAGCTTGGCGAATCGGAGGTACGCCCACGGATTGCGTAAAAATCGCACTGGAAGCATTGCTTAGCGAAACACCGGATTTAGTCATTTCCGGTATCAATCACGGTCCTAACTTAGGTACGGATGTGCTCTATTCCGGTACGGTCAGCGCTGCCATGGAAGGCTCTTTGCATAGTATTCCGTCCTTGGCAGTCTCGCTTAATTCTTGGAGTCATGGCGATTTCAAAAGCGCCGCCAAAATCACCAGACGCATTTTGGAAACGATGATCCTGCCGCAACAACTGCAGGCTGGAATGCTGTTAAATCTTAATATCCCGGCGTTGCCGGAAGAAGAGATAAAAGGCATTGCCGTCACCAAACTAGGCGTGCGTCAATATACGAATACCTTTGAGCGCCGTCTTGATCCCAGGGGACGCATTTACTATTGGATGGGAGGCGAAGTACTGAACGTTAGCAATGACGAGGATAGCGACATCGCCGCCGTTGCCAGAGGCTGCGTCTCGGTTACCCCTATTTGTCTAGACATGACTGATCACAGTCTTTTACCTCTGGTACAATCCTGGGTCAAGGAATAATCCGCAAGAAAGTCCGGCAGGATAAACGATAAAAAAAGTGAAGTAGTTTACAAAGTACGAAACAGTAGTGTTTTGCAAGCAGGAGGATTTTGGGTGAAATTTGCAGGTGTTTTATTCGATTTGGATGGAACGTTAATCAATACGTCTCCTTTAATTATTGCGTCGTTTCAGCATACCTTTCAAACTGCCTACGGACGAACGTTGCCGGAAGAAGCTATTTCACGGTATTTTGGAGAGCCTCTGCGCACGGCCATGGATGTTCTCGGCGAACCGGGAGATTCAGATCGGTTGATTGAAATTTATCGGGCTTTTAATCTGGAACATCATGATCGGCTTGCCACTTCTTTTGATGGCGTTGAGCAGGTGCTGCATACCCTTGATAAAGCGGGAATTGCTATGGGAGTAGTCACTTCTAAAACGGAAAAAACCGCTTGGCGCGGTCTGCGACTGTTCCATTTAGACGGTTATATTCAGCATGTAGTCGGCATGGAGTCAACGCAGCAGCATAAACCTCACCCGGAACCGGTGGAAAAAGGTTTAGCTCATTTAGGGTTACCGGCTTCGGCCTGTCTGATGGTTGGAGACAGCCCGGCGGATATCGCCAGCGGTCACGCTGCCGGCTTAAAAACCGCTGCAGTTTCCTGGACGCTGGTGCCCTGGGAAAATCTTGAGGCATCCAAGCCGGACCATGTCTTGCAAACAATAAACGATCTGGTCTTCCTGGTAACAGGAAACCGGTAATTAGGGAGGCGTATTCATGAGCACACCGCATCGTCTGGCCGTTATCGGCGGCACAGGAGTGTATGATCCCCGTATGTTGAGCTCTCTTTGGGAAGATACCATGTCGACGCCCTTTGGCTCGGTTCCTTATCAAGTAGGTCGTTTGGAGGGACAAGAAGTGGTTTTTTTGTCGCGCCACGGCTCCGGACATTCCATCCCGCCTCACTTAATTAATTACCGGGCTAATATCTATGCTTTGAAAAAGCTGGGCGTTGTTGCAATTTTAGCCACTACCGCCGTCGGTTCGCTGCGCATGGAGTACAAACCAGGCGATTTTGTCGCAGTCGACCAGTTTCTTGATTTTACGAAAAATCGCGTCAATACCTTTTTTGACGGCGGCCGACGCGGCGTAGTCCATGTCGACGTTACCCAGCCTTATTGTCCTTCGCTGCGCGCCGTTTTGGCCGAAAGCGCCAACGAAACCGGCATAACCCTTCATTCTCAGGGCTGCTATGTCTGTGCTGAGGGGCCTCGCTTTGAAACACCGGCGGAAGTCCGTCTTTTTGCTTCTTTTGGAGGGGACGTAGTCGGCATGACCAACATTCCGGAAGCTGTGTTGGCTCGTGAGGCCGAAATATGCTATGCTACCGTCTCTATGATAACGAATTACGGCGCAGGCCTTTCACCTCAAAACCTTACTCATAGCGAAGTTGTCGAGATTATGAAGCAAAACAGCGCCAAACTACGCTTGCTTTTAGAAAAAACACTTACTCGCATTAAAGCAGGAGAAGACTGCTCCTGCCGTCATGCGCTGCAAGAATATGGCGGCTTTGACATGACAAAATTTGAGTAAAAGGGGAACGTCCTTCATGAAAACCATGGAATGGAAAGAAGGTTGCCTTTGGCTGCTGGACCAAACAGCGCTGCCGCTGGAAGAACGCCAGCGCTGCTGTGAGGATTACCAGGCTGTAGCCGACGCCATCTGTAAATTAGAAGTACGAGGCGCTCCGGCCATTGGAGCCGCCGCTGCCTACGGACTGGTACTTGGCGCTAAAAGCGTTGAGCATGCTGCTGACTTTTCTGCGCAATTACAGCGCATTGCAGAGGAACTTAATGCCACAAGACCTACGGCTATCAATTTAGCTTGGGCCGTTAAGCGCATGCTGCAGGTGGCTCATGCGCTTAAGCAGCAGCCAGTCGCCTCGGTTATTGCGGCGTTGGAAGAAGAAGCGAATACCATTGCTTGTGAAGATGTGCTGATTAACCAGCGTATGTCCCAGTTTGGGGCTGCTTTATTTAATTCATCTAAGCCTATCTCTGTACTGACTCATTGTAATGCCGGTTCTTTGGCTACAGTCGAGCAGGGAACGGCCTTGGGCGTTATCCGCGAAGCCTATCGCCAGGGCGGCATCAGCGGCGTCTACGCGGATGAGACTAGGCCGCTTCTGCAAGGAGCGCGGCTAACGGCCTGGGAACTATCTCGAGACAATATTCCCGTTACTTTGATTACAGATAATATGGCTGGGTATGTTATGAAATTAGGCCGTGTCAAAGCCGTTATTGTCGGAGCGGATCGCATTGCCGCCAACGGCGATGTGGCCAACAAAATCGGCACCTATAGCGTAGCGGTTTTGGCGAAAGAGCACGGGTTGCCTTTTTACGTAGCCGCGCCATTTTCTACGTTTGATGTTTCCTTGGCTACCGGAGACGGCATTCCTATTGAAGAACGTCAGGAAAGTGAAGTTACCCATTTTGCGGGTAAAGCTACCGCCCCTCAAGGCATTGCGGTCTTCAATCCGGCATTTGATGTAACACCTCACGAATATGTATCCGCTATTATTACCGAATACGGCGTTTTACGAGCGCCCTATGACCAAGCCATTGCCGCCATGCGCCAACAAGCGGCGCAGCCTGCGCAATAATAAGTACAGATAAAAAAGGAGAATGACACAATGACCACTTCCATGATTCGAGACAGCAAATTGGCCCCCGGCGGCCATGACAAAATCAATTGGGTAAAGAATTTCATGCCTGTACTCAGCCTTTTGGATAAAGATTTAAGCAAAGACCAGCCGCTCAAAGGGAAACGAATTGTTATCACCATGCACTTGGAAGCCAAAACCGCTTATCTGGCTTTGGTTCTTAAAAATGCCGGCGCTGAAGTCGCCATTACCGGCAGCAACCCTCTTTCTACGCAAGATGACGTAGCAGCAGCACTGAGTGAGCAAGGCGTTTCTGTTTTCGCATGGCATGGCTGCACCGATGCAGAATACGAAACCTTCCTGCATCGCGCCTTGGATACAAAACCCGACATCATCGTCGACGACGGCGGCGACCTGGTTTCTTTACTGCACGGCGAGCGCAGCGATCTGGCCGCGAACATCCTCGGCGGCGCAGAAGAAACCACGACTGGCGTACACCGCTTGCGCGCCTTGGCGGAAGAGGGGAGATTGAAGTTCCCGATGGTTGCCGCTAATGATGCGTATTGCAAATACCTCTTTGATAATCGTTATGGTACCGGCCAATCGACTTGGGACGGCATTATGCGTACCACCAACCTTACAGTGACTGGTAAGACCGTTGTTGTCGCTGGTTACGGCTGGTGCGGCAAAGGTGTTTCCATGCGCGCCAAAGGCTTGGGCGCCAATGTTATTGTTACTGAAATTGATCCCATCAAAGCCATTGAAGCCGTATTTGACGGTTTCCAGGTTATGCCGATGGAAGAAGCCGCCAAACAAGGAGATATTTTTGTGACCGTTACCGGCTGCAAAGACGTAATCCGTAAAGAGCATATTGAGGTTATGAAAACCGGCGCCATTCTTTCCAATGCCGGCCATTTCGATGTAGAAATTAATAAAGGCGATCTTGATGCTTTATCCACACAAAAGCGAACCGCTCGCCACAATATTGAAGAATACCTGATGACAGACGGCCGTCGTATTTATTTGCTAGCAGAAGGTCGTTTAGTAAACTTGGCCTCCGGAGATGGTCATCCGGCGGAAATCATGGATTTGTCCTTTGCCGTGCAAGCTATGGCGGTTCTGCATATTCTAAATCACCATCAAGAAATGGATAATTCCGTTCACACTGTTTCCGATGATTTGAACAAGGAAATTGCCAGCTATAAGCTCAAAGCCATGGGCTTTGGCATTGACGCTCTTTCGGCAGAACAGGAAGCCTATTTGAAACAGGCTTAAAAAGAGGGGGGCGCTTCTATGTTTGAAGCTTCTTGCCATCAACTTGTAGTAGCTGGACAGACACTTTTAACAAAAGGCCTTGTTGCTGGTACCTGGGGTAACCTCAGCTTGCGTGTTGCTGAAAATCAAGTAGCGATTACACCTTCTGGTCGAGATTACGGTACGTTGACCAGCGAGGATATTGTTATCGTCGATCTAAACGGCGAGGCGCTTTACCAGGCATCTGGACGCACTGCCTCTTCGGAAATGCCTCTTCATTTAGCTATCTACCGGCAGCGGCCGGACATTATGGCCATTGTTCACACGCATAGCGTTCATGCCAGCGCCTGCGCCGTAGCCCATAAACCCATTCCTCCTGTAATCGAAGACATTGTGCAATTAGCTGGCGGTGAAATTCCGCTGGCACCGTACGCCCTGCCGGGAACCAAAGAGCTTGCTGCGCAAGCAGCCGCCACTCTTGGCTCCAAGCAGGCCGTACTGTTGGCCAATCATGGAGCGGTTTGCTGCGGAACCACTTTGGCGGAAGCCATGACAGCAGCAGAATTAGTAGAAAAAGCGGCACAAATTTATCTTTATGCCAATCTTTTAGGAGGAGCCAAGGCCTTAAGCGACGAAGATGTAACTATTATGCATGAATTTTACGTCTCGCATTATCGCAAGCGGAGAGGGGAAACAAGGAATGACTGAACGCATCTTAATTCGCAATATTGAATATTGGAGTCCGGACGGAACAGTAGCTACCGGAGATTTGGCCATTGCAGAAGGAAAATTTGCTCATGTAGGCGCAGTACCCGAAGCCTGGGCGGCGGACCGCATTATTGATGGTAAAGATCTGTTAGCCATGCCTGGCTTCGTCAATACACATACGCACGCAGCGATGAGCTTATTTCGCAGCTATGCGGATGATATGCAGCTTATGGACTGGCTGCAAGAGAAGATTTGGCCGGCAGAGGCTCGTTTAGAAGCGGATGACGTCTACTGGGGCACGCAGCTATCTATTGCGGAAATGCTGCGCACCGGAACTACCACCTTTGCCGATATGTACTTTTTTATGCCGGACGCGGCGCGCGCTGTCGCCGAAAGCGGCATTCGAGCCAGTCTGGCCCGCGGCATGGCTGGTGTAGCCCCCAATGCGGAAACTGCGCTGACCGAAAGCGCATCCTTCTTCCGGGAATTTCACGGTGCCGCTGACGGCAGAATTACCGTCATGCTCGGACCTCATGCACCCTATACATGCCCGCCGGCCTATTTGGAACGTGTTGTGTCCATGGCCCATTGTTTGAATGCCAACATCCACATTCATCTGGCGGAAACAATAGGTGAAGTGGAGGATTGCAAAAAAGACCATGGAGCTACCCCCATGGCGTTAATGGAACGTCTTGGCCTGCTGGAATGCGGCACGTTAGCGGCTCACTGCGTGCACCTTTCATCGGAAGATATCGACCTGATGGTGCGCCGTAAGGTTCGTGTCGCTCATAATCCCGGCAGCAACCTAAAGCTTGCCAGCGGCATTGCGCCGGTGCCGGCTATGTTGAAAGCAGGCTTATGCGTGGCCCTTGGCACTGACGGAGCCGCCAGCAATAATAATTTGGATATGCTGGAAGAAGTTCGCTTGGCGGCAACTCTTCATAAAGCCAATACAGGCGATCCCTTAGCTGTTTCCGCAAGTGAAGCTTTGCAGATGGCTACCAGCGCAGGGGCGCTAGCTCTAGGCTTGGAGCAGCAAATTGGTCAAATCGCTCCTGGTAAAAAAGCGGATTTGACACTTTGGAATATGACAGGCTTGCACTGGCAGCCTCGTTATGATCGCATTTCCCTTCTGGCTTATGCCGCTAATGCCCTTGATGTGCACTCGGTTCTGGTTGATGGCAAAGTATTGCTGGATAATGGCGAGTTCACAACAATCGATATTGAACGACTGCGTCATGAAGTTGCTGTACGCAGCCAACGCCTTACTGCACGCAACTAAGGAACCGAGGAGGAATTTACTTGTTTCATCCAGTTTGCTCTGAGCGGTTGAACGGACTTTCGTCCGCTGTTTTTTCGGAAATTGACGCCTTACGCCGCGCGGAAGAAGTCAAAGGCCGAGACATTATTACCTTAAGTATTGGCAGTCCTGATTTAGCTCCGGCGCCGCATATTGTTGAAGCTCTGTGCAACGCCGCAAGACAGGGACACCAATATCGCTACGCTTTATCACGCGGCAAAAGCGAACTCTTGGAAGCCATGGCGCAGTGGTATCAAGATAAGTTTGAGGTTACTCTTTGCCCGGAAACGGAAGTACATACGCTGATGGGTTCTCAAGACGGTCTTGCTCACATCGCGCTGTGTCTGCTTAATCCTGGCGATGTAGTGCTGGTTCCTGATCCTGGATATCCGATTTTCAGCGCAGGACCTTTGGTAGCCGGCGCCGAATTATATCATATGCCTCTACGCAAAGAAAATGAATTTTTACCTGATTTGGAAGCCATTCCGGCCGATATTCGCAAGCGAGCCAAGCTAATGATTTTGAACTACCCCAATAATCCTTTGGCAGCCGTAGCGAACGAAGAATTTTTTCGCAGCGTAGTAGCTTTTGCCCAAAAGAATGAAATTATCGTCTGTCATGATTTTGCTTATAGCGAATTGGTTTTTGACGGCTACCGTCCGCCTAGCTTTCTGGCAACGCCAGGAGCCAAAGAAGTGGGCATTGAGTTCCACTCTCTTTCCAAAACCTATAACATGGCGGGGTGTCGCGTAGGCTTCGCTCTTGGCAATGCGGAAGTCATTTCCTATTTGGGACGCTTGAAATCGAACTTTGACTACGGTATTTTTCTTCCGGTTCAGGAAGCCGCCATCGCCGCCCTGCGCGGACCGCAGCAAGCGGTGTTGGATACAGCCGCTACATATCAACGCCGCCGTGATCTTTTGATTGACGGTCTTGCGGCCTGCGGTTGGCATATCCCCAAGCCCAAAGGTACCATGTTTGTGTGGGCGCCGGTTCCGACACAAGAAACCTCCATGGAATTTACGTTATCCTGGCTGCGCGAGGCAGGGGTAGCCGTTGTTCCGGGAAGTGCTTTCGGACCGCAGGGAGAAGGGTATGTGCGTATTGCCTTGGTAGAAGAAGAGGCAAGTTTACAAAAAGCAGTCGAACGTACTGTGCAATGGTTGAAAAAGGGCTAATTTTCAGCGATATCTTAATTGACAAAGGAGGAATTGTCAATGAAAGCATTGAATTTTTATTCATCTAATTATCATGTACAACTAGTCTGTCGCCGCAAGTCCTGTACCATCCGTTTCGGTGATAAGCGCAGCAAATATCAAGAAGGCGATATCTGTTGGGTAACAGTAGGTAAACGGTTTCATCAGCGTAAGAAAATATATGCAGCCGTTATTGATCGCGTTTTGGTCAAACCAATTGGCCAATTAACCCGCGAAGATCTGCAAGGAGAAAATCCGGACATTGCCAGCGTTGAAGAATTGACCCGTTTTTTGGAAGGAGTCTACGAACGCAGCATTTCGCCGGACGATACAGTAACAGTTGTTTATTTTTCAGAAATCATTGAGTAACATTTCATGATATAATAAACCGAAGCTGTCTTATTGACAATTTCGGTTTATTTTTATATTTAAGGAAACCAGCACTGTTATGGTGCGATTCCTTAATAAAAATGACGCTAAAACAAAACAGGGAGTGTGTTATTTATGTCTAACAAAACAGTAACTGCAGGTATTTCCGCCCGCCATGTCCATGTAACCCGGGAGCATCTTGACATTCTCTATGGAGCCGGCTATGAACTGACCAATAAAAAAGATTTAGCACAGCCTGGACAGTTTGCTTCCAATGAGACCATTGATGTAGTCACCGAAAAATCATCTTTTAAAAATGTACGTATTTTGGGACCAATCCGCAGCAAGAGCCAAGTAGAAGTTTCCATGAGCGATGCCATGAAACTTGGCTTGAAAAATATTCCTGTACGTGATTCCGGAGATTTGGCCGGCACTCCTGGCGCCAAACTGGTAGGACCCAAAGGTGAAGTAGAATTGACAGAAGGCGTTATTGTAGCTGGACGTCATATTCATATGAACCCTGCTGAAGCCGCCGAATTCGGCGTCAAAGATAAAGATCTCGTTAAAGTCCGCTGTGGTGGTAATCGCGGTCTGATTTTTGAAAACGTACTGATCCGCGTTAACAAAGACTATGCGCTGGAAATGCATGTCGACACTGATGAAGGAAATGCGGCTTTGTGCAAAAACGGCGACCAACTGGAAGTTATTGTTGATTAAATAAATGTTAGTGACCAGTATACAAAATACCCGCAAGTTTTGCGGGTATTTTTATGTACAAAAGCAGGAATTTTTATGTTAGTTCCGAATAAAGTGAATATACCGAGTTAGTGGTTTACAACATTACAGGCAAAGAGAGGAAAGGGGTTATTTTTCATGGCAAAACCGGTCATCAACGAAGAACGATGCAAAGGTTGCGGCTTATGCACCGTCGCTTGCCCGAAAAAAATTCTGACATTTGCAGATCATTTCAACAGCAAAGGCTATCGTCCCGCTTTCTGTACGGACGAATCACAGTGCATCGGTTGTGCGCTGTGCGGTAAAACTTGTCCAGATGTAGCTATTGAAGTCTATAAATAAAGGGGAGGAAGTACTGTGGCTGAAAAAATTCTCATGAAAGGCAACGAAGCGATTGGTGAAGCTGCCATTGTTGCCGGGTGCCGTCATTATTTTGGCTATCCCATTACCCCTCAAACAGAACTTACCGAATATATGGCTAAACGCATGCCGAAAATCGATGGGGTGTTTTTACAGGCGGAAAGTGAAATTGCCGCCATCAATATGGTGTACGGCGCTGCCGGTACAGGCGCCCGTTCTATGACTTCGTCATCAAGCCCCGGTATCAGCTTAAAACAAGAAGGAATTTCCTATATCGCCGGGGCGGAACTGCCCTGTGTCATCGTCAATATCGCCCGCGGCGGCCCGGGCCTAGGAAGCATCCAACCGGCTCAGTCCGACTACTTCCAGGCTACTAAAGGCGGCGGTCATGGCGACTATCGTCTGATTGTCCTAGCTCCGAACTCGGTGCAGGAAATGGTGGACTACACCATTCTCTCCTTTGATTTGGCCGATCAGTATCGTACGCCAGTTATGCTCTTAGGCGACGGCGCTTTGGGACAAATGATGGAGCCAGCCGAATTTAAAGCCAGCACGATTGCGCCTCCGGCTAAGCCGTGGGCTGCCGCCGGTCTGAAAGGCCGCAAAAAGCCGAATATTATCAACTCCCTCTACCTCCAACCAGACGCGATGGAACAGCACAATTTACATCTCCAAGAAAAGTTTGCTAAAATTTCCGCGGCGGAAGTACGCTATGAAGAGCTCTATACTGATGACGCTGAGCTTGTCATCGTAGCCTATGGCATCAGCTCTCGTATTGCCCGTACCGCTATGGAAAAAGCGCATAAAGAAGGGTTGAAAGTCGGCATGCTCCGCCCGATCACCCTGTGGCCTTTCCCGACAGCTCCGCTCGAAGCACTAGCGCAAAAGGCTTCCGCTTTCCTGACGGTAGAACTCAGCGCCGGTCAAATGATCGAAGATGTCAAGCTGGCCGTCGGCAAAGACAAGCCTGTTCATTTCTACGGGCGTATGGGCGGCGTAATGCCCAGCCCCAATGAAATTTACGAAAAAATTGTTGCTATTATGAGCGGCAAAGGAGGGAAATGATCTCATGGCAGAAAAAGTTTTTGGCCGTCCAGCCTCACTTGTAGACGTACCTACACATTACTGCCCCGGATGTCATCATGGCATCATTCACCGCCTTGTAGCCGAGGTTATTGACGAATTAGGCGTTCAAGACAGCGCTATCGGCGTCGCGCCTGTAGGCTGTTCTGTTTTGGCTTATGATTATTTCAATATTGATATGTTTGAAGCCGCCCATGGCCGCGCTCCGGCTGTAGCTACCGGCATCAAGCGTGTTCATCCTGAAGCTCCGGTATTCACCTATCAAGGCGACGGCGATCTTGCCGCCATTGGCGCAGCGGAAATTGTTCACGCAGCCGCTCGCGGCGAAAAAATTACCACTATTTTTGTTAACAATGCAATTTATGGCATGACTGGCGGTCAAATGGCACCTACTAGCTTGGTAGGACAGGTAACTCAAACCTCGCCATATGGCCGTAAAGCGGAGATGGCGGGCATCCCGATTCGCGTATCGGAAATGCTGGCTACTTTAGACGGCGCTGTTTATATTGAACGCGTAGCTGTCAATAACCCCGCCAATATGGCAAAAGCGAAAGCCGCTATTAAAAAAGCCTTCAAGACGCAATTAGAAGGCAAAGGCTTCTCCATGGTAGAAGTTCTTTCTACTTGTCCGACCAACTGGGGATTAAGCGCCATCGACGCTGTAAAATGGATGGAAACCAATATGATGCCTTACTATCCCCTTGGGGTTTTCAAAACACCTGAGGAGGTGGCGAAATAATGTCGCAAACACATGAAATTATTATGTCCGGCTTCGGCGGCCAGGGCATCATGCTCATGGGGCAGCTGCTAACGTACGCTGGGATGCTCGAAGGCAAAGAAGTAACCTGGATTCCTTCGTACGGGCCGGAAATGCGCGGCGGCACCGCGTACTGCTCGGTCATCGTATCCGAAGATCCCATTGGCGCTCCTATGGTCAGCGAACCTTCCATGGTTGTGGCCATGAACCTGCCGTCTCTGACTCGTTTTGAAGGAGCGCTGCAAAAAGGCGGCACTTTGATTATCAACAGCTCTCTCATTGACAAAGACGCTACTCGCAAAGACATCAATGTCTTCAAAGTGCCTGTTAATGAAATTGCTGCTGAGCTTGGCAATCCCAAAGTAGGCAACATGGTTATGCTAGGAGCCATCATCGCTGCGGCGGAACCGGTGAAAACCGAATCCATGCTGGGCGCTTTCAAAAAGATGTTTGAAAAGAAATTTGCCAATAAGCCGGATCTCTTCAAAATTAATGAAGCAGCTATCCAGCGAGGTGCAGATTTCATTAAGAAGTAAAACGAAATACAAGGCGACACTGAAGACGGGGAAAGAGCGAACTGTTTGTTCCTCTAAACCAGCATCAGTTGCTCCGAAAAGGCGGTTGCTACAAAAACCGCCTTTTCTTGACTCCCTAACTCCTTATAAGTATAATTATAAGGAGTTA
>CAZKCR010000031.1:5852-15432 GCA_964551055.1 uncultured Anaeromusa sp. | reverse complement strand
TTGACGAGCATTTTGACGATACTGTCTACGGCGGCGACTTCCTGGCTGACCAGAAAGCTGTTCGCGGTATGATTGAATTGGCTCCTAAACTGATTGAGATGTTCGATCGCATGGGCGTGACCTGGACCCGTACTGCGGAAGGTCTGTTGGACCTGCGTAACTTCGGCGGTCAGAAAAACAAAAGAACTTGCTTCTCCGGCGCTACTACCGGTCAGCAGCTTTTGTACGCTCTCGATGAGCAGGTTCGCCATTGGGAAGTCAAAGGCACCGTTAAGAAATACGAAGGCTGGGATTTCCTGAAGGCTATTTTGAACGAAAAAGGCGAATGCCGTGGTATTTTGGCTCAGAACATGACTACCATGGAAATCGAAGCTTTCCCGGCTGACGCTGTTATTTTGGCTACCGGCGGCCCCGGACTGGTGTTCGGCAAGAGTACCAACTCCGTTATCTGCACCGGTTCTGCCGTTTCCAGCGCGTACCAGCAAGGCGCGTACCTGGGTAACAGCGAGTTCATTCAGCTGCATCCTACGGCCATCCCCGGTGACGACAAGCTGCGCTTGATGTCCGAGTCGGCTCGTGGTGAAGGCGGCCGTGTCTGGACTTATAAAGACGGCAAGCCTTGGTATTTCCTCGAAGAAATGTATCCGGCTTACGGCAACCTGGTGCCGCGTGACATCGCTGCGCGCGCCATCTTCAAGGTTTGCACGGAAATGAAGCTGGGCATCAACGGCGAAAACCAGGTATATTTGGACCTGTCTCACATCGACAGCGATTACCTGGATCGCAAGCTGGGCGGCATCCTCGAGATCTACGAAGAGTTCGTTGGCGATGATCCGCGCAAAGTTCCCATGCGTATCTTCCCGGCTGTTCACTATTCCATGGGCGGCATCTGGGTTGATCGCGAACACAGAACCAACATTCCTGGTCTGTTCGCTTCCGGCGAATGCGACTATCAATATCATGGCGCCAACCGTTTGGGTGCAAACTCCTTGCTGTCGGCCGC
Organism: uncultured Anaeromusa sp.; assembly: GCA_964551055.1. Lineage (GTDB taxonomy): Bacteria > Bacillota > Negativicutes > Anaeromusales > Anaeromusaceae > Anaeromusa. The sequence continues at coordinate 14,429 of CAZKCR010000031.1, read as the reverse complement.
TTACTCCGGTACGGTTTCCGGCCCGAGCGCGATGCGCTGGGCGAAAGGCGAGCAGGAAGGCCCGGCCTTGAGCGCAGAAGAACTGAAAGCCGCTAAGGATGCGGAAATTCAGCGCTTTGAAAAACTTCTGGCTATGAACGGTCCTGAAAATGCCTACAAGCTGCATCAGGAACTCGGCGAAATCATGCTGGAAAACGTGGCCATCGTTCGTATCAATGAGAACATCGCCAAAGCAGAAGGCCTCTTGAAAGACCTGCTGAAACGTTGGGATGATATCGGCGTGAACGACAAAGGCCATTACTGCAATCAGGAAGTCATGTTCACCCGTCAGCTGCGGGACATGATCATCTATGCCCAGGCTATTACGAAAGCTGCGTTGATGCGTAACGAAAGCCGCGGCGCTCACTACAAGCCTGAATTCCCTGAGCGCGATGATGAAAACTTCCTGAAAACCACGCGTGTTACTTACACCCCGGAAGGACCGCAAATCGACTACATCGACTTTGATCATTCCATGATCAAACCGCGTCCTCGTCGTTACGACGTTGCTAAGGAGGTTAAGAAATAAGCATGAGCAAGAAAACCGTTCATTTTATTATTACCAGACAAGACTCGCCTACTAGCGCGCCGTATACGGAAGAGTTTGAACTTCCATACCGCCCGGCGATGAACGTGGTTTCCTCCTTGATGGAAATCCAGAAAAACCCTGTGACCAAAGACGGCAAGAAAACCACTCCTGTCGTTTGGGAATGCAACTGCCTGGAGAAAGTTTGCGGCGCTTGCATGATGGTTATCAACGGCAAAGCCCAACAGGCTTGCGCCGCCCTGATTGACCATTTGGAACAGCCGATTCGTTTGGAAGCGGCTCGTACCTTCCCGGTGGTTCGCGACTTGATTATCGACCGCAGCGTCATGTTTGAAAGCCTCAAGCGCGTTCACGCTTGGGTTGAAGTTGACGGTTCCTGGCCGGTAAATCAAATGGCTCCCCGTCAGAATCCTTACACAGCAACGACTGCTTACGAAATTTCTCGTTGCATGACTTGTGGCTGCTGCATGCATGCATGCCCCAATGTCAACGCTGGCTCTAATTTCATTGGACCGGCTCCGATGGGTCAGGCTCATTTGTTCAACCTGCATCCTACCGGTGAATACAACAAGGAAGATCGTCTAAACGCCCTGATGGACAAAGGCGGCATCAGCAATTGCGGCAACAGCCAAAACTGCGTGCAGGCTTGCCCGAAAGACATCAAGCTGACCGATTATATCGCGCAGCTGAATCGGGACGTCAACAAACAGGCTATCAAAAACCTGTTGAACAAGTAAATCTTTCAATAACCGGTTGCTTTTAGCAACCGGTTATTTTTTTATTGACAAAGCATGCATTAATCGCGTATAATATGCCATGTGATTATCCGGGGCGTGGCTCAGCTTGGTAGAGCACCTGGCTTGGGACCAGGGGGTCGCAGGTTCGAATCCTGCCGCTCCGACCATTCAGACATGCGGGTGTAGCTCAATGGTAGAGCACTAGCCTTCCAAGCTAGCTACGAGGGTTCGATTCCCTTCACCCGCTCCATTTTATTTCTCCTGTCCCAGTAGCTCAGTTGGATAGAGCAACGGCCTTCTAAGCCGTCGGTCGGGAGTTCGAATCTCTCCTGGGACGCCACTAAATACAAGCGGTGTGCAGGACAGACCATATGTCTGATGTGCACATGGTGTGCGATAGAAGATAGAAGAAGAGGACGCGAAAGCGTCCTTATTTGTTTTCCGTGTTTGAAGATGTATAAAATGCAGCGTAATGGCAGGAAATCAGAAGTCTAACGCGAAGTATACAAGCGAAGTTGGAGAGGGGGATTTTTATGCGGCAATGGGGCCGGATTTTTTTATTATGTTTGGCACTTTGTTGGAGCGCTGTGGCGGCGCAAGCGCAGCAAATTCAACTGGATGTGCTAACGATCAATGATTTTCATGGCGCTTTGGCGGCAGAAGACAAGCGTCCTGGGGCGGCTGTGTTGATGACGGCTATCGAGCAAGAGCGTGCCGGAAACCCTCAAGGAACGCTTCTTTTGGCAGCCGGGGATATGTTGCAGGGCAGCGTGGACTCTAATTTACTATATGGACGACCTGTTGTCGAAATGATGAATGCCATGCAGGTAGATGCTATGGCTTTGGGAAATCATGAATTTGACTGGGGCTTGCATGTTTTGCAAGAGCGAGCCAAAGAGGCGCATTTTCCTTTTTTGTGCGGCAATGTAGTAGATAAACAGACAGCGATGCCATTGGGGTTTGTGAAACCGTATATTATTTTGGAGCGACAAGGCGTTAAAATTGCTGTCATCGGTGCTGTTACGCAGGAAACGCTCTATAAAAGCCATCCTAATGCAGTGTACGGCCTTGATTTTCAAGAGCCAGCGGCTCGCATTAATTTTTGGGCTGAAGATGCGCGTAAACATGGAGCTTCCATTATTATTGCTTTGACTCATTTAGCTTCCTATATGGACAAAGACGGCAAAATAACCGGTGAAGCGGCTGATGTGGCAGAGCGGCTAAATGGCGTGAACGTGATCATTAGTGCGCATTCCCACGAGCGGGTAGCTGGTTTTGTCAAAGGTATTGCTGTGGTTCAAGCGGAAGCTTATGGACGAGAACTAGGAAAGGTGCATTTGAACTTCGACTCAAAGACGAAGACGGTGCAGATGTTATCAGCGAGTGCAACAGATTTAGTAGCCCATCCGGTGCCGCCGGAACCACGGATGCAAGAATTGGTGCGGCGCCAGGAAGAGCCGATCATGGCTTTGAAGGAGCAGACAGTAGGTAACTCTCTTTACCCGTTAGAGCATAGCCGTAATGTTTTTTCGCCGTTGGGGCAATGGGTGGCGGATGCTATGCGTTCTTCCGTACAGGCAGATATTGCTTTTTTGAACGGGGGCGGTGTGCGGCTGGGATTACCGGCAGGAAAAATTTCTCTAGGTCAGGTATATGCAGCGCTTCCGTTTGACAATACGCTGTATACAGTACAATTGAGCGGGAAACAAATCCGTAAAATTCTGGAGCATGGCTTATTTAATCAGAACTTTGGAATGTTGCAATTTTCCGGCTTAAAAGTAGTTTGCGATCCAGATATGCCAGAAGGGGCGCGTATCAAAGAAGTCCGGTTGGCCAGCGGCGATGAATTGGCAGATGGTAAGCATTATTTGGTGGTTGCCAATGACTTTATGGCAGCAGGCGGTGATGGATATACGATGCTGCGTGATGGAGTAGAGGGACGCGATACGTACATCTTCTTGCGCGATATAGTCTTACGCGAAATGAAGCGCCAGCAACCGATTGATTTTACTGGCGATGAACGGCTACTGGAACGCAAAGGCGACAGCTTGCGGCTGCCGGATGCGGCTTGAGGTCTCTTTGTGAAGGTTACGTTAAGTTTGACGGCTTTGTCAAAAAAGCCATTGTTATCTTTAAATGACTATGGTAGACTAAGACAGGATTTTAGAAAAAAGTAAATTGCATATCTCTGTTAGGTGAGGCTCCTGCATAAAAATAGGCCACTGCCCGGAAACGTCGAGAGACGCCAATGGGTAGAACAGGTATTATCGACACAAGGTTTTACTTAAGGTGGCTGAGGATTTTTCTCTACGTTATGCAGTGCTAAAACTCAACGATTAGGGGGAGACATAGGTTATTTGTAATGCCTTCCTTTGGGGAGGCATTTATTTTTTTAAAAGAAAGGTGGTGGTTGTATGGATACCGATCCTGGAAGTAAGCGGTGTTTGGGAATAAGCCGGCTATTGGCGTCGGTATTCAGAGAAGAGGGGTAGTATGCAAAAAGCAATGAATGAAATTTATTTCAGCCAACTAAGGGGACGGCGCATATATGACGGTGCCGGAAAAATGGCAGGAAAAGTCAAAGATGTAGTTGTGCGCTGGGATGGCGGCATGCCTTATATTACAGGCATTCGCCATAGCGGAGATATTCACCGGCTGATTCCAGCTAGCCAGGTCAAAGACTGGGCGGCAGAAGAGGTTCAGTTGTGTAAACCGTTGGCGGAAATTGAAATTGTAGATATTAATGAGCAAGAATTGTATGTAGGTAAATGGCTGCTTGATAAGCAAATTATTGATTTAAAAGGCTCCAAGCTGGTGCGGGTTAATGATATCTTATTGTCTTGTTCTCAGGTGGAAGGACGGCAGCAACTGTTTCTTCTGGCCGCCGATATTGGCATGCGCGGGCTGGTTCGCAGACTGGGGCTGGAGTTTTTAGTAAGCAATGTAAATAACCATTATATTTTGTGGCAATCAATTACTCCCTTGGAATCAAGAACAGCCAGCTTGAAACTGAACCTCAACAAAGAACAAGTAAGCAAGCTGCATCCGGCGGACATTGCGGATCTAGTGGAGGAAATGGACTATAACAGCCGGGCTGTATTCATCAAGTCTCTGGATGTGGAACAAGCCGCAGAAGCCTTGTCGGAAATGGAATTGGATACACAGGTGGAAATCATTACTCAACTTGATGGACACCAGGCCTCGGATCTGCTTGAAGAAATGCCTCCTGATGAGGCGGCGGATATTTTGAGCGAAATGCCGGAAGGCAAATCAAGTGAACTGTTATTGCTGATGGAAACCGATGAAGCGGAAGAAGTCAAAGAGCTCATGCAATATGAGGAAGATACTGCAGGCGGTTTGATGACTACTGAGTACATCGGCTTGTCTGTGGAATTAACGGCTGAGCAGGCCATACAGCGCGTTCGGGAGCTGGCGCCTGGAGTAGAGACAATATACTATTTGTATGTGATTGATGCGGCAGAAAAATTGTTAGGTGTATTTTCTTTGCGGGAGCTAATTATTGCGCAGCCGGATACGGTCTTGGGTGATCTGATGCATACCAAGATTGTTGCGGTGCATCATGATGACAGCCACCGTAAAGTGGCGGATGCCATCCATAAATACGGTTTGCTGGCTGTGCCAGTTACTGACGAAACAGGCGTTTTATGCGGTATTATTACTGTTGATGATGTATTAGATATTCTCATGCCGGAACGCTCCGTGCCGGATGCCATGTCGGTTTATTTAAGCAAACGCGCATTGAGGGAGGGGTGAGACAATGACGGCGGTAAATTCATTTCGCACTCGTATAGCTATATTTTTTTCGGTCATGGGCCCCGGCATTGTTACTGCCTTCGCGGACAATGACGCAGGCGGCATTGCTACGTACGCTGCAGCAGGAGCCAAGTATGGTTTTGCCTTGCTTTTTACTATGTTTATCAGTACGGTATGCTTGGTCATCGCGCAGGAAATGTCGGCGCGTACTGGCGCAGTCACCGGTAAAGGACTGTCTGATTTGATTCGCGAGCAGTACGGCGCCAGATGGGCGTTGTTTGCTATGACTATCCTGATTATTGCTAACATGGGGACAACGGCTTCTGAGTTTTCAGGTATTGCCACGAGCTTTGAGATTTTCGGCGTTAGCCGATATATATCGGTGCCGATTATGGCAGCCTTGGTTTGGTTCTTGGTCTTGAAAGCAGACTACTCTAAGACGGAAAAGGTCTTTCTGGCCTTGTGTCTTACCTTTTTCAGCTATGTTATTTCCGGTTTTCTTGTGGATCCGCCGTGGGAAGAAGTGTTTATGGCATCAGTCACGCCTACCTTCGCTTGGGATGCGGAATTTCTTCTGATGGCCATTGGCGTTATCGGTACGACGATTACACCGTGGGGCCAGTTTTATGTACAAGCTTCAGTCGTAGACAAGGGCATTACAGCGGCTGATTATAAATACACTCGCTGGGATGTTATTGTCGGTTCGTTTTTTACTTGGCTGATTGCTTTCTTTATCATCATTGCTACGGCATCAACGCTGTATGTAAATGGAATTGACATTGAGACAGCCAGTGATGCGGCGATTGCATTGGAGCCTTTGGCTGGGAAATATGCCAGTATTTTGTTTTCTTTTGGTCTTCTTGGCGCATCCATGCTCGCAGCTTTTATCCTGCCATTGAGCACAGCCTATGCTGTTTGTGAAGCATTTGGTTTCGAGCATGGCGTCAGCAAATCCTATGAGGAAGCACCAGTGTTTTTTGGTCTGTACACGGCGTTGATCATTGGCGGGGCGGGCTTGGTTTTATGGCCGGATCTTTCGTTGTATCATATCATGTTGGCATCGCAGGTTGTAAACGGCGTGCTGTTACCGCCAATCTTGATTTTTATGGTTCTGATCGCCAGTGATAACTATCTGATGGGATCATACGCCAATTCTAAATGGTACAATGTGGTAGCCTGGATTTTTACCATCGTTTTAATTATTTTAACCTTGCTTTTGCTGGGATCGACGCTCATGCCAGAATGGTTTGAAGGATTGATTGTAAGCGGATCATAAATAAAGTGATGAACAAGAGCGTCCTTGATGAAAATATCATCTGGGACGCTTTTTTTTGACAAATGTAAAGAAATAATTGACAAAGAATTAATTGCATGATACAAATAAATAAGGGGGTGAGAAAAATTACGATTGAAGAAGATAAGTATAACCGCTGTGTTGACGACATTGGAACGTTGTTGCAACGAACGGTGAGGACTATGCAGATTTTAGAACGTGAAACAATAAAAAATTACGGGTTTACCAGCTCGCAATGTCATATGCTGTTGGAATTGCTGCGGCATCCTGGGGTATCAATGAATGAACTTAGCGAGCATATGCATCTGGAAATCAGCACGGTTACCCGTATCATGAGTATTCTAGTGCGTGATGGTCTTGTTTGCCGCAGTCGTTCTTTTCAAGATAAGCGGGTTGTAGAAGCGTCCTTAAGCGAGCAAGGGGAAATGGTTGCACAGCGGCTGCAAACCGGAATTGCGGCATACTATCGTGATGTTATTCAGCATCTGCCGCGCGGACATGTCAGAGAGGTTATGCAGGCGGTGGAATTTTTAGTAGAAGCATTAGAAAAGGCCAAAGCATAAAGTTGGTCTTTTTTTTAAGATAAACTTGTATCATGCAAATAAAAAGGAGGGCTTACTATAATGACGGGATATATTCAGCAATTATTTGCCCAGCGTTTAGGCGGAAAGCATTTTGGGGACGAAAGTGTGTTGTATAAGTTTGAAAAAATTAAGCGTGACAAAAAGAGGGCCTGTAAAGAAAATCCGGAGGTGAAGCTGCTTGATTTAGGAGTGGGCGAACCGGACTGGATGGCTGAAGAAAGCGTGCTAGACATTCTGTTTACAGAAGCTAGCAAGAAAGAAAACCGCGGGTATAGTGATAACGGCGTACAGGAATTTAAAGATGCCGCTGTGCAATACATGGAGCAAGTGTACGGGGTTCAGGGATTAGATGCATATACGGAAGTGATTCACGGTATAGGCTCTAAATCCATTCTGGCGTTATTGCCGCAAGCTTTTATCGATCCCGGAGATAGTACGTTGATGACGGTTCCTGGCTATCCCATTATCGGAAGTGCCACGCAAGCGTTAGGCGGCGAAGTAATCTCGTTGCCGCTGACCGCAAAAAATCAATATTTGCCGGAATTGAGCCATTTAACGCAAGAGCAATGCCGTAAAGCAAAGCTGCTCTATCTCAACTATCCTAATAATCCTACCGGCGCGTCAGCCACGCGCGAGTTTTTTGAAGAGGTAGTGGCTTTTGCCCGGAAACATCAAATTATTGTTGTGGCTGACGCCGCATACGCAGCACTGACTTTTGGCAAAGAAAAGCCGCTAAGTTTTTTATCGGTTCCAGGTGCCAAAGAAGTGGGGGTGGAAATTCATTCGCTGTCAAAAGCCTTTAATATGACAGGCTGGCGAATGGCGTTTCTTTGCGGGCAAGCAGCGGTGGTAAAAGGATTTGCGGCCGTGAAAGACAACCATGATTCCGGTCAATTTGCAGCGATTCAAAAGGCAGGCGCTTATTGCTTGCAGCATCCGGAAATAACAAGAAAAACAGCGGAAAAATATGAGCGGCGTCACCATTTGTTGGTGAACGTGCTGCGACGAATTGGCTTTTCTATTGTTGAACCGAAGGCTTCTTTCTATTTATATACCGCAATTCCACAAAGAACTAAAAACGGGCGATGCTTTAGCAGTGCAGAAGATTTTTCTGAGTTCTTACTGAGAGAAAAGCTGATCTCTACGATCCCTTGGGATGATGCCGGGGCCTATATCCGCTTGTCCGTTACGTTTGAAGCGGAGACGGAAATAGAAGAAGCTGAGGTAATAGAAGAACTGGAGCACAGGTTAACGGATTTAGAATTGATTTTTTAGAGGAGGCAAGATTATGCAGGAATTTGAAAAAATGATCGTAAAGGTGAACCATGAATATAGGGTGCAAAACCAGTCCTTGCAGTTACTTGGTGATACCTTTGAGACGCCTTTTTATCTATATGACTTGGACTTAATCGCCAAGCAGTACAAAAGCTTATACCAATATATTCCTTGGCCTGCTTTGAAAATTCATTATGCTATGAAGGCGAATTACAATAAAGATATTTTGCTGCGCTTGAGAGAAGCAAACGCATGCCTTGATGCAGTGAGTCCGGCTGAGGTGTTGTTAGCCTTATCCTTAGGATTTAAAGCGGAAAGCATTATATT
>CAZKCR010000031.1:0-5752 GCA_964551055.1 uncultured Anaeromusa sp. | reverse complement strand
TGGTACGGAAGTGTCTCTGCGCTTCAACCCGGATGTGGTGGCAGGAGAGAACGAAAAAGTTCAAACAGGAGGCAAAGCGGCAAAGTTTGGACTCTTGCTGGACGAGGCTTCGCAAGCGGCTGCCATTGCTCGGCAATATAATTTACAGGTTGTCGGCGTGCATATGCATGCAGGAAGTGGCATTGCCGACACGGAAGCCGTTTATCAAGGAATGAAAAATGTATTGCAAATAGCTACGCGTGAGCGTTTCCCTGAGCTGCGCTTTGTCGATTTTGGCGGCGGCTTTAAAGTGAAATACCATCCGGAAGAGTCGGAAGTCAATTATGCAGATTTTGGTGAGAAAATTGTTCAGCTATTTACAGCATATTGCCGTGAATATGGGAAGGAGCTTGAATTGTGCTTTGAGCCGGGGAAATATGTTGCTGCAGAAGCGGGATGTTTGATTATGCAGGTAAACACAGTGAGAGAAGCTTATGGGCGAGTTATTATCGGGACTGATGCAGGCTTTCCGCAGTGTATTCGCCCTGTATTCTATGGTGCGTATCATCCGATTCTTAATATCAGCAATCCAACGGGAACGCTTTGTGAATATGACATATATGGGAACACATGCGAAAGCGGCGATTGTTTTGCCAAACAGCGTTTGCTGCCGACGGTGAAGGTTGGAGATTACCTTGGTATTTTAAATGCCGGTGCTTATTGCTTTTCAATGGCCTCTGTCTACAACTTGCGTCCGTTGCCGGCAGAGGTGGTTGTGCAGGAAGGAATAGTGAGGCTATCTAGGCCTAAATTGACGGCAGAAGAGTTGGTGCAGCAAGTGCTTGCCGCCTATAAAGCATAATGGGATATCAGGTCCTTCAGCGGTTAATAAAGAAAGAAGCATTATTTTGGCAGGAGATTTGAATGGGTTTGGAATATAGATATATATAAGGCCGAAAGAATGTAAGGAGAAACTATTGACCATGAAGGAGCAGAATTCAGAAACGGTACCGAGCCGGAGGGAACAGGAACAAGAGCTGCGGCAAAGTGTACAGAAAAATCCTCAGTCACCAGCGCCGTATTATCGGTTGGGATGCTTTTTTAATGAAGCTGGGAATTTGTCAGAAGCGGCGGATATGTTGCGGCAGGCTATCGCCTTGGATGCACAAGCAGCTCCTTTTTACCAGGAGTTGGGGGTGGTTCTCGGTAAGGCAGGTCTGCTTGAGAAAGCGGCGGAGTTATTTCGCTGGGCGCTTGTTTTGCAGCCGGAGTATCCGGAAGCGATTAATAACTTGGGCGTGATTTTGAGGCGAGCCGGTGAGGTGGGGGAAGCGGAAACCTGCTTTCGCCGGGCGTTGTCTTGGAATCCTTTATTGGCCGACGCCTATAATAACTTGGGGCTGGTACTGGCGGAGGACGTTCCGCGCCAAGAAGAAGCGTTGCAGTGTTTTCAAAAAGCCGTGAAGCTTGAACCAACTAAGGCTAATATGCAATACAATTTGGCCTTGGCGCTAAAAAACAGGCATGAATTTAAAGAAGCGGAAGCTTGTTTACAGCAGGCGCTCCAGCTTAAGGAAGAGTTCTTCGAAGCGGATTTTTCGATTGCAGAGCTATATTTGCTGCAGGGACGTTATGAATTAGGGTGGGATAAATATGATGCGCTGCGGCTTTTAGGAAGGCGCCAGGGTCAATTGCCGTTGCCGCACTGGCAAGGGGAATGTCTCCAGGGGCAAAAAATATTATTGTATGCCGATCAAGGGTATGGCGATACGCTGCAATTTCTGCGATATGCATCTAAAGTGGCGGACATGGCAGAAGAAGTGGGGATTCTGGTGCAAAAACCGCTAGAAAATCTTGCGCGGCAGTCTTTGCCAAAGTGTCGTATTTGGGATAGCAGTGAAATGCTTCCATTGCAGGAATATGATTTGGCGTGTCCCTTGCTGAGTTTGCCGCATTGGTTTCATACGAAGCTAGAGTCAATCCCTCAAGAAATACCGTATGTGCAGTCAAAACAAGAAGAAGCGGCTAGCTGGGCAAGGCAGCTTCGGCAGTTAGATCCACAGGAAAAAGTTCGCATAGGCGTAGTATGGGCGGGTAATGCTGCGCATAGCAACGATAAGAACCGCTCCATGGCGATTTCTTACTTGCTGCCTTTATTTCAGCAGGAAGATTTTTTCTGGCTGAGCTTGCAAGTAGGAGAACGGGCTAAGGACATAAAAAAACTGCCAGCTCAGGCAGTAATCTCGGATATGTCTTTGTACCTAACTGATTTTGCGGCTACGGCAGCTGTTATTGCTAACTTGGATTTGGTGCTGACTGTCGATTCTGCTGTAGCGCACTTGGCTGGGGCGATGGGCAAGAAAACATGGCTGCTGCTTCCTTTTAATCCAGATTGGCGCTGGCTGCTCGAGCGAGAAGACAGTCCTTGGTATCCGAGCATGCGCTTGTTTCGTCAGAAACGCTTAGGAGATTGGGCTGGGGTAGTTAGCGATGTGAAAAAAGCGCTGGAGGAGATGTAACACGGGATCATGAATGATGAAGCTGGGTGGTTGGAACAAATAAAACGGCTGGAACAAAAACGAAAATGGATTTGGCTGTGTGCGGCACTGACTTTTTTGGCAGCTTATTTTCATCGAACTGTGACAGGCGTTGTTGCCGATAGCTTAATGCGGGATTTTACTATTGAGCAGGCTTCCGAACTGGGCATGCTTTCTTCTATTTACTTTTATACCTACGCTGTGCTGCAGGTTCCCTCTGGCATGTTGGCGGATCGCTATGGTCCAAGGCTGGTTATCAGCGTCTCTGTCGTCATTGCGGCGGCGGGGGCGGCGCTGATTGGCTGTGCAGAAAGCCTGAGCAGTCTCTACATCGGGCGCTTTTTAGCAAGCGTGGGGGTCAGCGTGATCTATGTGAATGTGGTTAAACTGCAGGCAGAATGGTTTCGTCTGCGGGAATTTGCGACCATGTTGGGTTTGTTGACGCTCGTAGGAAACGGCGGTTCCTTATTATCGGCTACGCCGTTAGCTGTGTTGGTAGAATCCACTGGTTGGCGGTCCGCGTTTTTTTTGGTGGCGTTCTATTCAGTACTTATGGCGGGAGCCTGCTGGCTTGTTATTCGTAACCGTCCTGCAGAGGTAGGGCTTCCTTCCATGAAAGAGCTTGCAGCACGCGAATTTGGCGGTGCGGTTGCAGGTCCTTCTGCGCAAACGGGGATGGCGGCGGGTTTGCTGACAGTGCTGCGGAACCGGCATACTTGGACACCATTTTTGGCGTCAGTGTCGGTATTTGGCGTGTATATGACGTTTAGCGGGATTTGGGGTGTGCCTTATTTTATGCAAGTAATGCATATGTCACGCGTGGAAGCGGCGAATCAAGTGTTGCTCATGTTTTTGGGGAATATGGCGGGAGCGCCTCTGGTAGGCTATTTTTCCGACCGTTTGGGGCGGCGGCGTAGTCCGTATATTGCGACCACTCTTTTGTTTCTAGCGGCTCTAGCTGGCTTAATGTTGGGAGGCGCGCAAATACCTGGCTGGCTGTTGTCCTTGCTGTGCTTTTTCTTTGGTATCGGCGTATCCGGTGTGTCTGTGGCGGTTGTATGCGCCAAGGAAGTGAATCCGTCGCACCTGACGGGTATTGCCGCAGGCGTCGTAAATTCAGCTCCTTTTGTAGGGGCGGCTTTGATGCAGCCGGCTTTTGGCTGGGTATTGGACCAGTTTTGGCAAGGGGGACTAGAGCAGGGAGTTAAAATCTATAATGCAGATGCTTATCAATATGCGTTTGGGGTATGTATGATAGTGCTATTAGTGGGTCTGTTGGCGACGATTTTAATCAAAGAGACTTATGGCAAGCAGGAGGGAAGCCGTTGAGGTAAGTCGCTCCAGTCGTTAGGCTTATACTGTCGAAATGTCAGCATCGCAAGGTTTAGTTTGAGTGCCTGAGAAACGATAATGATTTAATTAAGAAGAAACCTCCTGCGGTGGAGCAGGAGGTTTCTTCTTAATTTTCAGCGCTTTGTTTTTGAATAGAGGGAGCTGCCAAACTGGAACTGGATAGGTCTAATACTCGTTTCCAGTCGGCAACTGCAGCGGGGGATAATTTGTAAGACATTGTTTTGCCGTCTGTTAAGGTTAGGGTTAAACGGATGGAGGAGCATTTACGAAAGGAATCAAGCTCTGTCGAGGATAAGCTATAAATCGTGCTGCTCCACGGACTTAAAATGGCTGGCTCAGGCGTTCCTGTTCGGTTGTACATGGTACTGGCTTCAAGGCGTTTTATTTGCAAGATATTATTGTCTATCTGCAGGTAAGCACGCTCCTGAAATGCGCCGCGGTTGCTGTCCATACGCAGCCAGAACGTAGAAGCCGCTCCTAAATCTATATATTTTACCAAGGAACAGTAAGTGGTGATATTGTTGTCGGTAAACTTTTGCCAACTGGAAAAGGCAACATTATCGCCGTCGCTTTCTCGAGCAATGCTGGCGAAAGAAACGCTGCAGCTCCATAAGAGTAAAAAACCCAAGGTTAATAGAATGATTTTTTTCATCGCGCACCTCCGTTAGACTAGTCATACTAGTAATTTCCCTGTCTAAGAGTGTATATCCTTCAGCCTATAGTTCGATTTTTCGCATCCAAGCAGGGGAGAAATAAAATACATAGAAACTATTTTACAGGATGTAACGAATTTTAAGAAACGAGGAGTGTGGTCGTGTGGTGCGAATGCAAAGAAAGTACGGGAAACAGAGTTGTCGGATAGTGGTTTTGCTGAGTCTGTTACTCATTCTGGCTATGCTGCCAGTGGAAGCGGCAAGTTATACTACTGAGTTTTTAAACATTTCAGTCAATCTAAAACATGGAACGGTTTACGATGAAGCTCGCTTTACGAAACCGGCGGGTGATGGTCCGTTTCCGCTTATTATTCTTACGCATGGAACGCCTCGGCTTGCAGAGGAACGGAAAAATACTGATGTGACAAGCTATTATAAAGCGCAAACAGAATATTTTCTTGAGCAGGGATATGCGGTTCTATTTGTGGTTCGCAGAGGATTTGGAGCTTCCATGGCTCCGTATGCGGAAAATTTGACATTGAGCAATGGTACAAAGGATTATTGGGGAGCGGGGCTTGAAGCCGCCAAAGATCTAAGGGCGGCAGTCGATTATGCAAAATCTCGCCAGGATGTTGAAAAAACGAAAATTGTCTTGCTGGGGCAATCTACGGGAGGGCATTCCGTGATTGCGACAGGTTCGTTAAACTTGGAAGGAATATGCGGGATTATTAACTTTGCAGGTGGTAGAGGTTCCTATGCACCGGATCAGGTTAGAGATGAAAATAATCTTATTGATTCTATGGCCCGATACGGGAAAACATCTACGGTGCCTACTTTATGGTTGTATTCTGCGAATGATCATTATTTTCGTCCAACGTTGGCTAGGGCGATGTATAAAGCCTATACGGAAAGTGGTGGACAAGCAGTCTTTATACAGTTGCCGCCGTATGGAAATGATGGACATCGGTCGTTTGTAGGCAATCGAGACGCGTGGTCATCTTATGTGGAGAAATTTCTTACGGAACTGAAGGGAAAAGCATAAGGGACATTGTGAAGGAATAATGGTCTTAACTATTTTCGGAAAATTTAGAGCTTGTATTATCCTTTAAAAATCAGCATTTTTCAGCGAAGAGTGCTATAATAAAAAATAAGGTAACCAGAAAATGCAATTTTTTAAAGTATGGGAGGAGAAAACATGGCTGTAGTAAAAATTCCTTATAGCAAAGGTTT
>CAZKCR010000030.1:0-15611 GCA_964551055.1 uncultured Anaeromusa sp. | reverse complement strand
GCACCGAAGTGGGCATGTACTTAGCTATGAGCCGTCAAGCGGATCGGGAAGGGTTCCCGGAAGTAGCCGAAGCATACAAGCGGATTGCCTTTGAAGAAGCGGAGCATGCGGCTAAATTTGCTGAACTGCTGGGCGAAGTAGTTTTTCCGTGCACGAAGAAGAACCTTGAACTGCGTGTGGAAGCGGAATACGGCGCTTGCGAAGGCAAGCTGGGTATTGCGAAAAAGGCTAAAGCTCTTGGCCTAGATGCTATTCATGATACCGTGCATGAAATGTGCAAAGACGAAGCCCGTCATGGCGCAGCCTTCAAAGGATTGCTGGAGCGTCATTTCGGTAAGTAAATCTTAGACGCATAAGAATATAAGGGAACCCCCTGGTTTTTGTTGAGGCAAAAGCCAGGGGGTTTATTTTTGCGAGCTTGGGCGGAGTAAAATAAAGACTCTTGGCATAAAGAACGGAGAGGCAATAAATGCTATAATAAAAATGATTTGAAAAGCAGGAAACGGCTGGGAAGAAAGCAATTAAATGGAGGGTTTTTATGAGGTTGCAGGCCAAAGTGGCGCTGGTTATTACGGTCATTATCGTTTCGCTGACAACGGTGCTTAGTTATGTAGCAGGTTGGAAAGCCAGCACCGACATAAAAGATAAAGCAGGGCTTTCCCTGTCGGAAACCGCTTTTCAACTGGCGAGCCGGCTGGATCAGTATATGTGGGGCCGCGCAGGAGAGGTGCAGGTTCTTAGCGCGTTGCCGGAGTTTCGGCGGGTTGGCAGCCGGGAAGAGGCAGAACGCTTGTTAATGCATTTGCAAAGTACGTTCCCTGCTTTTTCCTGGATTGGAGTCACAGATAAAGAAGGACAGGTATGGGCGGCTACTGACGGAATTTTAGTCGGTCAAAGTCTGGTGCAGCGTCCTGTGTATACTGAAGGAATTAAAGGTGAATTTGTTGGTGATGTTCATGAAGCGGTGCTGCTGAGAAATTTGCTTCCCAACCCAACGGGCGAGCCGATGAAATTTGTCGATATTAGCCAGGCGGTGCAGGATGGACAAGGGAATACGGTTGGCGTACTGGCCGCTCATTTGAGCTGGAAATGGGCGGCGCAGTTGGAGCAAGCCATGTTTCAGACCCAACGGGAGCGAAATGAGGAAGAAATTTTCATTGTCAGCGCCAATGACCAGACAGTCTTGCTGGGACCGAAGGAATTTTTGGGCCAAAAGCTGGATTTGCAGAGTGTGAAACAAGCCCAACAAGGAACACATGGGTGGGTGGAGGAAACTTGGCCGGATGGGCGAACATATCTTGTCGGTTATCGGATGGGCGCTGGTTATTTGGACTATAAAGGTTTGGGATGGACGATACTGGTGCGCCAGCCGGCGGAAGTAGCTTTTGCCAGCGTCTATCGTTTGCAGTGGTTTCTTTGGATAGTCGGAGTGATTGCTTCTGCCGTGTTTGGCATTATAGGCTGGATGTCTGCCGGGGCGGTGAGCCGGCCTCTTCAGGAAATTGCTAAAGCTGCTGATCATTTGCGGTTTGGCGCTCAAGAAGAGCGGTTTTCGCACAAGGGCGTCAAGGAAATTGAAACGTTGGCCGACTCGTTCAATCATTTGCTGGATAATCTGACCACGGCGGAACGGCATCTGTTGAAAATGGAGGTTATTGCTTATAACGATCCCTTGACCGGACTGGCAAATCGCGTTGGCTTGGATACGTTTGTAAAACGGGCGCAAGCTTTAGCGAGCAGACAGGTAGGAATTTCGTTGGCCATGCTATATTTGGATTTAGATGGCTTTAAGCAAGTTAACGATACTTACGGGCATGCCGCAGGTGATCAGGTCTTGAAGGAAGTGGCGATGCGTTTAGAGCAATGCATACGTAAAGAAGAGTTTGTCTCCCGTATAGGCGGAGATGAATTTGTCATTATTCTGTTCTTGTCTCGCGGTCAAGATCGGGATATGCTTCAGGCTGTGGGTGACCGCATTATAAGCACTGTGGGACAGCCGATTGCGGTAGAGGGCGGCCTGGCTCAAGTGGGCTGCAGCATAGGCGGCGTACTTTGGGAGGAAGGCTTGGATTTGCAGCAGGTCATGAAAAAAGCCGATACCGCTTTATATCGTGTAAAGCGGACCGGCAAGAATCGTCTGGAAATCAACGGCTAACAGCTGCGAGCTAGCTGCCTGTCTTTTCTAGAAAAGTAGTTGTATTCGTAGTGTGATTGCGGGGATGAAGCAGGCTTTTGCGGTAGCCGTAAGCAAAATAAGCAACAAGACCAAGAGCGCTCCAGATGCCGTAGCGGACCCAGGTATCGCCAGGCAGGCTGTACATAAGATAACCACAGGAGATAATAGCGCCCATAGAAACAAAGGTGACTGCCGGACAACGGAATGGTCGGTGAATATCGGGCTTGGTGCGGCGCAGAACCAAGACGCCTACGGCAGTAATGACAAAAGCGGATAAGGTGCCGATATTGGTCAGTTCGGCAATGACGCTGATGGGCGTTAAGCCGGATACAATGGCAACGACGATGCCGGATAGAATGGTAATAATATGAGGGGTTTGGTATTTGGGATGGATTTTGCAGATGCCAGCCGGTAGCATGCCGTCGCGAGACATAGCGTAGAATACGCGCGTCTGGCCGTACATGATGACTAGGAGAACCGTTGTGATACCGGCAATGGCGCCAGTGCCTACTAACGCGGAGCCCATGTTGTAGCCGATGGAGCGCAGGGCAAAAGCAACCGGTTCACCGGTATTGAGCTCTGTATATGGCACAACGCCGGTCAGAACAGCAGCTACGGCTACATATAAAATGGCGCAAACCACTAAGGAACCGATAATCCCAATCGGCAGGTCGCGGTTGGGATTTTTACATTCCTCAGCGGCAGTGGAAACAATGTCAAAGCCGATATACGCTAAAAAAATCGTGGCAGCGCCGGTGACTACGCCGGAAATGCCAAAAGGCATGAAGGGTGTCCAGTTCGCCGGATCGACTTTGGGGCCGGCGAGAAACAGAAAAATAAACACCGCAATCAACTTGACGGCAACTAAAATACGGTTGAGAGTTGTGCTTTCTTTGGTGCCGCGTACTAGTAAAACACTCAAAAAAAGCGAGATAATGACGGCCGGCAAATTAATGATACCGCCGTCTGCAGGTACAGCGGTTAAAGCCTGAGGAACGGCAAAACCGGCTGACTTAAACAAGCCGGTGGCATAGGCAGACCAGCCGGCAGCTACGGCGCTGGCACCCAGGGAATACTCTAAAATCAGACTCCAGCCAACCATCCAGGCGACGATTTCTCCTAAAACTGCATAGGAGTACGTATAAGAGCTGCCGGAAATGGGAACGATGGAGGCTAACTCCGCATAAGCTAATGCGGCGAAGGCGCAGGCGATGGCGGAGAGAACCAAAGAAACGACAATGGCGGGGCCTGCGTATTTGGCGGCTACCACGCCGGTGAAAACAAAAATGCCGGTACCCATGATAACGCCGACGCCTAACAAGATAAGATCGAAAGCGCCCAACGTTTTTTTGAGCTTCTTTTCTTTGGCGCCTTCATAAAAGGCTTCAATGCTTTTAGTACGAAAAATATCCATGTAAATCCCCTTTGCGTTCTTTTGAGAGTGACTGTGTACTACTAAACAAAACATTAAGACTGCAACGTCTTTTTCTTAGACACAGACAAGTTACAATGTAACATTAGAGTACAAGAAAGTAAAGAGCGAAAGTGCGCATTTAGGACAATAAATTTTAGAAAATGAAGGTTTTTCTTACATGGCATGCAAGGCGGTTTTGCGTGCGGACGAATGTGTTGTGAAAATGGATATAATGAGAAGTGTTTTTATAAAAACATTCTGAAGCCTAGGACTTTATTCATGGTAAATAGAAGAAATTTTGTCTTGAAATATAAAAAATAAACCAAAACAGGATGAAAGTCATATGGAAAATGGTAGAAAAATCTTGTAAAGTACGAAATAATAAGTAATAATAAGTTTGGTATAGTAACCTGGAGATAAAACTATCTTAGTCAACTGAATATGGGCAAACCTGTTGAAAAACAGGGACGCAAAGCTATGGGCCTAAGGACAATGACACTTGTTTATGGTCGCCAAGTTGCCGACTCAAGTTTGAGATCGTATGTTGTGCCGGCAGGGAGTCCGGCACTTTTTTTTTATAAGTGAGCGAAGTAACGCAAAGCGGATAAGGAGGAACGTGTGGATATTTTTGATTTACTGTCAATTATGTCGTTCATTGCCATTGCTTTAAGCGGATTTGCTGGCTGGCGTGTATATAACATGGAACGGACTCAGCCTATTAATCGCTTGTTTTTCTTTTTGTTTCAAAGCATCACCTTATGGTCAGTCGGATTGCTGTACATATATCAAATGCAGGATATAGAAAGCTATTGGTTGGCGGATAAGATTTCTTCGGTGGGCTGGATTCCGTTTATCGCGGTATTTCTTCATATCAATCTGCTTCTTACAGAGCATGAATTCCTTGTTAACAAAAAATGGAAAATAACGCTGCTATATTTGCCGGCAGCTTTATTGATTGCATGGGAAGTTCTTTTTCTGGGCGTTGGGATTGGCCGCGCAGAAGTAGATGCGTTCTATTTGGCTTTTGATATTTTTTATGTTTTATATGGTCTGCTGGTATCGATTGTTTTAGCCAAATGGGGTTGGCAAAGTAAGGCCAAACGGAAACGCATTCAGGCTGCGGTTGCTTTTTTGATCAATGCTTGTGCCGTGGGTACAGCGTACTATCTTGAAACATATTATCCGGTTATTATTGAGGGCGAAGGCAGGGCGGATCCGCTGCACCTGTTTGTGTTTTTTTATTTTTGGGGTTTTTGGTGTGCCTATCATCGGTATAAGCTGTTCAGTGTGCCGGCATTGCTTAGCTCAAAGCTGTTATTGGAGCATGTTGCCGGAATTATAGCGGTAACTGATTTGCACTTTAACATTCTGCAGGTTAATTCCGGTTTTGTAGGAGCGACAGGTTATGCTGAGGAAGAAGCTGTTGGCAGGCTGCTGCCTCAGTTTGTTTCAGGGCTAGCGAAAGACGGGCAGCTGGTTTCGGCGCCGGAAACCATGGCGGAACTGCAGTTACAGGCAAAACAAGGGGCAAGCCTGCCAATAGAAGGTCGTGTTTCTACGGTTGTTGATCAGGTAGGAGAACCGGCTGGTTTTATTTTTGTAGGCCGAGACCTTCGGCTGCAAGCGCAGTTGCGTCAAGAAATACAAGAACGCAAGCGGAGAGAAGAAGAGTTGCACTACAACCGATTTCATGATTTACTGACCGGATTGTATAATCGGACTTTTTTTGAAGCGGAAATGCAGCGTATGCAGCGTTCTCCTATTTACCCGGTTGCAGCGTTGAGCGCAGACATTGACGGTTTAAAATTTGTCAACGATACGATGGGACTCAAAGCCGGGGATCAGGCTATTCTTGCAGCTGCTAAGATTATGAGCAGCATTGCCTTGGGTAAGGGCGTTGTGGCGCGAACCGGCGGAGATGAGTTCGCTGCTATTTTGTTGCAAACCGATGACGATTGTATTAAAAACATTGAAGAGCAAGTGCGGGTGGAAGTAGAATCTTATAATCGGCGTCATTCCGGCGTGCCCTTGAGCTTGTCCGTTGGCATTGCCTTAAGCCGCAAACCGGAAGAAACATTGGACGACTTGTTTAAAATAGCCGATAAAAAATTGTATCGTCTCAAGCTGACTCAGGGGCAAAGCGCAAAAAGCAAAATGGTTCAGGCTGTAATGAATACGTTGGGAGCGCGACATATTGAAACTGAAGATCATGCGGAGCGCCTAAAGGAGTTGGCTGTGAAATTGGGAGAGCGAGTTGGCATGACGCAGTATGAATTAGCGATGCTCAGCCTTCTGGCGCAATTTCATGACCTGGGTAAAGTAGGCATCCCTGACCGTATTTTGTTGAAGCCGGGTTCTCTTACAGAAGAAGAATGGCAGGAAATGAAAATGCATCCGGAAATTGGCCATAAGATCGCCCAGTCCATTCCCGAATTAGTGGGAGTTGCCAATTTGATTCTGCAGCATCATGAGCGCTGGGACGGGCAAGGATATCCGCAAGGAATCGCGGGTTCTTCGATTCCGCTTTCTTGTCGGATTATTTCGATTGTCGATACCTTTGACGCGATTACAAATGACCGGCCTTATCGCCAGGCTTTGTCAGATGCGGAAGCGATTGCTGAAATTGTTCGTTGCGCCGGCTCCCAATTTGATCCGGATATGGTGGATTCTTTTGTAGAAATGATGCAAGAATTAGCTTGAAAAGCAGGCAAGAAGCCTTTGGATGACGAAAAGGAATGGAAGTGAAACCATTGTATTTTCGATACATCTAGGAGGCGGGCTTATGCGTACATACAAGGTTTATCAGGTAGACGCCTTTACAACGGAGCTTTTTAAAGGGAATCCGGCTGGCGTTGTTATGAATGCGGATGGGTTGAATGAAGCAGAGATGCTGACAATTGCCAGAGAGCTTAATAATTCCGAAACAGCGTTTTTATTTTCACCGGATGCGCCGGATCATGAGGTGCGCATTCGCTACTTTACGCCGTTGACCGAGGTGCCTGTTTGCGGTCATGCGACCATTGCGGCTCATTATGTGCGTGCCGTAGAGGGGCAAATGGATTCCTCCGTTATTATGCATAAAATTGGCGTAGGAACCTTGCCGGTAGAGATTGTGCGTCACAACGGAAGCTGCTCTATCATTATGACCCAAGGCGCTATTTCGTTTGACAACCCGTTTAATGCGGAAAAGCGGCAGCGTCTTTTACAGGCGTTGGGGCTGACCGAAGAGGACTTGGATGAACGTTGCCCCGTGGAAGTGGCGTCTACGGGACATTCCAAGGTGATGATCGGAATTCGAAAACGAAGTAAGCTGGATTCGTTAAATCCCAATTTGGCTGCTTTGAAAGCATTAAGCGCCGAAATCAACTGCAACGGTTATTTTGTCTTTACCCTTGATTCGCAAATAGAGGGGGTACTGTCGCATGGACGTATGTTTGCGCCGGCTATCGGTATAGCAGAAGACCCGGTGACGGGGAACGCTAATGGTCCATTAGGCGCTTATCTTGTGAAATACAAACTGGTCGAATGTGCTGGGGATCAGTTCTGTTTTAAAGGCGAGCAGGGAAGCGCCATTGGCCGCAGCGGCATTGTCGACGTCTATGTAAAGATGGCAGCAGGAGAACCTGTGCAAGTCCGCATCGGCGGAGAAGCGGTTATTGTCTTTAAAACAGAAATGATGCTGTAACCGTGCGATAAGCGGAAAGCAGGCTTGAGACGCTTGTTGGCAAAGTAAGACTGGTTGCAATTCAACGCTTGTGATGAAGAGGGGGCAGAAGATGAGCAAGCACAGTACAGGTGACGTAAAAGAGATTTACTTGGCCGGAGGCTGCTTTTGGGGTACGGAAAAATACCTGTCTTTAATCAAAGGCGTTGTTGAAACAGAAGTTGGCTATGCTAATGGACCGACAGAGCGGCCAAGCTATGAAGAGGTATGCAGCGGCAGCGGTCATGCGGAAACTGTCCGCGTGGCGTATCGCGCAGCGGAAGTATCGTTGGAGGAAATTTTAGAGTTGTTTTACGAGGTGATTGATCCTGTGGCCGTCAATCGCCAGGGCTTTGATGTAGGCGTGCAGTATCGCAGCGGCATTTATTACGTGCAGGAAGGAGACAGGGATATTATTTTGCGTTCCCTGCAAGCGTTGCAGCAGCAATATGAGACGCCGCTGGCTGTTGAGGCGGTAGTACTGCAGAATTTTTATCCGGCGGAAGACTATCACCAGAAGTATTTGGATAAAAATCCTCAAGGCTATTGCCATATTGGCGAAAAAGAATTTCAGAAGGTGAAAAATGCGTTGCCTGCAAAAGGAAATTTACTCTGAGTAATATTTTATTAACAGGATAAAATATTTTCTTGCATAGTCTGCGTCAGACTGTTATACTAGGGACTAACAAAATACTTGGTAGCAATGAAGCTTCGAATCGTTGATTCGGAGCTTTTCTGTGTATTTGGCGATGGAGCCTGCGCTAGCGTGCGCGGGCTCTGTTTTTTTATAGAACAGTGAGTCAGGATAATTTGGCGGCCGCCTAATTATAAGGTTTCCAATTGCAACTTACAAAGAAAGAGGGATGAAACATGAGAAAATACGGAAAAATGATAGGGGTCCTCTTGCTGATGATGTTGGCGCTGGGAGTTCTTGCTGGTTGCGGCTCCGACAAACCGGCGGCGCAAAAGAGCCGTATTGACGAAATTAAGCAAAAAGGGAAATTAATTCTGGCTACCGGCAACTACCGTCCTTTTGAATACCATGATGAGAAAACAAACAAAATTATTGGTTATGATATTGATGTGGCGGAAGCCGTGGCTAAGAAAATCGGCGTGCCGTTGGAAGTACAGGAAATGCAGTTTACCAGTTTGATTCCAACGCTGCAGAACGGCCAAGCCGATTTGGTTATTGCAGCCATGTACATTACCGACCAACGCCGCGAAGTAGTTGATTTTGCCGAGCCTTATATGGATACCGGCATGGTGCTGGTTACAATGAAAAATAAGACAGCCATTAACAGCGTGAATGATTTGGCGGGGAAAGTAGTAGGAGTTAAAACTGGCGCTACCAGTGAAAAAGTAGCGCAGGACATTAAGGCTAAAGGCATTGATTTTGAAATCAAGAGCTATAAGGAAACCGTCGACTATCTGTTAGATATGGAAAATGGCCGTTTAGATGCTTCCATTAATGACTTGTTAAATCAATTGGAGTACAACAAAACGCATCCCGATGTGCGCATTGTCGGCGAGCCCTTCACGAAAGCCTCTTTAGGCATTGCGGCGAAAAAGGGCGATAAAGAGCTAGTGGACTTGGTTAATACGGTGCTCAAGGAAATGAAACAAAGCGGTGAGACCGATAAACTTTATAAAAAATGGCTGACTGGCGAAAAATGATCACAAAAGCGAAAGGGAGATAGGTTATGAACTTAGATTACTCGATTGTATTAGGAAAGCTTCCCATTTTGCTCCAAGGTTGTCTGGTTACATTGCAAATTTCCCTGATTTCGCTCTTGTTAGGCATGGGATTCGGCATAGCGGGAGCGCTGTGCCGGATTTCCTCCAACCGTTATTTGAACGCGATTTCTTCCTTCTATGTGTGGGTGATTCGTGGCACCCCCTTACTGGTACAGCTGTTTATTTTGTACTTCGGTCTGCCCCAATTGGGACTCAAGATGGACAGCATGACAGCCGGCATTGTGGGTTTAGCCATTAATACGGGCGCTTATGTAACCGAAATCTTCCGGGCTGGTATTCAAGCCGTCGACAAGGGACAGCTGGAAGCGGCTTTGTCGCTGGGCATGAACTATCGGCAGGCGTTGGTGCGTATTATTGGACCGCAGGCCATCAAAGTATGCATGCCTCCGATGGTAAACCAATTCATCATCACGTTGAAAAACTCGTCGATTGCTTCGCTGGTTACGATTACCGAGCTTTTGCGGACTGGTGAACAGTTGATTTATACGACCTTCCGCAGTTTTGAGGTATATACGGTGATTGCGTTGTTGTACTTGATTATGAACTCCGTGTTCATGCTGGTGGCGGACAATCTGGAAAAAAGGATGGCAAAGCTATGAAGCCTTATATTGTAGAAATGGAAAACATCTGCAAGTCTTTTGGCGAGGTTCAGGTTCTGCGGGGGATTACCTTGCGTTTACACGAAGGTGAAAAAGTGGTTATTATCGGACCCAGCGGCTCCGGCAAGAGCACGATTCTTCGTTGCTTGAATCGGTTGGAGCCCATTCAGCAGGGCGTTATTAAATTTGCTGGACAAGAAGTAACGGAAAAATATGATCTTTGCAGTTTGCGGACGCAAATCGGCATGGTCTTTCAGCGGTTTAATTTGTTTCCACATAAGACGGCTTTGGAGAATGTCATGGAAGCGCCGTTGGTTGTCAAGAAGGAGAAACAAGATGCTGCAAGGGAATTAGCTGCATCTCTGCTGGAGAAGGTAGGGCTGGGAGACAAATGTGATCGGTATCCCAGAGAGCTTTCCGGCGGTCAGCAGCAACGCGTAGCCATTGCGCGGGCGTTGGCGATGCAGCCGCAGATCATGTTGTTTGATGAGCCGACATCAGCTCTGGATCCTGAATTGGTAGGAGAAGTGCTGGAGGTCATGAAAGAGCTGGCGATGGCGGGGATGACGATGGTCGTAGTGACTCATGAGATGGACTTTGCCAGACAAGTAGCGGATCGGGTTTTGTTCATGGATCAGGGAATTATTGTGGAAGAAGGAACGCCGCAAGATATTTTTGAGTCGCCTCAGCAGGAGCGTACCCAGTCCTTTTTACGCCGCATTCGCCATTAACCAAAAGGAGGGGCTGCTGTGCTAGGAGAACGAATTCGAGCCAAACGTCAAGAAAAAGGACTGACCATTCGTGAACTCGCGGAAGGGGCGGCCTTGACGCAAGGGTTCTTGAGCCAAGTAGAGCGAGGTTTGGCCGAACCGTCCATTACCTCACTGCGGAAATTATCGCATATGTTAGATGTGCCTATCTTTTATTTTTTAATGGATGAGCAAAAAGAGAATCTGATTGTCCGCAAAGAAGACCGCAAGATAGTACGTGTGGGGCGAGGCGAGGTTTCCTTTGAACTGCTGTCGCCCAACTTGAATAAAACGATTGAAATGATGATTGGGCGTGTTAAGGCTGGGGCGGTTACTTGTGAAGAGCCGCTAGGGCACTATGGAGAGGAAAACTTGCTTGTGGCTCAAGGGAAAATGAAAATACAAATTGGCGAAGACTTTTTCGATTTGCAGGAAGGGGACAGCATTTACTACCTTTCTACGCTTCCTCACAAAATCTGGAATGAAGGTGATGAAGAATTGATTTTTATCTCCGCCATTACGCCGCCTGTCTTTTAAGAGGTGTCATACCTTGCGGACGGAAGAAAAGTAAAATTTTCCTGGCAAGGTGGGATAGGGAGAAAGCGGTTTTTATCGAAAATAAGCAGATAAAGGTTTTTGCGAACCTAGTCGTATAAATAGGGAGCTATTAGGTCTCCAGGAAAGAGGATCAGCGATGGAGCGTACGATTCAATGGACTGCGAATGAGATGAAAAAATGGCCGGGGAAGAAAAGTTCGACTGCGTTGTTTGCGCCGCAGGAAATTGCCAAGGTGCGTCAGTTTCACGCTAGTGTTCCTGCGTACAAGCCGACGCCGTTGCGTTCTTTGCGGCATTTGGCGGCGGCCTTAGGAGTAGGCGGAATTTATATCAAAGATGAATCGTACCGTTTTGGCCTCAATGCGTTTAAGGTACTAGGCGGTTCGTACGCCATGTCTCGATATTTGGCACAGCGATTAGGTCGGAATTTAGAGGACCTGACGTTTACGCAGCTGATTTCTCAAGAAATGAGAGAGCAGCTAGGAGAGCTTACTTTTGCGACGACAACGGACGGCAACCACGGCCGAGGCGTGGCTTGGACGGCAAAAATGCTACGGCAAAAAGCCGTCGTCTATATGCCGAAAGGTTCTTCGCCGCAGCGTTTGGAAAATATCCGCGCCGAAGGAGCGGAGGCTTATATTACGGAGCTGAACTATGACGACGCTGTGCGGATGACGGCGGAAAAAGCTAAACAAAACGGATGGCTCGTAGTGCAGGATACGGCTTGGGAAGGCTATGAAGAAATTCCCGGCTGG
Organism: uncultured Anaeromusa sp.; assembly: GCA_964551055.1. GTDB lineage: Bacteria > Bacillota > Negativicutes > Anaeromusales > Anaeromusaceae > Anaeromusa. The sequence goes on along the minus strand of CAZKCR010000030.1, from coordinate 3,903 downwards.
ATTATGCAAGGATATGGAACGATGGCGGCGGAAGCGTTAGAACAACTGCATGACTTGCAGGTATCGGCTCCGACGCATGTGTTTGTGCAGGCGGGAGTCGGTTCGGTGGCAGGAGCGGTACAAGGATGCTTGGCAGCGGCGTTACCAGAAAATCTACCAAAGACTGTAATTGTGGAAGCTTCACAAGCGGATTGTTTGTATCGTTCGGTTCTGGCGGCAGACGGCAAACCATACGCAGTAGGCGGCGCGATGAATACGATTATGGCAGGATTGGCCTGCGGCGAGCCTAATATAGGAGCGTGGGGATTACTGCGCGATTATAGCGATTTTTTCTTTTCCTGCCCTGATTGGGTTGCCGCCAAAGGCATGCGGATACTGGGAAATCCGCTGATTGAAGATGAACGTGTTATTTCCGGCGAGTCCGGGGCGGCGCCGGTGGGCTTGTTGGCTACCTTGCTGCAGGCGGACGACTTGGCGGCGGCGAAAGTAGCTATGGGACTTAACGAACAATCCCAAGTGCTGCTGTTCAGTACCGAAGGCGATACTGATCCGCAGCAGTATCGACGTATTGTTTGGGATGGGGAATATCCAAGTTATGAATGAGGCAGGTGGAATACGCATGCTTACAGAGGAACGGCTAGAGCGGTTAATTGGCTTGTGCCAGGAACTGATTCGGCAGCCAAGCTATTCTGGCGAGGAAAGAGAAGTGGCGACATTACTGAAGCAGGCTTTTTCCGAGTTGGGATATGATGAGATCTTTACAGATGAATATGGAAATATCATTGGCTGTATTCGCGGTAAACAGCCGGGAAAACGGATTCTGCTGGATGCCCATATTGATACCGTGCCAGTGGCGGACATGGGGAAATGGCAGCAGCAGCCTTTTGGCGGCGAGCGGATTGATGGTAAAATTTATGGACGCGGCGCCAGCGACATGAAAGGAGCCCTCAGCGCCATGGTGGCGGCAGGAGCCTATTTTGCCGCTGACACGCAACGGGAGTTTGCCGGGGAAATTTTCGTAGCCGGCGTGGTGCACGAGGAATGTTTTGAAGGAGTGGCGGCCCGGAAAATTAGCGCAAAAGTGCGCCCGGACTATGTTGTGATTGGGGAAGCTTCGGAGTTGAATTTGAAGATTGGCCAGCGGGGCCGAGCGGAGATTGTGGTGGAAACCTTTGGCAAACCGGCTCATTCGGCCAATCCTCAGCAGGGGCTTAATGCAGTGTATAAAATGACGGAAGTGATTCAGCGCATCCGGCAATTGCCCTTGACCAGTCATGATGTACTGGGTGAGGGCATTTTGGAACTGACCGATATAAAATCGTCTCCTTATCCGGGGGCGTCGGTGGTTCCTGATTATTGCCGCGCTACCTATGATCGGCGGGTGCTTGTAGGCGAGAGCAAGGACGACGTGTTGCGGCCGATACAGCAGTTGCTTGCCGATATGGCACAGGAAGATCCACAGCTTAGAGTCAAAGCGTTTTATGCGCAAGGGAGCGAGTCTTGCTATACCGGAGACCGCATTGAAGGGGAGCGCTTTTTCCCAGGGTGGCTGGCGGACGAGCAGGATGAATACGTACAGGCTGCGTACAGGGGCTTGCTGGAAGCCGGGCTGGAGCCGCAGCTAACGCATTACTCTTTTTGCACCAACGGCAGTCATTATGCAGGAGAAGCTAAGATTTCTACCGTCGGCTTCGGTCCCTCACGGGAAAATTTAGCTCATACTATTGATGAACACATTGAAATCGAGCAGCTTCAAAAAGCTGCGGAAGGATATTATGGCATCATCAAATCAGTTTTGAAATAACGGAGGGCTGGTTATGCGCATCCTTATCAAAGGCGGTCTGCTTGTGGACGGAACCGGTATGCCGGCAGTTGTCGGCGATCTGCTGGTGGAGCAGGACCGTATTACCCGCGTCGGAGGAAGCTATGAAGGTGAATACGAGCAGTGCCTTGATGCGCAAAACCTGGTAGTTGCGCCTGGTTTTATCGATACGCATAGTCATTCGGATTTGCAGGTTCTCTTAGAGCCTCATGTGCCGCCCAAGGTTCGGCAAGGGATTACCACGGAGGTGTTGGGACAGGACGGTATTTCCATGGCGCCGCTGCCTGCTCGCTACATCGGCTCGTGGCGCAAAAATCTGGCTGGCTTAGAGGGGGACAGCGAGGCTATTGACTGGAAGTACGAGACAACGAAAGGCTATTTGCAGCTTCTGGAAACTCGCGGCGCGGGGCTGAACGAATGTTATTTGGTTCCGCATGGCAATGTGCGTATGGAGGCCATGGGCTTGGACAATCGGCAGCCGACGCAACAGGAACTGCAACGTATGTGCGATATTGTTCGACGAGAAATGGAGTCAGGCGCATATGGACTGTCCACTGGCTTGATTTATACTCCCTGTGCCTACGCTCAAACAGAGGAACTCATTGCTTTATGTAAAACTGTGGCAGACAAAGACGGCGTCTTTGTCGTGCATCAACGCAGCGAAGCTGATGCCATTCTGAACTCTATGCAAGAAGTTCTTGCTATTGGACGAGCTTCCGGCGTCCGTATTCATTTTTCACATTTTAAGGTCTGCGGAAAAAAGAACTGGGACGCTATGGACGCAGTACTAGCTCTTTTGGACGATGCGAAAGCAGAAGGTCTTCAGGTGTCTTTCGACCAGTATCCTTATGTGGCGGGCAGCACGATGCTAGGCGTGATTTTACCGCCTTGGGCGCATGACGGGGGGACGGATAAACTTTTAAAACGTTTGGCGGAGCCGGCGCTGCGCAAGATTATGATGCGTGATATGGAACAAGGGCTGCCGGGATGGGATAATTTTATTGATTTTGCCGGTCTGGATCAGATCTTTGTGACCAGTGTGAAAACCGCAAGAAATGCAGACGTGATTGGCAAAAACTTGGTGGAAATTGGTCAGCTGCGCCGCAAGGATCCCTATGAAGCAGTATTTGACTTATTGCTGCAAGAGGAAAACGCTGTGGGTATGGTTGATTTTTACGGCACCGAGGAGCATGTGAAGACGATTTTAACTCGACCAGAGCAAAATGTTTGCACAGACGGCTTGCTAAGCGGCAAGCCACATCCTCGTGTGTTCGGAGCTTTTCCGCGGGTGTTGGGAAAGTACGTGCGAGAAGAAAAGGTGCTTTCCTTAGAAGCGGCTATTCGCAAAATGACCGCAAAACCAGCGGAAGTGTTTGGGTTAAAACAACGAGGTCTTTTGCGCGAGGGCTATTACGCCGATCTTGTTGTCTTTAATCCTGAAACGATCAAGGATAAAGGAGATTATGTAAATCCTTCGCAGTACCCGGCAGGGATAGAGTATGTTTTGGTTAACGGCGTTATTGCCGTAAGCAAGGACCGGCAGGAAGACGCGCTGCCGGGGCGGGTTTTACGCAAAAAATGCTAAAAAGGGACTGTGAAAAGCTTGGGGCCAAGCCTTTCACAGTCCCTTTGACGTATCAATAGAATCGATTTTCATCAAGATTTATGAGCGTTAACTAACTTTGAGCAACCTGTCTAAACGGGTGCGCGTGAAAATCTCTTTGACCATGCCGTGAGCGCCAAGCAGAGTTAGACCTCCATGAAGCTGCTCGACGCATTTGTGAAGCATAACAAAAAGACTTAAGCCGGAGCTATCTATATAAGTAACTTCAGCAAGATTGACTGTCAGCCATTTGGAGCCTTTTTCAAGATATTGTACAAGATCGCAACGAAGCTGTTCGATATCTTGAATATATAGCTTGCCGGCTAAATTGATTGTTGTTTGAGAATTGGTTTCTGTAATTTGATATTGCATCTGCTAGGACTCCCTTCCAATGCTGCATTCTTTATGCAATAAATTTATTTTACTCCTAAAGTGTGTCGGATTTGTGACATAAACATTACAGGGTTGTCATATTGCA
>CAZKCR010000029.1:0-16192 GCA_964551055.1 uncultured Anaeromusa sp. | reverse complement strand
TGCCACCATTTGCGGGTCTCAAATTCCGGAATAACTACAGTGATGTAGTCCTCGGGATTTTTTTGCTTCTCGAGAATTTTAATATACGCTACAATGCGATGCAGCACCATGCGGTACGGCGAATACACCGTCACCAAATGCACGCCCGGATCCCATTCGAGCCATTTCTTTTCCACTCGTTCCTTGGTCGTCTCGTCAGTCGCCACATGCAAGGCAATGACTTCGTCGCCAATCTTGCGAGCGTAACGCATGGTCTCAGCCACCGCCCGCGTCGGCGAAGCTACCGTAACAATGACGATATTGCGACCTTCCAGGGGCTGACGGTATTTCGCCTCTTCCTTCGGCAAATGGAGCTGCTCCGCCAAATCCGCATAGTGAGAGTTCACTTTTTTGAAACAGTACACCATAATGGGGATGAATATCAGCACCACCCAAGCGCCATAGGTAAATTTAGTGATCGCCACTACCAGTACTACAATGCCGGTAATGATCGCCCCAAAACCGTTAAGCACCGCCCGGTGCAGCCAGCCCTTAGAACGTTCCTTGCGCCAATGCAATACCAAACCAGCTTGGGCCAAAGTAAACGAGAGAAATACGCCGATGGCGTAGAGAGAAATCAGATGCTCTACATTTCCTTCGAACTGAATAATCAAAAGAGCGGCAATAACGGTCAGCAAAATAATGCCGTTCGAGTAGCTAAGACGGTCTCCCAATGAGCTTAGATAGCGAGGCATGTAGCCGTCGCGAGCCAGAAGAGACATCAGCGGCGGCAGACCGTTAAAGGCCGTATTGGCCGCTAAATACAAGATCAGCATCGTTGTCAGCTGAATGTAATAATACACCCAGCCCCGACCAAAGGTCTCCTCGGCAATCTGCGACAACATAGTAACATTTTCAATCGGCGTCACATGATAATGGATCATCAAAAAAGACAGCCCTGCCAGCATGGCCGCCAGCATACCGGACATCCAGTAGGTCGTGCGAATGGCGTTCTCCGTCTGCGGCGCCTTGAACATGGGCACGCCATTGGATATAGCTTCTACACCCGTCATAGAACTGCAGCCGTTGGCAAAGGCCCGCAAAATGAGCACGATAACCGTCAAGTCGAGTTCCTGCTTCACCATCGACTCTGGTGGCACCACTGGCTGCGTACCAGTCAGGGCGCTATAAAGGCCTGTAACAATCAAAGCCAAAATGCCAAAAATAAATAAATACGTAGGCAAAACAAAAACGTTAGAGGATTCCCGAACGCCCCGCAGGTTGACCAGCATCAAAATGCCGAAAAGAACCAGCACATCAATGGTTACGCTCCAAGGAATAAAAGCGGGAAACGCCGATACCAGCGCATCTGTACCGGAGGACACGCTGACCGCTACGGTCAGCACATAGTCCGCAAACAAGGCCGACGCGGCAATTAACGCCGGATATTCGCCCAGATTCGCCTTCGCCACGGCGTAGGAACCGCCGCCGCCGGCATTGGCCCGCGACACTTGGACATAAGACAGTGTCACTACTGCCAAAAGAGCCAGCACCGCCAACAATATATCCTGAAAATATCCATACACTAAAAGTCCCGACGCTGCCAATGTCAAGATAACCTGTTCCGGCCCGTATCCAACAGAAGACAACGCGTCGGATGAAAAAATGGCTAAGGCCTTCCATTTGGGCAGACGTTCATGAGCTGCCTGGCGATTGTGCAACGGTCTGCCAATCAGAAAATAGCGCAACGTGCGCAGCATAACCCCATACCCCTTTCGCGTCAACTGACAACTTCCTTATTTTTACTCAAAGAGAACAGCTCTAATCTTATGCTGTTTACGAGCAATTGGAAAGAGCCAAATATTGTCACCAAAGGCGTATTTATTCTTTTTTATCGCAATTTTTCACTCCATGCTTTTGCGGCGTATCGCCGCACGCGCACAGTCATTCTGGCGGCTAGTTTCATAAATTGAAAGAAAATAGACCTTGCCCAAATTGCAGGCAAGGTCCAAATTACGTCAACGGTTGTCTACTTTATCCATACAATACAAATCATGCTGCTCCATACGATGCCAAGCCAGCTTCTCGTACTTTTCCTCGCCATTGGCCATATTGCAGTAAGGATCAATAGAAATGCCCCCTCGCGGCAGGAATTTCCCCCATACCTCAATGTATTTCGGCTGCATCAGCTTGAACAAATCCTTCATGATAATGTTCACTACGTCCTCATGGAAATCTCCATGGTTGCGAAAGCTGAGCAAATACAGTTTTAAGGATTTGCTTTCCACCATTTTTTTGCCAGGAATATAGCTAATGTACAAGGTGGCAAAATCCGGCTGTCCGGTCATAGGACAAAGGCTGGTAAACTCTGGACAATTGAATTTCACCCAGTAATCATTGCCTGGATGCTTGTTTTCAAACGCCTCCAGCACCTCCGGTGCATAAGCGTATTGATACTTTGTATTCTGGCTTCCTAAATGGCTGATACCCAACAGTTCTTCCTTGCTTCGCGACATAAGTCTCTCCCCTAGCTTTGTTTTGCAGTCCCACAGACTATCTGCCAGTATCTTACCATACTTTAGACAGTTCGCCCACTCATAATTATTCTAGAGGAAAAGGAAGATGCACCTGCGTTGATCACGCTGTTTCCCGAAGCCGTTTAGACATAAACACCCGGCATTGACGATCGCTATACAGCAACGCTACTAGAGAAACCGCACACAATGCAATACATAGCAACCACGCCATATAATACGAGCCGGTTTGATCATATACTAAGGCGATAGCCGGCACTGACAACGCCGCGCCTACATAAACAAACAAGTTAATAAACCCGTAAATTTCTCCATAATGCTTAGAGCCAAACATAGCCGCCGTCATTACCGGCGGGCAAACCGTACCGCTGCAAATGCCCAACCCATATAGAACCGCCATGACATACATCAACGGCTTTGATTCCGGATAGAGCATGCAGACAAAGGAAAGGATAAAGATAATACAGATATACGCAGTACCTAGACGTGTGCCGAATTTGTCATATACCCACCCCAGCGAAATCTTCCCTGGCGTCACTACAATCAAGAACAACGACAGCATAGCCGCCGCAAACACAGGATCGTGAGCATCCGCCAAATACGCCGCCAACTGACTGAGCGAACCAAAGCCGACAAAGCACAAGGCGAAAATCCCAAAAATATACGCCCAAAAGAACCCTTGTTTTTTCGCTTCCGCTAATGAAATATCAGAGGCAGCTGCGCTTAAGTTTGCCGTTTTTTCTGCTTTTACCGCCGAAGCCTCTTCGCTTCCGTAAGGCTTCAACCCCATGCTTTCAGGACTCTTCTTCATGACAAACAGCGCCATCGGCAAGCTGACAACGGCCATCAAAATGCCAAAAACTACGAAGGATTCGCGCCAGCCATACCCCTGCATGACTTGCGTCATGATCGGACTAATAACAGCGCCGCCAAAACCGCTGCCCGCCAGCGCCAGACTAATGGCCAAACCTCTCTTTTTTACAAACCAGTTGGTAATAATAATCGAGACCGGCAAGGCTACGGCGCCGCAAGAAAAAGCGCCCATAAAAAAGGCAATAATATAGAAATGCGTAATGGATGTGGCTAAAGAAAACGCCGCATACGAAAGAGCCATGCCGATAATGCAGATACTGTGAATTAAGCGTGTATTTTTCTTCGCCAGCCATTTCCCCATATAAGGAGATAAAAAAACAGTTACCCCGGAAATAATGGTGCTGCAGAGAGCAAACGCGCCTCGGCTAAAACCCATATCCGCCGTTACCGGCTTCACGTACAAACCCCAGCATGTCGTCAGCAGCGAATGCATTACCGCCATAATCAGAATACCGCCGATTACAACCCACCAGCCATAGAACCATTTTCCTTGCTGTTGCATAGTCTTTACCCTCCTTTCTTATTGCTTATACACCACGCCGTCCTTCATCACAAAGGAAACCTCCTGCATCGCGCTCATATCCTGCAACGGATTGCGCGGCACCGCCACAATGTCGGCCAGCTTGCCTGCCGCAAGCGTTCCTAAATCCTTTTCCCACTTCAGTAGTTCCGCCGCATAACGCGTAGCTCCCAACAGCACGTCTGCCGGTGAAATACCAGCCTGCGCCATTAAAGCGAATTCGCCTGCCTGCGTACCATGCGGCGTCAGCGGCGTACCGCAATCGGTGCCGAAAACAATGCGTACACCGGCATCATAGGCTTTTTTAATGTTGCTCAAGTGCGAACTTACCATAGCGGCCGCTTTACGTACGGCAAAGTCGGGGATACCGGCTTGAGGCCCTTTTTCGGAAACCACCTTGAGTACGATAAAGGTCGGTACAATAGCAATTTTCTTTGCCGCCATGATGTGAATGGTTTCTTCATCTACCAGCGTCCCATGTTCCACTACATCTACGCCTGCCACAGCCGCGGCATGAATGCCCGCCGTCCCGTGCGCATGGGCGGAGACGATTTTCCCATGCATGCGAGCCACTTCCACAGCCGCCTGAATTTCTTCTACGCTCATGTTTTGCTCGCCAGGCTCATTGCCGGGACTCAAAACGCCGCCGGTTACCAGCACCTTGATCTGATCAGCGCCGTATTTCAGCATGTACCGAGCCGCCTCCCGCACTTCTTCCGGGCCGTCAGCAATATTAATGGGCTTGAACGATTTGAAACCAGATGTTTCGTCAGCATGCCGAAAATCCAGATGCCCGGCAGTTGGCGTAATATACATGCCGCTCGTAAAAATACGGGGCCCTGAAAATATGCCGCCCGCAATGGCTTCCCGCAGCAGCGCGCAACCAGTAAGCGTGGGATACCCTTCATCCCGCACTGTCGTAAAGCCGCCTAATAAGTCAAGCTGTGCATTCTTCATCGCCTTAACCGCCACAATTTCCGGCGCTTCATGTACTTCAACCAGCGACGGCTTACCGCCGAATCCTAAATGCACATGGGTATCAATTAGACCTGGCATTACAAACTGAGTCGATAAATCTAAAACTTCATCCTCCGGTTTTTCCACATACTCCGCCGCATCCTGCACCGCCGTAATCCGATTGTCCTCGACAACCACCACGGCATTTTTCCGCACGCTCCCATCAATAGCACAGAACAGTTCCCCGCATTTAATCACCTTAGCCATGCAAACCCCTTCTTTCTCTTGATTCTCTGATTTGCTTCCAGTTTTGCCTTTAGTATAAGGAAGGCGCCAGAAAGAAGCGAAGCTTTTGCATTTTTGTGTCAAATACTGAAATTATCCGTTATATTCTGCAAAAATAAAATCCCAGGCTCTTTACAAGCCCAGGATTTGTGATAATTCTTTTGCTTTGCTGCGACTGACCGGAATCTCTTTGGGATAGTCGGCCAGCTTAAGCAAATACGTATTATTGAACATTGGCAGCAGCTTTTCAATGCGGTTGAAATTCACCAAATAGCTCTTGTGACAGCGAAAAAAGTTGAATTCTTCCAATCGCTCCTCCCAGTACTGCATAGATTGCCGGGTCCGATAGATCTTGTCTTTCGTATGAATCAACGCCCCATGACCTTGCGGCGTAAACATGATGACGTCGGCATATTGCAACAGCAAGATACGCCCTTCTTCCTCAACCGCAATAATCTTCACAGAGCCTTCTTTGCGCAAATTCCGCAGCTTAGCCAGCTGCGAACCGCCTCCGTTCTTTTCTTTGGGAGACCCCTGCAAATTCAGCAGCACTTTTTGCATCGTTTTCTCCAGCCGCTTGCGTGTCACCGGCTTCAGCACATAGTCAATGGCGTTATACTCGAATGCCTGCAGCGCATACTCGTCATAGGCCGTAACAAAGACAATATATGTTTGCGGCAACAAACACATCAATTCTTCCGCCACTTCCAGCCCGCTTACCTCCGGCATGTGAATATCCAAAAAAACAAGCTCCGGCTGACAAAGCGCCGCTTTTTCCAGAGCGTCGACTGGATCAGTGACCGCTGCACAAAGCTGCAGCTCCGGGTACTGCCCCAAGAGAAATTCCAGCTGTTTCACTGCCATTTCTTCATCATCAATCACCATTGTCGAAATCATGCCTGCCACTTCCTTTCTTGGCGTGTTTGGGAATAAAGGCGGTAACCACTGTGCCTTCCTGCAATTTGCTTGTCACTTCCAGTCCTTTGCCGTAATGCCGCTGCAAGCGTTTATGGATGTTAGGCAACCCAATTCCTACATCGGATACATTCTTCCCCTGCAACAGCCGCTGCAGCGCAGCTTCTTCCATACCCGGACCATCATCTTCTACACGCAGCACAGTGCCAGCTTCCTCTTCCCACACAGAAATGCGCACCGTACCGCCTTCGCGTCTTGCGCACACGCCATGTTTGACGGCATTTTCCACTAACGGCTGTAAAATCAACGGCGGGATCAGCGGATTCACTTTTTCTGCCACTTGAAACACTACCTGCAGCCTAGAACCAAAACGCGCTTTTTCGATGGCCACATATGAATGAATCAATTCCAGCTCTTGCTGCAAGGGAATCATGGACATGGCGTTAAAGCGAAATTTGTCTTGCAAATAGCTGCTTAATTCCTCCAGCAGTTCTGCCGCCTGCTCCGGCTGAGTACGGCAAAACCCAATAATCGTATTCAACGTATTGTAGAGAAAGTGGGGCTGTATCTGCGCTTGCAAGGCCACAATTTCCGCTTCATAAATACGCCTCTCCGCATCATAGGCTTCTTGCGTATGAAGCTGCGCCTCTACGCGCGCTAAAAACTCCTGCCGATGGAAAGGTTTCGCAATATAATCGTTTACTCCTGCCGCAAATGCGGCGGCAATATCCTCGGGACGATTGCGCACCGTCGCCATAATAACCGCTACTTCCCTTTCCGAATGACGTTTCCGGATTTCACGGCAAACCTCAATCCCATTCAAGCCCGGCATCATCATATCTAAAATAACCAAGGCATAGGAGCGCCGTTCTAATTCATGCAGCGCCGCCTGTCCGTCGCTCACGCAAGTTGTTCGATACCCTGTATCTCGGAAATACTGACGGATCACTTCTAGATTGACTCGCTCATCATCCGCTATTAAGATCCATGGACCGCTTTGCCCTTCTTGCTGATTTGCCCCTTCCAACACCGGCAGCGCCAGCGGCGACGGCTCCTTAGACTCTGCAGCTGTCGCAGGAAGTGTTGTCCCTGGCTCCATCTCCTGCCAAAGAGGAAGTGCAAAAGAAAAACAAGACCCTTCTCCTACTTTGGAAAAAACCTCCAAGGTACTTTGATGCAGTTCCAACAGACCTTGAGAAATATATAGCCCCAACCCCAGCCCGCTCCCGGGACCGCCCCCTTGTTCAAAGGGGTTAAAAATAAGTTTTATTTGCTCTTGCGGAATACCTATCCCTGCATCTCGCACCTCTGCAATAGCCATCCCTTCATTTATATGAGCAGCTACTGTTACCTTACTTTTCGGATAGCTGAATTTAATGGCATTACGCACTAAATTATGAAACACCTGAATCAAGCGTTCTTCGTCGCCATAAACCAAAGGCAACTCCGCAGAAATGTGATTTTCCAGCACAATCCCTTTCTCTTGAGCGGAAAAAGCCTCCAAAATCAGCACTAGCTGCACAATATCTCGCAACGATACCGCCTTTCTATGCAAGATAACCTGATGATTTCTCAAAACCGAAAAATCAACAATTTCATCAACTAAATTCGCCAGACGGCTGCCGCTGCGGCAAATAATTTCGAGATTTTCCAGCACCGAACGCTCCGCCGCCATATTTCGCGTACTCTCCGCCAAACCAATCATGCCATGCAGCGGTGTTTTCAACTCATGAGATACCTGCGCTAAAAAATCATCCTTCATACGATCCAGACTTACCAACTGTTCTTGGGCCTGCTTCAGCTCGTCATACTGGCAGCGCAGCCTTTCTCTCGCCTCTAACAGCTCTTCATTGCGTACTTGCAACAATTCCTGCTCTTGTTTACTGCGCCGCAAGGTGACTGCCAAAAAGACCATCCCTGCGGTCATGACGGCGCCCAAAATCAGCATCCCCGCAATGGTCAATACCAACAAAGACAACTTATCCGCCGGCATGAACAGCTCGTTTTCGTCTACCACGCTGACCAAGGTCCAACCGGCTACCGGTATGGGATGATAAAAGGCAATTTTTTTAGCTCCATTTTCGTCATAGCGCAGAAAGCCGGACTTCCCTCCGCCAACGCGTTCTTGCAGTTGCTGCATGTTGGCATCGTCTACATTGCCTAAACTTTGACGCATAACCCATTCGTCACGAGGATGAACAATAAACGTTCCGTCTGCAGCTAACAGCATTTCATACCCTTTATGCCCATAGATGGCTTGCTGCGCAATTTTTTGAATGGCTTCCATGGCCAAGCTGGCGGCCGCTCCTGCCACAACCTTGCCACTTTCGTCTTTGCGCCAGGCAATCATCAGCACCATATTCCGATCATACGCTTCGGAATAAGCCGGCTTAAAGATGGAGTCATACGGCGTCCGTCCAGCATAACGCCGTCCTGCTTCCTCTGCGGCCGCCTTAGCCCAAGCATCCGTACGGAAGCTGCCCTCTCTCACATTGTAATAACGCGCCTGCAGGCGGCTGAGCTGATCGTTCCGGCCCCAGCTGTCCGCTTCCAAGGCATTGATAATATGCAGCGCCGCATATTGTTGGGGGTAGGCAGCTGAGACATACTTCCAACGAGCTTGGTTCAGCTCATCAATTAACGCCACCGAGGCATCGCGTCGTGAAAAATCAAGGCCCGGGTTCAACCGCAGCACTTGCGCCAACACCGGACTATTGACCGTTTCCTGCACTTCACCCAATTGTCCCGCCAACAGCGTATTGATATGACTGGCCGATTCCTGTGTCCGCACCTCCATCGTATTGATCAATTCCGCCTCGATAACTTCATTGAATTCCCAATACGTCGCCGCAGCAACAGCCAACAGCCCTGTCAACACCAAGCCCAAGGCCAATATTGCCAGCTTGGACTTTTCCAAAATCCGTCTCATCGCCATTTACTCCTTCAAAGCAGTTCAACCCGTTTTTAACACGAAAGCAGACAGCCTCAGCCAACTGACGCCGGCCAAGACCGCCTGCCCCATTTCCCAGGAATATCACTACCGACCAGAACTCCTCCCTGGATAGATGGTGCGCTCTAACTGAGGCAGCCACGCGCCGCTTTTATGATCGAAGGTCTTTACCACAACCCGCTCCGGATACAAGTACAGCGAGTTCGTCCAGATGGTTTCTCGATCCATATCGGCATTGTGAATGTTGGTCACTTGTCCGGCATACACATTGACTGAGGAAGCAAAGCTGGCATTGGTTGCTGGCGTATGCGTATGGCCGGAAACCCAAAGAAAAATTTGAGGATGTCGTTGAATCAGCTCCGCCAGCGCCGCTTCCGGTTGAGCGATAAAATTAGGAGTATTAGCTTCTTTATTATAGGGCGCTAGCGTTCCCGCCAAGGGCGCATGGAAAAACACGATTGTCGGCAGCTCTGGATTGGCGTCCAACTGCTGCTGCATCCAGGCCAGCTGCCGCGGTGAAATCTCTGTCAAAAACTTGCCATTTAGGGAATCAGGCGAAAGAAACAGCAACAAATAACCAGCATCTTTTTGACTATAATACACTTCTGGCAAGTGAAACGCCGCTTTAAATCGTCCCAGCTTTTCTTGGCGTTCTTCAGCCGTCGCCCTCAGCCGTTTTCCCGTATCAGAAAGAGCATCTGCATACATATAGTCGTGATTGCCCACAATGGGACAAATAGGCTTTTGCAGCTTCGCAAAATATTGCACTGCAAAGGCATATTCTTCCGCTGTTCCCCTGTCCGCCGTAATATCTCCCAAGACCGCTACTTTGGCAACATCATTCCATTCGTTGATATCTTGCAACACGTTTCCCTTGGCTGTCTCAAGCCGTAACTGTTTAGCCACGTCATGCACCAGTTCGGTTCGTACCGGTAAATGGGAGTCCGCCAACAGCACAATGCGACTATAACCTGCCGACGAAATCGGTTGGGTCGGCAGACAATACGAAAACACACTCAACCCCAACACAGCCAAGCCAATAAAAACAAGCAGCCCTCGTCCTCGTTTCCAGCAACTCACAGATACGCCTCCTTAAGAAACATCACAGCACGCAGCAATTGCTGCGTGCCATCTTTTTCATTCAGAATCGTAGTTGTTTTCCTTGATTGCTTCGTATGCTGCTACAATCTCATTTTCCACCATAAAGAACGCCTTGATCACCAGCGGATCAAATTGGCTGCCGCTGCCTTCCCTCAAAATCCGGCCGCTTTCTTCGTGACTTAAAGGCGCTTTATAACAACGACGCGAGCGAAGAGCGTCATATACGTCGGCTACTGCCATAATGCGCGCTGTTAATGGAATTATACCTCCGTTCAACCCGTCCGGGTAACCGGCTCCGTCCCAACGTTCATGGTGCCAACGCACAATTTCAATGCAAGTAACCAAAAAGTCATTATGCGGATATCTTTCACGCACTGACTCCAAGGTACGCGCGCCAATTAAGGTATGCTCCTTCATTTTTTCAAATTCTGCTGGCGTCAGGCGCCCTGGCTTCAACAAGATTCCATCAGGAATCCCCACCTTGCCGATGTCATGGAGCGAGCTAGCTTGCTCTATGGTTCGCACAAAACTCTCTTCGGTTACCGTTTCACACTCCGGCATTTGCAGCAATGCTTCTGCCAGCAAGCGGCAACAAGTACGCACCCGCTCCAGATGGTCGCCGGTTTCGTCATCACGAGACTCCGCCAATTTAGCCAATGCAAAGATAGTGCCCAACTGGGTTTCGGCAATCTCTTTTACCTGCGCCGCCACCATTTGTTCCAGATTTTCCTGATAGAAATGCAGTTGCAAGTGCGTTCGCACTCGCGCTGCCACCTCTGTAAACTGAAACGGCTTCGTCACATAATCCACGCCGCCGGCTTCAAAGGCTTCCACTTTTGCTTTTGCATCGCCTAACGCACTGATAAAAACAATGGGAATCTGGCGCCACCGTTCCTGCTCCTTTAATTGCCGGCAGACTTCAAAACCATTCATCTCCGGCATATTAATATCCAGCAGAATCAAATCAGGAAGCTGCGCTTGCACCGCCTTCAGCGCCATCGCTCCCGACGGTGCCAACCTTACCTGATAGCCTTCTTCTTTAAAGAGGCGCGCTAAAAGTTCCAGATTATCTGGTACATCGTCAACTACAAGCAGCACAGGCTGCCGTCCATACATTGCTTGTTTCACGAAAGATCCTCCTCCGACTGCAGCAAGTCCAGCATCGTTTCAAAGGAAAAAGCCCGCGCCAATTTCGCCAGTTTTTCTGCCAACTCACCATCAAATGCTTCCACTTCTTCCACAAGAGACAAGGTTAAATAGTAATCTCCGCTTTCTACAGCCCGATACAGCTTATGCCGCATTTCCAAAGGTAAAATCGCAAGTTCACTCTGATTTATTTTTTCAGAAGTTGTTTCTTCTTCCGGCAATCGCGCTACTTCCGCATATTGATATTCCAAGGTAAGGGTTTCTTTGATTTTATTTAGCAATTCTCCTTCTCGGAAAGGTTTGCTTAAATAATCATTTGCGCCTTCATCAAATATTTTCTGCCGTTCATCATGAAAGCTGCTAGCCGTAACCGCGATAATCGGCAATTGTTTATCCGCCAAGCGAATGCGTTTGAGCACTTCATGTCCGTCCATGATCGGCATACGCATATCTAAAAGCATCAAATCCGGTTTCCACGCTTCATATAATTCCAAGGCCGCCTGTCCATGACGCGCACAGCTCGTCTGAAAACCCAATGGTTGCAGCATCTGCGTTAAAAGCTCACAATTAACCCTCTCGTCATCAACCAACAAAATTCGAGGCGCCTTTCCTATAACGCGCAAAACACGGCGCTCCTCCAAAACATAGCCTGTAGCCACAGCTTGTTGCACAATCATCTGCAGCGTAAACAGACTACCCACTTCCCGTTGACTATGGGCCACGATTCGCCCGCCCATTAGCTTGGCATACTCCTGACTGATAGCCAACCCCAAGCCAGTACCGCTGCCTTGCGCTCTGCCGGCGTGAAGCTGCTGAAACGGCTTAAAGAGTTGATCCAACTCCTCTTGGTTCATGCCTGGCCCAGTATCTTCCACCTCCAGCTCCAAGCGCAAATGTCCGTCTCCAGCCTCTTGCGCCCTCAACCGCAGAGCGACAAATCCAGCCTGCGTAAATTTCACGGCGTTTCCCACTAAGTTCAATAAAATCTGTCGCAGCTTGCCTTCGTCCGCCACGATCAGATCCGGTACCGTTTCCCCTCGCTCCAACACAAAGCGCAAGCCTTTTTCTTCCAATTTAACCCGAAACATCTGCTCTGTCTCATCCAGTAGCTTTGCCAATGAGCACGGTGCCAACTGCAACTCCGTACGTCCTGCTTCCACTTTTGAAATCTCCAGAATATCGTTTATCAACCGCAGCAAATGCTCTCCTGCCGTATGGATGCGTTTTAAATGCTCCTTTTGACTTGACGAAAGCGTTTCATCCCGTTGCAATAGTTGTGCAAATCCCAGCACGGCGTTAAGAGGCGTACGAATTTCATGCGACATATTGGCTACAAAAAAGCTTTTGGCCAAATTAGCCGCTTCCGCCGCTTCCTTAGCCTGCACCAATTCAGCATTCACAGAAATCATTTCCTCGTTCATAGCCATGAGTTCCTGCGTACGCTCTTCCACCTTGCATTCCAGGTCGCTTTTGGCCTGCCGCAGCTCCGCTTCCGCTTCTTTGAGAGGAGTTATATCACGAATAACGCCAACCAAAAAGGGCTCTCCCTGCTCATTGGTATAACGGCTTTTCTTGGTTACAATCGTAAATCTATGTCCGTGCCCGTCGGTAAGAGTCTCTTCATTCACACTTTCTTGCCCTGTAGTGAAAACCAGCTCATCTTGCTCCCAAAAGACCTTTGCTTCTTCGGGCGGGAAATAATCATAATCGCTTTTCCCTCGAATATCTGTCGCTTCTTTGCCCATCAACCGACACAAAGCTTCATTAAATAAAACCCACTGATGGGCCCGATTTTTTACAAATACCGGATCCGGGATTGCCTGAATAATTTTATCAAGATAGTTGCGCGAAGCTACCAACGCCGCTTCTGCCTGCAGTTGTTCCGTTACGTCGTGCCAAACTAAAAACAAACATTTTTCACCACTTAATTCCTGCACATCACCATAACAACGTCCCTGATAGACTTCCCCTCCCTTCGTGCGCCAGGAAACTAACAGCCCTCGCACCGTCCCTTCGCGTTCTAACACTTGCAACAGCTGACGCCACTGCTTCACATCTTGCCATAAAGGAGTCTTTTCAAAAGCTTGACGATTTATCTCTTCCTGGGAATAGCCAAAAGTTGAAAAAAAGGCCGCACTGGCCTCCTGCAGGCTTTGGTCCTGCATACGCACAATCAAGATCACATCCACTGCCCGTTGAAAGACCTTGGCAAACTTGGCCCCAGATCGTTCCAGCTCCCGGGTATAGCCGCGTAAAAGCGCATACAACATTAAAGCAATCGCAATAATATATAGCGTTCCTTTTCCAGTTGCAATCAGTGTTTTCCAATGTTCCGGCAATGGCAAAGCATATACAACTTGATCGGAAACCGCAATCCAAAGCCAGCTTACCAATACATAGACAGCAACGATTTTCCCCGGCGTCAACCGACTCCACTCGTTCTTCGGCATAAGCGGTCCCTCCTTGTACCAATATTATATCTTTAAGAAGCCAGCAGCGGGCTTCTTCCACACTTTTATCTATCATTTTAAATTTCTGTCTCTACTATCGAATTCCTGCAGGATATAATTGGAAAAATCAAATATCTCCTCTATCATTACCGCATCGTATTGAACCTACAAAAAAAGCCGGCATGATTTTTACAAAAAATCATGCCGGCTTACCTGCTTTTATTCCGGCAAATACGAGCAGCAATAATCCGCCACTTGTTTCACCTGCAGCTGAAATTTAGATTTTGCCGGTACCCGGAAGGACTCGCCGCTTTTAACCGTTCGCCACTCGCTTTCTCCCGGCAGCAGCACGTCCATTTCACCTTGCAGCACTTCCATTAATTCCGCCGCATCAGTACCAAACTCATACTCGCCAGGCAGCATAATGCCCAATGTTTTGCGCGTACCATCGGCAAAAAGCACCGTCCGGCTGGTTACCTTGCCCTCAAAATAGATATTGGCTTCTTTTACCGCTGTCACATTTACAAATTCACTCATCATTTTCTCCTCCACCACTCTTACTGTTATCATAGTTGTACGTCAATGTTATTCTCCACCCGCGCTCAGACTCCTGCCCCTGCAAGATTGTATACAACCAATGGCTTTTCTTTATTATTGCACTAATTTGCTGTATCATAAAATTACGAAGGAGGTGTATTTCCCATGCCCAAGAATGATCTTCTCATCTTAAAGGGAACTTTCATTTATACCCCCTCGGCTGCCTCATTTGCTTGCCATAAGGACCACTATTTAGTAGCCCGTCACGGTCGCATTTTGGCGCTTGAACCGGAATTGCCGGAAAAGTACGCCGGTCTTCCTGTCGCTGATTACAGCGGTCATTTAATTATTCCCGGCTTTGTGGATTTACACACCCATGCCGCCCAGTTTCGACAGCGCGGTCTGGGACTAGATCTGCCTCTTTTGCCCTGGCTGGAAACCTATACATTCCCTGAAGAACAGCGTTTTTCTTCTCTTGCATACGCTCAAGAAATCTATGATGCTTTCGCCTCTGAATTGCTGCTGCAAGGAACGACCCGTGTTGTTACCTGGGCCACCATTCACGCCGAAAGCGCCCGGTTGCTTTGTCAAGCGCTGGAAAAGCACGGACTAGGAGCCTATGTAGGCAAAGTCAGCATGGATCGTAACTGCCCTGATTATCTTAGGGAAAATACGGCTCACGCCCTGGAAAGCGCCGAATCCTTTCTGTCTTCCTATATAAAAGGCCCTTTAGTCCGAGCCATCGTTACGCCTCGTTTTGCGCCCACCTGCAGTCGCGAGCTGCTCCAAGGCTTAGGCCTGTTGGCAAAGCGCTATCAACTGCCGGTACAGTCCCATTTGTCTGAAAACAAGGAAGAAATTTCCTGGGTCAACGAGCTGTTCCCGGAACGAACCGGCTATCATGACGTATATGACTACTATGGCTTATTCGGCCAAATGCCGACGCTCATGGCGCATTGCGTGCACCTCAGCGAAGCCGCACTGAAGTGCATGCGCGAAAAACAGGTCTTTGCCGTGCATTGTCCAGATTCCAACCTCAACCTAGCCAGCGGCATCATGCAGACACGGCGCCTGCTTGACGAAGGCGTGCCGGTAGGCCTTGGCAGCGACGTCGGCGCTGGACACACCTTCAGCATGCCCCAAGCCATTATCCGAGCTATACAGCTGTCCAAACTAGTCTTTTTGCAAGATCCATCACAAAAACCGCTCACCCTCAGCGAAGCTTTCTATTTAGCAACCAAAGAAGGCGGCCGCTTTTTCGGACAGGTCGGCAGCTTTGAAGCAGGTTTCGAGCTAGACGCGCTGGTACTGCAGCCGGCAAGACATCTCCAAACCGCCACACCGCTCGAACAGCTACAGCATTTTCTCTATACTCAAAGCGCTTCTGCTATCACTACTCGCTATATTGCCGGACAAAAGCGAACCTAGCGCTGAATCAAAGCAGTACATTTTACTCAACGGAAGATTCAGAATAAATGCGGCAGGAAAATGCTTTTCTTTAGCGAAATTATCTTTCAGAAGAGTAAAATCAGAAATTTGAATCATGATTTTTGGGTACCACTTCTGTTTATGTGACCTGCATCACAGACGACGGGTAAAGCTCTTTGGTATACTGCATTTGTCAATGGAACCGTATTACGTATAGCTCCAGCAGTTTTCACACAGATTTACTGTCACTTTGTATATTATAAGGAGGGAACACTATGTCAATGTTTTGTTTTCAGTGTCAAGAAACAGCTAAAGGAACCGGCTGCACCATGCGCGGTGTCTGCGGCAAAACGGCTGATGTAGCCAATCTGCAGGATCTTCTGATTTACACCCTTAAAGGAATTTCCGCTTACGCTTTGGAAGCCCGGGAAGCCAAATTGCCTACAGGCGGCGCGGATAAATTCATCATGGAAGGCCTTTTCGCTACCATCACCAACGCTAATTTTGATAGAGAGCG
>CAZKCR010000028.1:0-16308 GCA_964551055.1 uncultured Anaeromusa sp. | reverse complement strand
TAGGCGAGAAAAATCGCCATACTGCCAGTATTTTGGAGTTTATTCGCACCATTGCCGCGCAAACCAATTTGCTGGGTCTCAATGCGGCTATTGAAGCGGCGCGTGCTGGCGAACACGGACGAGGTTTTGCAGTGGTGGCAGAAGAAGTGCGTAAGCTGGCGGATCAATCCAATGAGGCCGTAAAGAAGATTCAGGAAACATTGCAGCAAGTAAATGGGGCGATTACCGAGATTAATCAGTCTATTGAAACCACTGGAGCGATTAGTGAAGAGCAGGCTGCGACGACCGAAGAGATTGCCTCTATTTTGCGCCAGGTGAATGAGAATACTAAAAAACTGGAGCTGTTTGTGGAAAGATATAAATAAATGAAAGTAATTGTCCTTGGTAGGTGCAAAGATTTTCTTGCATTGGCGCGAGGTCTCTGCTATAATAGCCAACGTGGGTAAGCTGCTATATTGGAAATGGCAGTTGGCTTTGCGGTCGTGGCGGAATTGGCAGACGCGCTAGACTCAGGATCTAGTGAAGGCAACTTCATGGAGGTTCAAGTCCTCTCGACCGCACCAAAATTTAATAACCCTTTTGCGGTCGTGGCGGAATTGGCAGACGCGCTAGACTCAGGATCTAGTGAAGGCAACTTCATGGAGGTTCAAGTCCTCTCGACCGCACCAACTTTATAGTTTCATGCGGTAGTGGCGGAATGGCAGACGCGCCAGCTTGAGGGGCTGGTAGGGGCAACTCTGTGGAGGTTCGAGTCCTCTCTACCGCACCAATTCATTAGTAATAAGCCTTCGGGAATGTCCCGAAGGCTTTTTGTTTTATCTCCTAGGAAGGCAAGTTGTTATATAATGAAAGAAATTATTGGCATGAGGAGGCGGCATAATGACACGGCGGCGATTAGGGCTGGCTTTAGGGGCGGGTGGCTTGCGTGGTTTGGCTCATGTAGGCGTGCTGCAGGTGTTGGAGGAGGAAGGAATTACCGTTGATTGTATCGCTGGCTGTAGTATTGGGGCTTTGGTAGGGGCGATGTATTGCGCTGGGCACAAGCCCCAGGATATTTTGAAATTAGCTCGCTATTTGCCCAAAACGCACTGGCTGGACATGAATATGTCAAAACTGGGTATGTTTTCAGGCAAACGAATTTGGGGAACGATGGAAGTATTGTTGCAAAAAAAAGAATTTGCGCAGTTGGATATCCCCCTGCGTATTGTTGCCGCCGATTTAAAAAGCGGCAGAGAGGTCATTTTTGAGGACGGGGCTGTTGCGGCGGCAGTAAGAGCCAGTGTATCAGTGCCTGGGGTATTTCTGCCTTTTGAGTGGCAGGACATGCTATTGGTAGACGGAGCGGTTTTAAATCCGGTTCCTAGCGACTTGGTGCGAGAGATGGGCGTGGATGTGGTAATTGCGGTGGATTTGACGAGCAAAGAGGAAGCGCCGGAGGTAAAAAGCTTTGTGGATGTTATGCTGCGCTCCATTGATATTATGGAAAGGGAGCTGCTTCGGCATAAGCACCGTGACTGGGATGTGCTGCTGCAGCCTAATGTAGGCTATGTATCGCCAAGTTCCTTTAATCATCTCAAGGAATGCGTAGCCTTAGGACGCGTAGCGGCCCAAGCGGCTTTGCCCACGATTCAAAAGCTGCTTTCTGCTACATAAATAGGAGAGCGCGTAAAATCCAGCCCGCCTGTCTGGCCGCTGGCGAAGGCGTAGAGATCGGTGGCCCGAACATCCCATTGCCAGGCAGCAAGAGGGGAATTGCCTGGCAGAGGCGCGATCTGGAGCGCTTTGGAGCGGCTGATGGTTGCGCCGCGGGTAATGACGGGCAAAGTGGCCTCTTTTTTCATTTTTTGCAGCAAGGTACGACCGGTTGCATTGAAAGCGAGGACGCGCAGATAAGAGGGGCCTTCAAGACTTGCCCGGTTGGCAATCGCTGCTGGGAATCGCAAAAGACTATAGATTAGAAGACGCTGCAACCGGGTGCGGGCATAGCGTTTTGTTTTTAGTTTTGTTAGAAGCTCTTCCACGGTCAGCGATGTACGGGCGCATTGCAAAAGACGCCATTCCAGTCCTGGTTCCATATCAGGCAAAAGAGCCAGCTCTTCTGCATAGCTGCTGCGTAACTGCTGCAGCAGAGGAAGCTCCAGCGAGCGCAGGGTTACGGGTTGCGCTTGCGCAGTTAGAAGGCGTTGCCATACGGCAGGCGGAAAGAATCCTGCCAGGTCTTGGGATGCAGGATAGGGCAATTGTTGCCGCAAAGCGGTGGCGCTGGCATAACCGGACGCAGGCAGCTCTTCCTGGTGGTAGCCGGAACCTTGCCGTGGCAGTGCAAGAGGACGCAGGGCTGGAGCGTATTGGGCGAGAGCGCTCAGATACTCTAAAGCAAGGATGTTGTTCGGCAAAGCAAGCGCGCCTGCAATATTTGAATTTCGCCCCAAGGCGGCTCCAAGGGCGGCCCCATAGGACATCCCTTTTTGCAAGGCGTTCTGCAAGCGCTCGCGTGTTTGGGGCGTGTCTTTTTCTCGGGCTACTTGCTGTAGCCAGCTTAGATCAGGCGTTTCAGCACTAAAAGCTAAGGTGGAGATCAGGCCGGTTGCGGCGAGAAGGCGTACGCCTCCTTGGGCGAAGGCTTCCGCGCTGCGACAGGAAAAAATGAAGGGGAGTTCTAGGACTAGATCAGCGCCTCCTAAAACGGCCAGCTCGGCTCGGAGCCATTTATCAAAAATAGCCGGTTCGCCGCGCTGCACAAAAGAGCCGCTCATGGCGACAATAATAGGAGTAGGGCCGCATTGACGGCGAATTTCGGCGATTTGCCAAGCATGGCCTGTATGAAAGGGATTATATTCTGCAATAATACCGGTAACCGACATGGAAACCTCCCTTTTGAGTGTTGTGATTATCTGGAGTTTAGCACTTTTTCTGGCAAATTTGGTGATTTCCTGCAAATAAATAATAAATTTTTCTATAGAAGAAGGGATGGAAAAAGTTTTGTCGAAGAAAGAAAATAAGAATCCGATAAAAATGATGTTGTGGCTTTAAAGTCACAACATTTGTTTTATTTAGTAGGATTTCGTAAAAATTTAATCTATTCCATCAATTTAAGGGGGATTTCGAAGGTGAAAGTACTAGTTATCAATTGTGGCAGCTCCTCGTTGAAGTATCAGCTCTTCAACATGGAAGACGAGTCGGTATTGGCTAAAGGTCTTGTGGAACGAATTGGCATTGAAGGATCCGTGCTGAAACATCAGCCAGGCGAAGCTGACAAAGTGACCATTGAAACCGAGATTCCGGATCACAGCGTAGCAATTAAATTGGTTTTGAATGCTTTGGTTGATGCTAAACATGGCGTGATCAAGGACATGAATGAAATTTCCGCTGTAGGCCACCGCGTAGTTCATGGCGCTGAGAAGTTTGCTACCTCAGTACGTATCAGCGATGCTGTTATGGATGCGCTGGAAGAGTGCATTGAAATGGCGCCGTTGCATAATCCTCCGAATATCTTGGGCATTAAAGCTTGTGAAAAATTGATGCCTGGCGTAGCTCAAGTGGGCGTGTTTGATACAGCCTTCCATCAGACTATGCCCAAGCATGCTTTTATTTACGGCTTGCCTTACGAAGTTTATAAGAAACATGGCGTTCGTCGCTATGGCTTCCATGGCACTTCCCATAAATTTGTTTCCCAGCAATGTGCAGAGATGATGGGCAAAAAACCGGAAGATATTAAAGTAATCACCTGTCATTTGGGAAATGGTTCCAGCGTTGCTGCTGTTAAAAACGGAGCAGTGGTGGATACTAGCATGGGTCTGACTCCGCTGGAGGGACTTGTGATGGGAACTCGCTGCGGCGACATTGATCCGGCTATTTTGCCGATGTTGATGAAAAAAGAAAATATGGATGCCGACGCGATCGACAGCTATATTAATAAAGAGTCCGGCGTATTGGGTATTTCCGGAGTTTCCAGCGATTTCCGGGATATTGAAGGCGCTGCTGAAGAAGGCAACGAAAGAGCGCAGTTGGCGTTGGATGTATTTGCTTATCGCGTGCAAAAATACGTAGGCGCCTATGCTGCTGCTATGAATGGTGTAGATGCTATCGTCTTTACCGCTGGTTTAGGTGAAAACTCCATTTCTATGCGTGAAACTATCGCTGAAGCGTTCGGCTATTTGGGAGCCAAAATCGATAAAACCCGCAATAATGTCCGCGGCAAAGCCTGTGAAATCAGCACCGCTGATTCCAAAGTGAAGCTGTTCGTCATTCCTACCAACGAAGAGCTGATGATTGCCCGCGACACGAAATCTATCTGCCTCGGTTGAGTTTTTCTAATCTTGCCTAAAGTGGAAGCCGGCAGCGGCTTTGATCCTGCCGGCTTCTGTCATGGTCTTTTCTTGACAAGGCTCGCCTCGGTGGATATAATAGACGAAGGTTGAGGTGAGAAGTGATGAAACTCAACGTTGTTTCACTCCGACATGCAACAGGCAAGCAATTTTCGTTTGCCTTCGAGGTGCCTGCGGCAGAAGAGTTTTTCTGGTTGCGGGGACCCGTTTCCGTTTCAGGGAAGGTTGCCAACAGTGGCGGTCATATGGTGGTTTCCGGCACGATGCGTGCAGTGGCCTCCTTTGAATGCCAACGTTGCTTGCGGGAATATGAGACCGAGCTTGTTGAAGATTTTCGACAGGAATATCGGGAAACATCGCAAGAAAGCCCATTGCCGAAAGACGCTGAATATAGCGTGTATGAAGGTGACGAGCTAGATTTGACTGAACTGGTGCGGGATACGTTGTTGCTGGCGGAACCCATGAAGAAAGTGTGCCGACTGGATTGTAAGGGCTTATGCCCGGTGTGTGGCCAAGATCGCAATCAAAGTGAGTGTCATTGCGATCATGAAGTCATTGATCCCAGGCTGGCTGCTCTCAAACAGTTGCTTGATTCGAAACAGTAGCCTACCAAAGTAGCCTACCATTGAAGGAGGTGGAACCAGACCATGGCAGTACCAAAGCGTAAAATGTCTAAAGCCCGTCGTGACAGACGGCGTGCAAACTGGAAACTGACGGCTCCGGGCTTCGTACCCTGCCCGCAGTGCCATGAGCCCAAAATGCCTCACCGCGTGTGCCCTGATTGCGGTCACTACAACGGAAAAGCGGTTGTCACCGTGGAATAATCCCGAATGAAAGGAGCAAGCTTGCAGCCTGTCTGCAAGTTGCTCCTTTTATTTTTTGCTTGCCAATTGCGTCATGTCTCCGCTATAATGAGGACGATGTGATTTTAGTACCAGTTTCTAAGATTAGGTGATGATATGGCACGCATGAACAAACGCATACGACAAGAACTGTTGGCGGAAAAAATTTCTACTCATCCGTTTTTACGCGATGAGGAGTTAGCTATGGAATTTGGAGTCAGCGTGCAAACCATTCGACTAGATCGCATGGAGCTGGGGATTCCAGAATTGCGGGAGCGAACCAAACTCATGGCGCAGCGGGCTCAAAATAACTTGCGGGCTATTGCTGAAGATGATGTTGTAGGTGAATTAGTTGATTTGGAAGTAGGCCGGACGGCCATTTCCGTATTAGAAGTGACAGAAGACATGGTGCTGGCAAAGACTAAGATCGCCAGAGGACATTATATTTTTTCCCAGGCCAATTCGTTGGCTCTGGCAGTTATGGATGCGCCTGCTGCGGTAACCGGCGTGGCTAATATAAAATACAAAGTGCCGGTGCGGGCCGGTGAAAAACTGGTTGCTAAGGCGGAAGTGATTCGCATTCGTGGAAACAAAGTTTTTATTTGGGTAAAAACCCGTAATGAGCTAGAAGAGGTGTTCCGGGCCAAATTTATTATGGTCGCAGTGAACTCGGAGGGCGAAAATTGATGAAAGTTGCGATTGATGCCATGGGAGGCGATCATGCGCCGGAAGAAATTCTTTTAGGCGCCATGGCGGCTGTGAAAGACTATGGCTGTGATATTGTGCTGGTAGGCGACGAGACGCTGCTGAGGGAAGCTATGCGTAAGCATGGCGTGCGCGAAGGTGAGCATATTTTTATACATCATGCTTCAGAAGTGATCGACATGCATGAATCTCCCGGTGCAGCGGTTCGCAAAAAGCGGGATGCTTCGGTGGTGGTGGCTACGCGCTTAGTGAAAGAAGGCGAGTGCGCGGCGGTGATTTCAGCCGGAAGTACAGGAGCTGCGGTGGCTGCTGCTTTGTTTGGTTTGGGCCGACTGCCCAAGATTGAACGAGCAACCATTGCAACGCCCATTCCCAATTTAACAGGCACGACTATGCTGTTGGATTCAGGAGCTAATGTGGACAGCAAACCCAAACATTTAGTGCAAAGCGCTATTATGGGCTCTATTTATGCACAGTATGTGCTAGGTGTGGAATCTCCTCGGGTGGGACTGCTTAGCATTGGCGAAGAAGAGACCAAAGGAAATGAGCTGACGCTGACGACACATCCGTTGTTGGCAAAATTGCAGAATATAAACTTTATCGGCAATGTTGAGGGGCGTGACATCCCGAAAGGGACCGTCGATGTTGTGGTTTGTGATGGTTTTGTAGGCAATGTGGTTTTGAAGTTCGGTGAAGGCTTGGCCAGCGCTATTCTACGGTTATTGAAAGACGCTGTTCAACAAAGCGGCTTTTTGACGAAGATGGCTTCTCTAATGTTGCTGCCGGCCTTGAAGCGGTTGCGCAAGAAACTCGATTATGCGGAATATGGCGGTGCGCCCTTGCTGGGCGTAAATGGCTGTTGCATTATTTGTCACGGCAGTTCCAAAGCTAAGGCGATTAAAAATGCCGTACGTGTAGCTAAGGAATTTACAGAGCAGCAAGTCGCGGCTCATATTAGTGAAATGATTGCAAAAGAGGAGGTGCTGACGCATGGCGGAGAGTAAAGTGTCTGCTGGCATTTTAGGCTTGGGAAGTTATGTGCCGGAACGCATTTTAACCAATGCCGATCTTGAGCGGACAGTGGATACTTCTGACGAATGGATTGTTTCCCGGACGGGAATCAAACAGCGTCATGTAGCGGATGAAGACACCGCTACTTCGGATATCGCTGCGGAAGCGGCCAAGCGGGCGTTGACTCATGCAGGCATTGGTGCAGAAGAACTGGAATTGATTATTGTGGCCACAGCGACGCCGGATATGTTTTTTCCTTCGACGGCTTGCTTGGTACAAGAGAAGATTGGTGCGACTCATGCAGCAGCCTTTGATTTAGCGGCTGGATGCTCTGGTTTTGTATATGGATTGACAGTGGCGACGCAATTTGTGCAGGCCGGCTTGTATCAACGAGTGCTGGTTATTGGCGCAGAGACGCTTTCGAAAATTTTGGATTGGACGGACCGCAACACCTGCGTGCTTTTCGGCGATGGTGCCGGTGCTGCTGTAATCGGACCGGTCCCGGCAGGATATGGCGTACTGGGTGTGGAATTAGGAGCGGACGGGCATGGTGGAGAACTTTTGAAAATGCCTGCTGGCGGTTCTCGGCGTCCGCCAAGCGCTGAAACAGTGGCGCAACGTTTGCATTTCGTGCATATGAACGGCAACGAAGTGTTTAAGTTTGCTATTAAAGTCATGGGGGAAGCAGCGCAGAAAGCCTTGCAAAAGGCTGGCATGACTGATGCGGATGTTGATTATTTAATTCCCCATCAAGCCAACATTCGGATTATCCAATCGGCTGCTAAACGATTGCAGCTGCCGATGGAGAAAGTGCATGTCAATGTAGATCGTTATGGAAATACGTCGGCTGCATCGATTCCTATCGCCTTGGAAGAAGCGGTACTTGAGGGCAAGGTCAAAAACGGAGACAAGCTGGTGCTCGTAGGCTTCGGTGCAGGTTTGACCTGGGCTGCCTGCGTGCTTCGCTGGTACAAGGAGGATTCATCTGTTGGTGAGTAATCAGATTTGCGAATTGTTGAACATTAAATACCCCGTTATTCAAGGAGGCATGGCCTGGGTGGCTACGGCCGAGTTGGCTGCAGCGGTCTCTAATGCAGGCGGGTTGGGACTTATTGGCGCCGGACATATGCCTCCGGATGCTTTGCGCAAGGAAATTCGCCGCGCCAAAGAATTGACAACAAAGGTGTTTGGCGTCAATGTTATGTTGATGTCTCCTTTCGTTAAAGAGGTTATGCAGGTTGTTGTTGATGAGAAAGTACAGGTCGTGACAACCGGCGCCGGTAATCCGGCGGAATACATTCCGGCCCTTAAAGGCATCGGAGCCCGGATTATTCCGGTTGTAGCCTCGGTTGCCTTGGCAAAGCGGCTGGAACGTACCGGTGTTGATGCCTTAGTGGCTGAAGGCCATGAAAGCGGCGGCCATGTGGGCGAAGTATCGACCATGGCCTTGGTGCCGCAGGTCGTGGACGCTGTTTCCATTCCGGTTATTGCTGCTGGCGGTATTGCCGACTCTCGAGGTGTTGTGGCGGCTCTGGCTTTAGGAGCGCAAGGGGTGCAGATTGGCACTCGCTTTGTGGCTACTACGGAATGCCTCGTACATGAACGATACAAGCAGGCTTTAGTAAAAGCCAAAGAACGCTCAACCGTTGTTACCGGCGTAAGTACCGGGCATCCTGTACGCGTTTTGCAAAACAAACTGACTAAAGAATACGTAGAGCGCGAACGAGCTGGCGCAACAACAGAAGAACTGGATCAAATGGGGGCTGGCAAATTGCGCTTGGCCGCTCAAGAAGGCGACGTGGACTACGGTTCTGTAATGGTGGGCCAAATTGCCGGCATGATTCGGGAAATTCAGTCGGTGGAAGCAGTCATGCAGGATCTGGTTTCCGGCATTCCCGGCGTAATGGAGCATTTGCAGCAGGCAACTCGCTTTAAGGCGTAAGGCTGTTTTGCTGAGTGACAAGACGGAACGGAGGAAAGACAGATGAGCAAATTGGCGTTCGTGTTTCCTGGACAGGGATCGCAAACCGTTGGCATGGGCAAGGACTTATATGAGGCTTTCCCAGTTGTAAAAGAAATTTTTACCGCGGCCGATGAAGCACTGGGATTTTCTATCACCGACATGTGTTTTCAAGGGCCCGAAGAAGAACTGAAAAAAACATATAATACGCAACCGGCGATTTTGACGGTAAGCGTAGCTTGCGCGGCGGTGCTAAAGGAAAAGGGCATTGTTCCCTCGTTGGCGGCCGGACATAGCTTGGGCGAGTATTCCGCACTGGTTGCGGCAGGCGCATTGGATTTTGCAGATGCCGTGCGGCTTGTGCGTAAGCGCGGACAATTGATGCAAGAAGCTGTGCCGTTGGGCGAGGGCGCTATGGCGGCCATTTTAGGACTTGACAGCGACAGCATTGTTAGGATTTGTCAGGAAGTTCAGGCTGAACTGGGACAAGAGGTTCAAGCTGTTAACTTTAATTGCCCAGGGCAGGTTGTTATTGCCGGCAAAACCGCAGCAGTGGAGACTGCTGCGACCAAGTTGAAGGAAGCTGGCGCCAAACGGGCGGTTATGCTGCCTGTAAGCGCTCCGTTTCATAGTACGCTCATGGAGCCGGCGGCCAAGGGGCTGGCGGCGGAACTGGATAAAATTACGATCAAAGATGCCGTTATCCCGGTCATTTCCAACGTAACTGGCAAACCGATGACCAGCGCGGCGGATATTAAGCGTCTTTTGGTGGCACAGGCAGCTAGTCCGGTCATTTGGGAAGAGTGCGTGCAGACGCTGCTTGCCGGAGGGGCGGAATGCATGGTAGAGGTAGGTCCTGGCAAAGTATTGACAGGCTTTACGAAGAAAATTGCTAAAGAGACTGCCAGCACCAATATTGAGGATTTAGCTTCTCTGGAAAAAAGCCTTGATTATTTCAAGGAGGTCCGCTAAAATGCATGTAGACAATAAAGTGGCCTTGATTACAGGAGCTTCGCGCGGCATTGGCCGGGCGACAGCGCTGGAACTTGCTAAGGCCGGAGCTAAGATTGTCGTTAACTACGCCGGTAATGCGGCGGCGGCGCAGGAAGTGCTGAAAGCCATTCAAGATATGGGCGGTCAAGCCATCGCAGTGCAGGCTAACATAGCAGTAGCTGCTGAGGTAGATGAATTGATCCAAAAGACGATAGATGCATTTGGTTCGATTGACATTCTAGTGAACAATGCCGGGATTACTCGGGATACGCTCTTGATGCGGATGAAAGAGGCCGATTGGGATGCGGTGCTTGATACCAACTTGAAAGGCGTGTTCTTGTGCACGAAGGCGGCGGCTAAGCTGATGATGAAACAGCGAAGCGGCAAGATCATCAACATGACGTCAGTTGTGGGACTGACTGGCAATGCTGGTCAAGCTAACTATGCTGCAGCTAAAGCTGGCGTAGTGGGCTTTACGAAGTCCATGGCTAAAGAGCTAGGCAGTCGAGGCATTACGGTTAATGCCGTGGCGCCGGGCTTTATCGCTACCGATATGACGGAAGTTCTGCCTGACAGTGTAAAAGAACAAATGACTACTACTATCCCCCTTGGACGTCCAGGAACGCCGAGCGATGTGGCGAAAGCCGTATTGTTCCTCTGTTCGGACGCTGCAGATTATATTACAGGACAAACCCTTAACGTGGACGGCGGTATGGTCATGTACTGATTTCCACTTTCTACGTGGGCTTTGGAAGGAGGTGAACTTCATGTCGACATTTGACAAAGTAAAAGAAATCGTAGTTGAGCAATTGGGTGTGGAAGCTGCTGATGTAGCTATTGACTCCACCTTCATCGATGATCTGGGCGCTGATTCCTTGGACATCGTGGAATTGATCATGGCTTTCGAAGAGGAATTTGGCATCGAAATTCCTGATGAGGTTGCAGAAAAGATCAAGACCGTAAAAGACGCTGTTACCTACATTGACCAGGAAAAACAAGGCTAAAGATCGCGAAGCGGTCTGTCAACTGAGAAAGTCCCGTGAACTTGTTCGCGGGGCTTTCTTAAAGATGATGACGCCCATGTGAATGGAGGAGTATTTTCTTGAAACTTCCAGAACTTCGCATTGGCCAGCTTGTGGCCAAAGTACCAGTTATGCAAGGCGGCATGGCCATCCGTCTTTCAACGGCCCGCTTGGCTGCAGCAGTAGCCTCGCAGGGAGGCATAGGCCTGATTGCCGCATCTGGGATGACTTTTGATGAATTACGATATGAAATCCGTCTGGCTCGTTCTCTGACGAAGGGGATTATTGGCATCAATGCCATGGTGGCGGCTCGTGAATTTGCCGGTTTGGTAAAAACCGCAATTGATGAAGGAATTGATCTTGTAGTTGCCGGAGCTGGCTTTTCCAGAGATATGTTTGGACTCGGACACGAATCGGGAACTCCGATTGTGCCGATTGTTTCATCGGTAAAATTGGCCAAGATTTCGCAAAAGCTAGGTGCGGCGGCCATTGTGGTTGAAGGCAAGGAGGCGGGCGGTCATTTGGGCACCGACCAATCCATGCGTGAGATCATTCCCGATATTTGCAAAGCTGTCAATATTCCGGTCATCGCCGCTGGCGGCGTTATGAACGGTGCAGATATTGTAGAAGTCTTGAAATTGGGGGCAAGCGGCGTGCAAATGGGTACGCGTTTTGCCGCAAGTGAGGAATCCAATGCAGCCCCGGCATTAAAAGAGTTCTATCTGAAGGCCAAACCGGAGGATGTTGTGCTTATTGACAGCCCTGTAGGTTTGCCGGGCCGGGCTGTGCGCAATCCATTTGCGGCTCGCCTTTTAGAAGGGGACGCTCCGGCGCCGACAACTTGTGATGCCTGTTTAAAGCATTGTAAACGTAATTTCTGCATTATCCGGGCGTTGATTCGAGCGCAGCAGGGAGATGTGGAGACCGGCTTGGTCTTTACTGGCGAGTACATTCACAAGATTGAGGAAATTCTTCCTGTAAAGGAAATTTTTGCGCGACTGCTTCGCGAAGCAGAAGCAGTTAACTAAAGTGAGGTGTTTTATTTGCATACTACTTCCAAACGCGTAGTAATCACCGGTTTGGGGGCCATTACCCCTGTAGGCAATACTGCGGCTGATTTTTGGCAGTCTTTGACAAACGGTGTTTCCGGCATTGGTCCGATTACACGTTTTGACGCCAGCGATTTTACGACCCGCATTGCTGGTGAAGTTAAAGATTTTGAACCTACGCAATACATTGACAAAAAAGAAGCGAAACGCATGGACCGGGTAACGCAGTTTGCTGTGGCCGCGACATCCATGGCGATTGAAGATGCGGCATTAGATCTGGAAAAAGAAGACTTGGAGCGCATTGGCACGGTAATTGGCACTGGCATTGGCGGCATTGATACGCTGCACGATCAGTACAAAACTTTGTTTGATAAAGGACCTGGCCGTGTCAGCCCTTTCTTTGTACCGATGATGATCGCCAATATGCCTGCTGGTCAGACTTCAATTGCTTTTGGCCTGCGCGGACCTTCCAGCTGTGTAGTGACGGCTTGCGCTACAGGCACGAATGCTGTTGGTGATGCTTTTAAAATTATTCAACGCGGTGATGCTGACGTTATGGTGGCCGGTGGTGTGGAAGCCTGCATTTCGCCGGCAGCGGTAGCTGGCTTTTGTTCGATGAAAGCATTGTCGACACGCAATGACGAACCGACCAAAGCTTCTCGTCCTTTTGATAAAGACCGTGCAGGTTTTGTTATGGGCGAAGGCGCAGGCATTGTGATTTTGGAATCCCTGGAGCATGCCCTGCAACGCGGCGCGCGAATTTATGCGGAAATCAGCGGCTATGGCTATAATGCGGATGCATACCACATTACAGCGCCGGCGCCAGAGGGCGCTATGGCGGCAAAATGCATGAATTTGGCGATCAAAGACGCTGGCTTGAAGCCGGAAGACGTAGACTACATCAATGCTCACGGTACCTCGACGCCGTTGAATGATCGCAATGAAACGCTGGCGGTTAAGGCTCTTTTTGGTGATCATGCTAAAGAACTGTCCATCAGCTCGATTAAATCTATGACAGGCCATCTGCTGGGAGCAGCTGGCGGTATTGAAGCCATTGCTACGGCTTTGGCCATCTCTAATGACCTGATTCCGCCGACAATCAACTATGAAAATGCCGAAGAAGGAATGGATCTTGACTATGTGCCAAAGGTAAAACGGCAGCGCACGGTCAATGTGGCCATTTCCAACTCCTTTGGTTTCGGCGGTCATAATGCTACCATTTTGCTCAAAAAGTACAAGGCGTAATTACGCGTGAGCAAGACAAAACAAATGGTGGATAAGGGTCGGCAGCAAGAACTTGCACTGCTGTGCAAGCGTTTGGGAACCGCATTCCGGGATCTATCGTTGTTGCATCAGGCATTGGTGCATACTTCTTATGCGAATGAGACAAAGCACGAAACGTTGATTCATAACGAACGCCTGGAGTTTCTTGGCGATGCCGTGTTGGATTTGATTATTAGTGATTACCTGTTTCGTAAGTTTCCGCAACTGCCGGAAGGCGAGTTGACGAAAGCTAGAGCCGTCTTAGTTTGCGAGACTACGTTGGCTCGGCGAGCAGGGGAGCTGCAAGTTGGTGAATTCCTGTACTTGGGCCGAGGCGAAGAATTGTCAGGAGGCCGCCAACGCATTTCCATTTTGGCCGATGCTTTTGAAGCGATTATTGGCGCTATTTATCTGGACCACGGCATTCCCGGCGTAACCGACTTTGTCATGAAGCAGTTGGCGCAGGAAATTAAGCTGGTGGAGCATGGTAATTATTTGAAGGACTACAAGACTTTGTTGCAAGAATTGGTGCAGCGCAAGGCTGATGCAAAGATCCAGTACCAGCTGGTTGGTGAAGAAGGGCCTGATCACGGGAAGATTTTCCACGTGGAAGTTTGGGTCAATGACCGCCTAGCGGGGCATGGCAGCGGCCGCAGCAAGAAGGAAGCGGAGCAGCATGCTGCGCAGGAAGCTTTTGCTGCGTTGCAGCCCAAAGAAAGTACGCACAAGTTATCTTGAAAAAACGATGCCGTAACGGATATAGTTGCGGCATCGTTTTTTATCTTCTGTGTTCCCTCTGTGCGGCGCTTCGAACTCTCTGTAACCCTCGGTCGCACCCTCACGCGACTCTGGTTCTCTTGTTCACTCTTCGTACCCATCAAAGACCGCACAGCAGTTTTTCCTAGAAGGAGGCAGGTAGATGAAAATGCCAAGAAAGCGAATTATACCGTTGTTTATTCCTTTTTTTGGCTGTAAAAGTCAATGCGTTTTTTGCGATCAACGCATGTTGACGGGAACCGGAAATACGGCGCCAACGTCGGAAGATATCTGGATGATTTTAGAACAGGCCTTGAAGCTGCAGCCGTCCGGACAGAAAGTAGAAGCAGCTTTTTACGGCGGCAGTTTTACGGCCTTGCCGCTACAGCAGCAAAAGGAACTTTTAACGCCAGCGCAGCATTTTTTGAACAGAGGAATGTTAACTGGCATTCGTTTATCCACCAGGCCGGATGCCATAGAAGAAGAGGCGGCCAGATGGCTGAAGACGCAAGGCGTTTCTTGTGTGGAGTTGGGAGCGCAATCGCTTTGCGATTCGGTATTGAATGCAGCCAAACGGGGATATGATTTTTCTTGTGTAGAAAAGGCTGTTGCGGTGTTGCGGCAAGTCGGGCTGACGGTAGGAGTCCAGCTGATGCCTGGATTGCCTGGGGAAACTCGGCTGCTGTGGCAAAAAACACTGCAGCGCCTATGGAAGCTGGCTCCGGATTTTATTCGCTTGTATCCGACGGTAGTATTAGCGGGAACTGAATTGGCTGCCGCCTATATGAACGGTGCGTATACGCCGTTATCGCTAACGGAAGCGGTCGAACGCACGGCGTGGGCTCTGGACGGTTGCCAGCAGCGCAGGATTGGCGTGATTCGCATGGGCTTGCAGGACAGTGAAGAGCTGCATTCCGCTAAACTGCTGGCAGGACCGTATCATCCGGCTTTTGGCGAGTTGGTATGGTCTTTCTTGGTCCGCCAGCAGGTGTTGCATGGCTTAGAACAACTTTCTTCTTCAGCGTGCCGCCTTTTCTATCATCCTCAGGATGCCTCCAAGGTGCGGGGACAAAAAAATGAGAACTTGCGTCAATGGAAAGAGGCTGGCTTTGGCGAAGTAGTATTGCAAGCAAAAACAAGTGTTTGTCCAGGCAGCTTGCAACTAGAGTTGACGAAAGGCCAGAAGATCGTGAAGCTGGGAGCCCTCGGAAGACTTTACTGTTAAAGATCATGAGTAAAATCTTTCCGGTAAATGCTGCTTTAGGAGAAGGAGTTTTTCATAGCGAGCAGAATAGAGGGGATAAAGGAAGACCTAATAGGAATAACAAATGCTGGATGCCTTGCAGTTCAAAGAGACGTAGAAGGAGGTTCAGTACTATGGAAGTCCTCAAAGTGTCTGCTAAATCGAATCCCAAAGCGGTTGCCGGAGCATTGGCCGCGGTGTTGCGCGAAAATGGGGGTGCGGAAGTCCAGGCAGTGGGAGCCGGAGCTGTGAATCAAGCGATCAAGGCTATCGCGATTGCCAGAGGATTTGTGGCTCCTAACGGTATTAATCTCGTGACTATTCCAGCGTTTGCGGAAATTGACATTGATGGCGAAGAGAGGACGGCCATTCGCTTTATTGTGGAGCCTCGTTGAAAGTCGTTGTTTGGTAAGCCTGTTTGCTGCGGCAAGCGGGCTTTTTATTTGTTATTAGGGGGCTGATGATGGTACAATGAGTAAGATATCTGCAAGAAATGTGGTGAATTAATTCGTGCTGTTACGAAAACTGGAAGCCCATGGCTTTAAATCGTTCGCAGACCGTACTGAATTGGAATTTGACGAAGGAATCACGGCGATTGTCGGCCCTAATGGCAGCGGCAAGAGCAATATTTCTGACGCCATCTTGTGGGTGTTGGGCGAGCAAAGCGCCAAGACACTGCGCGGCGCCAAAATGGAGGATGTTATCTTTTCCGGCAGTGCGGGACGGCGTCCTTTGGGCATGGCGGAAGTGTCATTGGCCTTTGATAATACAGATGGTACCTTGCCTATCGAATATAGTGAAGTTATTTTTACGCGCCGTGTCTATCGGTCTGGTGAAAGTGAATACTACTTAAATAAGCGGCCCTGTCGTCTTAAGGACATTCATGAACTTTTGGCTCATACCGGTCTGGGGAAGGACGCCATGGTCGTTATTGGACAAAACCGCGTGGATGAAGTACTCAACAGCAAACCGGAAGAAAGGCGCTTGTTGTTTGAGGATGCGGCGGGAATTAGTAAATATAAGCAACGCAAGCGGGATGCTGTACGTAAAATGGAGGAAACAGAACTAAATCTGACGCGTGTAGCGGATATTCGCGGTGAAATTTCCTCTAGATTAGAACCTATGGCGGAGAGCGC
>CAZKCR010000027.1:10476-16790 GCA_964551055.1 uncultured Anaeromusa sp. | reverse complement strand
CTTTTTTGCTTAAATGGTTTTGAAAAAATTGAACAAGAGAACCGGAGAATATGAGGGTACGATGAGGGTTGCGGGTTATATTAAAACCAGCATCCTCTGTCGAACCCTCCGGTCACTCCGGTTCTCTTGTTCAAAATCTCTGTCCGGTTCTCTATTTCGTACCCTCTCTTTACTCCCTCTACTCCTGTTCATAATCCGTACCCAAAAAGAAAAATTTTCCTAATACCGTGAAAAAGCGTAAGATGGATGGTATAATTGAACTTAATATTCGGGAATAAATGCGAATGGGAGGAACCATGGTGGAAAAAGTACGGAGGATTGAGAGGGTGGTGGCATTAACCAAGCTTCTCGTGGATATGCCAAGCCGTCTTTTCCCGTTAAGCTATTTTAGTGAACGTTTTGGCACCGCTAAATCAACGCTGAGCGAGGATATGGTGACCATCAAGCAGGCGTTGCAGCAGTTTGGCTTGGGAACGTTAGAAACCGTCGCTGGTGCAGCTGGGGGCGTGCGGTTTTTACCTCGCCGCGAAGGAGAACGCGAACAGGCTGTTTTGCAGGAGCTGGCTTTTCGGCTGGCAGAGCCGGAGCGCATTATTGCAGGCGGCTTTTTGTATATGACTGATTTATTGTTTCAACCGGCTTTGATGGCACAGATCGGCGAAGTTTTTATGACTCGGTTAGCTCATTTGCGGCCGGACTACATTATGACGGTGGAAACTAAGGGCATCCCGTTGGCTTTTATGACGGCTCGAGCGTTTGATTTGCCGTTGGTCATTGTGCGGCAAGGCAGTAAAGTGACCGAAGGTCCTTCGGTGAGCATCAACTATGTCAGTGGCTCCACAAGGCGCATTCAGACTATGTCATTGCCTAAACGCGCTTTGCCTGTAGGGGCGCGTGTTCTTTTGATCGACGATTTTATGAAAGCCGGCGGTACGGCTAAGGGTATGGCTGATTTGGCAATGGAAGTAGGGGCGGAAGTAGTTGGTACCGGTGTCTTGATTGCTACTGCCGAGCCACAGCGCAAGCTGGTGGAAGGCTATACAAGCTTGCTTATGCTCCACGAGGTGGACGAGTGGAGTAAGAAGATTGATATTCGCCCAGTTGAATGAAAAGTGTAAATCGAAGCATCCTTGCCGAAAAAAAGAGATATTGTTAATAAAGGGCGAAGAATGCTTGTTTTTATTATAATATACGGGTGAGCTTGACTTGCTTTTTCTGCGAAATTCGTGTAGTTTTTTTACCGTGGGCTTTTTTGCGCTGGAATTGGCGATATATAGAGCGGTGGCCTGTTTGTAAAACAAGTGTCGACCGATGAGAAATGGGGGTAAAATAATGGGGGGATTGGTAGCTGTAATTTTAGCAGCTGGCAAGGGGACCCGGATGAAATCGGCTTTGCCGAAGGTTTTGCACGAAGTGGGTGGTAAACCCATGGTGCAGCATGTGTTAGATGCTGCTCGCAAGGCGGGATGTTCTCGCAGTGTAGCTATTATCGGGTTCGGTAGTGAAAAAGTGCAGACCTTGCTTGCAGGTCAGGCGGAAACGGTACTGCAAGAAGAACAGTTGGGAACCGGTCACGCAGTACTGCAGGCGCAGGGGCTTTTAAATGGGCATCGAGGCTCGGTGCTTGTATTGTGCGGCGATACGCCGTTGGTTACTGAAGAGATGTTGCAACAACTTTGCGAGGCGCATGCCTCCGCTGGAGCCGCAGCGACGGTTTTGACAGCCATGATGCCGGATCCGACTGGCTATGGGCGGGTCATTCGCAATGCAGCTGGCGATGTAGTGAAAATTGTAGAACAAAAAGATGCGAATGCTGACGAGTTAGCAGTGAGTGAAATTAATACAGGCATGTATTGTTTCGACAGCGCTTCCTTGTTTCAGGCGCTACAGCAGGTGGATTGCCAGAATCAGCAAGGAGAATATTACCTGACTGATGTCATTGGTATCTTAGGGGGCCAAGGCAAGCGCGTTTGGGCCTATAGTACAGAGGATCATGAAGCAACACTTGGTATTAATTCCCGGCAGCAACTGGCGCAAGCGGAAAAAATTCTGCGGCGGCGTAAAGTGGATGAGCTGATGGTCGCTGGCGTGACTGTAATGGATCCGGACAGCACGTTTGTGGATGCAGACGTAGTTGTTGGGGCTGATACGGTGCTCTATCCGTTCACCTGGCTGGAAGGCAAAACAGTGATTGGCAACAATTGTGTGATTGGACCGAATTCGCGCTTGACGGATGTGCAGGTTGGTGACGGCAGCACGGTGCACTTTACCTATGCTCATGAGTGCGCTCTGGCCGAAGGCGTGACTGTTGGACCTTATGTGCATCTGCGTCCGCATACACAGTTGCAGGCAGGCGTCAAAATAGGGAACTTTGTGGAAGTGAAAAACTCAGTGGTGGGTCCTGGCAGCAAATTGCCGCATTTGAGTTATATTGGCGATACGGATATGGGCGGTGGCGTAAACATTGGCTGTGGTACGATTACGGTGAATTACGACGGCAAAAAGAAACATCGTACAACCATTGAAGACGAGGCTTTTGTCGGTTGTAACAGCAACCTGGTAGCGCCGGTGACGGTGGGAGCCGGCGCTTATGTGGCGGCAGGTTCTACGATTACTAAAGACATTCCTGCCAGTGCTTTGGGCGTAGCTCGGGCGCGACAGGCGAATATTGACGGTTGGGCGGCAAAACGTAAATAGCGCAGAGACGCAGGAAAGGCAGGAAGAAAAAACATGGTATTGCAAGGCAGTGAAGACATTTGTTTGTTTGCGGGGAATTCCCATCCAGAGCTGGCTCATGAGATGGCCAGCTATATGGGGATTAAGGTAGGGGATGCCTTTGTCGGGCATTTTAACAACGGAGAAACTCAGGTCATGATTGACCAGAGTGTTCGCGGTAAAGCGGTTTTTATTGTGCAGCCTACTTGTGGACCCAATATCAACGATCATGTCATGGAACTGCTCATTATGGTGGATGCGGTGAAGCGTGCCTCGGCTCGTTCGGTAACGGCAGTTGTGCCGTATTATGCCTATGCCAGACAGGATCGCAAAACCAGAGGCCGGGAACCTATTTCGGCTAAATTGATGGCTAATTTGCTTACGACAGCCGGAGTGGACAGGGTCATTACCATGGATCTTCATGCTGGGCAAATTCAGGGGTTCTTTGATATTCCCTTGGATCATTTACCAGGTGTGCCGATTTTGGCAGATTATTTGAAAACAAAAAACTTACAGGATCTGGTAGTCGTTTCTCCAGACCTGGGAGGTGTAACGCGGGCGCGCCAGTTGGCAGACCGTTTGCACGCGCCGATTGCCATCATTGAAAAGCGTCGTCCTATGCCAGGCGTAGCGGAAGTAATGAATCTGATTGGTAATATTGACGGTAAAAATGCAGTCATGGTTGACGATATAGTCGATACGGCCGGCTCTCTGACGGAAGGAGCCAGAGCGTTGCAGCGATTGGGAGCTAAGTCAGTTTTGGCTTGTTGTACGCATGCCGTACTGAGTCCGCCGGCAGTACAGCGAATCAAAGACTCCAATATTGAGGAATTGATTATTACTAACACGATTCCCTTGCCACCGGAGAAGAAATTGGATAAAATCAAAGTATTGTCAGTGGCGCCTATGTTTGGTGAGGCGATGATTCGTATTTATAAGCAGCTTTCGGTCAGCTCCTTGTTTGACTGAGAAAAAACTCTTTAAATAAGAGAAAACAGAGTCAGCAGAGGTGAAGATGACCCTCCGTTTACTCTGTTTTCTCTATATCTTGTTCAATTTCTATTTTGCGTGTGGCGGATAGCCATGCAGGAGGCAAGAGCGTGGAAGGTTTGTTTTGGCGCATGGAGGATTTGGCTGGTTGGTTGACTGCGCTTATCGTGCTCGGCTTGGTCTTGGAGTATAAAGGCTGGGGAAAAAAGCGGCTGCGTCACGGCGGCCTAGTGCTGGCAGGTCTGGCGTGTGTCGCTCTTATGGGGACGTTCGCTTGTACTATCTTGCCGGAGGCTGATTTTTTTCATACGGTTTGCTCGCAAAAAGGAACATCCGATAAATTGGTAGCGTTGACCTTTGATGATGGGCCGGATGCGGTCTTTACACCGCAGGTGCTGCAAATTCTCCGGGAGTATGGAGTGACAGCCACGTTTTTTCTTTTAGGACAGAATGTAGAGCGTTATCCAGAATTGGCAGCTTGCTTAGCTAAGGAAGGGCATCAACTGGGAAACCATACATTTCGCCATTCGGATTTGCTAAAAGCCAGCCGAGAAGAATTGGCAGAAGAACTGGATCATACCAATCAGGTAATTTTTGCGGCTGCCGGGGTTAAACCGACGGTTTTTCGTCCGCCACATGGCTTTCGTGACGCAGCGGTCTTGCACGCCGTTAATCAGCGAGGCATGCGCATTATTGACTGGTCGGTTATGAGTTGGGACTGGGAGCGAATCAATGCGGAAAGCATAGCCAGGCGCACGTTGGAGCAGGTCAAGCCGGGGGCGATT
Organism: uncultured Anaeromusa sp.; assembly: GCA_964551055.1. GTDB lineage: Bacteria > Bacillota > Negativicutes > Anaeromusales > Anaeromusaceae > Anaeromusa. The sequence goes on along the minus strand of CAZKCR010000027.1, from coordinate 12,300 downwards.
ATTTTGCTTCATGACGGCGAAGGCTTAAGCAGCAAAGCAGACCGTTCGCAGACAGTGGCGGCGTTGCGGCGCATTATTCCAGAGCTGCAAGCGCAAGGTTATCATTTTGTGACAGTAGAAACTTTATTAGCTCGATCGGGGGAAGTGCGTTGAAGTTGATTGTCGGCTTGGGGAATCCAGGCAGAGAATATAGCGAAACCAGGCATAATATTGGCTGGATGGTACTGGATGTGCTGGCCAAGCGCTGGGAAGGAAACTGGCGATTGAAGGACAATGCTGAGGTGTTGGAAGCGCGGCGTGAGGGCGAGGTGCTGCTTCTCGTTAAGCCGCAGACGTATATGAACCTGAGCGGCGAAGCGGTAGCGCCTTTGGCGCGTTTTTATAAAGTGCCTGCAGAAGATGTCATTGTGATTTATGACGATATGGATCTGCCTACAGGCAAGCTGCGTTTGCGGATGAAGGGCGGCAGCGGCGGGCACAGGGGCATTGAATCGTTGCTCTATCATTTGAGACAGGATACGTTTAACCGAGTTCGTTTAGGTATCGGACGGCCGCCAGTTGGTTGGGCGGTGCCGGATTATGTACTGAGCCGCTTTCACCAGGAAGAACAAGAAGACTTGAATTCGGCCCTGGAAAAAGCGGCGGATGCCGTGGAAGGAATTTTGAAGTTGGGTATGTCGAACGCGATGAATCGATTCAATCGTTAAAAGCTGGGGTTATCCCAGCTTTTTTTCATAGGCTTCGCCAGCAGGAGTGACTTGCGCTTTGGATAAATCCACTTCGCTAGGATAGGGATTATCCTCCTGATACGTGTAGGCGACTCCTTCCAAATAGCCTTGTTTTTCTAAGTGTTTTAGGGCCATGGAGAAGATGCGCGGGTCAAAGTCTAATGCAGCGGCAGTGATGGCCGAAAAATCTTGTTGGTTTCGCCGCGCTTGGCAAAGACGAATTAAAATAAGATCATGGGGGCCGGTAAGGGAAACATTTTCCCAAGGGCCGTCTTGGTTTTCAATATGAGTTTGTGTGAGCTTTAAAAGTAAATCCGAACGCATAGGAGATCCTCCTTAGTTATTCATGTAAATGTTTTGTAAAGAAATAGGCTTATTTTGCAATGCTGCAGGAGATAACTGCACAAGAGCGAATCAAGTGAAAAGACAGAAAAAACTGTCGGATTCTAATTGCATAACCTGAAGGAGGGCATGGGCTGTGAAAAAGATTTTACTCTTGGCGGGAGATTGTGCGGAAGATTATGAAGTAAAGGTTCCGCAGCAGGCGCTGCAAATGCTGGGTTACGAAGTGGTTGTTGTTGCTCCTAATAAAAAAGTCGGCGAAACGTTGCAGTTGGTTGTACATGATTTCATTGGACTGGATACATACGTGGAGCTGACTGGCCATCGTATTCCGGTTGATGCAGCCTTGGAAAGCGTAAAAGCTGCTGATTTTGTGGGCCTTGTGGTTCCGGGAGGCCGCGCCCCTGAATATGTGCGCATGTATCCTCAAGCGATTGCGATTGTAAAAGAGTTTTTTGCACAGGGCAAGCCTGTGGCGGCTATTTGTCATGGACCGCAGCTTTTGGCGGCATGCGAAGTGATGGAAGGGAAGAAAGTAACTTCCTATCCGGCTTGCGCCGCTGAATGCCGTTTGGCTGGCGCTTCTTGGGAAGATGCTCCGGTTGTGACCGACGGACAGTTGGTCACCGCTCAAGCTTGGCCTAATCATCCGGAATGGCTGCGCTCTTTCGTAGAGCTCTTGGGTGCAAAAATCAGCATCTAATAGCAGTACTTACTCAGCAGGCCGTCGGCATTTGCCGGCGGCCTGCTTTTT
>CAZKCR010000027.1:0-10376 GCA_964551055.1 uncultured Anaeromusa sp. | reverse complement strand
CTAATAGCAGTACTTACTCAGCAGGCCGTCGGCATTTGCCGGCGGCCTGCTTTTTGCTTAGAGAGGTTCTTTTTATATAGAGGAACAGCCTGAGAAGATGGAAATTGAACAAGAGAACCGGAGTCGCGAGAGGGTACGACAGAGGTGATCACAATTCGAGAAAAAAAGAAAATGAAATTTAATATACTCCTGCGGAACCCTCACTCTACTCCCTTTACTCCTGTTGCAATATCGTTTCCTCTCTTGCGTACCCTCAGGAATTCAGTGGACGTCGGTTGCTATGCCATCCATGGCACAACCGACCCTAGGTGCTTCCGGCACCGTCGCCGCGACTCTTGTTCGTTTTTTATTTTACGATGAGCACCGGGATAGGCGAGTAGGTGACAAGCTTGTGCGCCACGCTGCCGAGTAACAGGCCTTCAAAGCCGCCGGCACCGCGGGTACCGCTGATTAAAAAGGTGAAGCCGCCTTCGGTGGCATGTTCAATCAAGGTATCGACAATATGTCCTTCCAGAAGAGCCGTCGTAGCCGTTTGACCGCGTTCTTGGCAATGGGCGGCTGCGCGTTCCAGCATAGTTTGGCCGTTTTTACGGTTGACCTCCATCAGCGCATACGTATCTGTCGGAAAATCCGCAAAGAGGCTTGGGAAGGGCGGAATTACCGTGACGATTTCCAATTCATACAGCAGTTGTGCATTGAGGTCCAGCGCCCAATCCAAGGCCCGTTGGCTGTGTTCGGAACCATCATAAGCCAACATCAATTTTTTGTTTGCCATGTGTAGCCACCTCACATTCAAATTTTCTTGCTTTATTTAATTGTAACGAATGCTGTGGAAAAAGAAAAGGAAAAAGACGCAATAATCGGGCAGCAATTATGCCTGGCAAATCCATGCTGTAACGAGTGGAACATGATATAATGGCTGCAGAACCAGATAAAGGAGAACGAAAGTATGTTAACAGCATTATATGCCGCTCCAGATGGAGAAATTTTTGATGCGCCGGGGCAAGCGGCGGTAGCTCGGCATGGCGAGCGGCAGCGTTTGCTGAAAGATGACGAAGTTATGCCGCTGCCGGAAGGTGCAGAATTGTGCCTATTGCCGGGAAGATGGGCGGTTACCATGAATGAAACTGGGCAAGTGGAGCGATTGGGTCCGGGTTTGTTGGCGGTAGCTGCCATCTTGCCGATGGGATATACGCGCACCCTTGTGCCCGCGTTTGAGCGAGAAGAGAACGCTCCTTTATTGCCGCTGTTTGGCTACGCGGCGGTAGCACTAAAGGGCGAAGAACTGGTTGTGGCGGCGGTGCCGGGAGATGATAATGAGAAATGGCATCCTTATCGCTACAATACCAAAGACTTGCGGAAAAAAGTGAAAGCGGTCACGACGGAGATGCCGCAAAATCGGATTGTGAAACAATTGGGAGACTGTTCGCTGAAATGGCACTGCTGTACGGCGCAGAATCTTTTTTACCGCCGTTGGGAAGCGGGAATTCCGACTTCACCCACGTGCAATGCACAGTGTTTGGGATGCATTTCTCTACAACCAGCAGAATGCTGTCCGTCGCCGCAAAGCCGTATTGCTTTTGCACCTACAGCTGAGGAAATTGCGCAAGTAGGCCTATACCATTTAGAGACCGCGCCGGAAGGCATTATCAGTTTTGGTCAAGGCTGTGAAGGTGAACCGGCTTTGGCCTATGAGCGTATTGCGCCGGCTATGCGGCAGATTCGTTCTCAATGCGCTAAGGGGCAAATCAATATCAACACCAATGCCGGCTGCACTAAGGGAATTAAGGAGATTGTCGACGCTGGCCTCGACAGTATGCGCGTTAGTATTATCAGCGCCCGCGAAGCAGTGTATCAGGCCTATTATCGGGCGGAAAACTACACGCTCCAGGATGTGGAGGCCTCCATTCGCTATGCGAAGGAAAATGGAGTCTATGTATCGCTGAATATGCTCTTTTTCCCGGGGCTTAATGACAGGCCGGAAGAAATAGAAGCTTGGGAAGGCTTTTTAGAACGAACCGGCGTGGACATGATTCAACTGCGCAATCTTAATATTGACCCGGACTGGTTATTAGAGACGCTGCCGCCGCAGCAAGCGGATCCAATTGGCGTACCTGCCTTTTTAGGTCAGTTGGCGAAACGATTTCCCGATTTGGTGCTGGGCAGTTTCAGCCATTATGTGAAAAGCGCAGAAGATTGACCTGGAAAAATAGAGGGAAGGATCTTGCAGTTTCTCTATTGACTATGCTATACTAATCGGGTACAATCAGCTGATTTTGTTTGGCGATGACTCAATCCCTAGGGTAAAGAGAGGTGTATGCTTCGATGAAAGAACAAATTCATCCGGATTATCAGGAAGTGAAAGTAACCTGCGGTTGCGGGAATACCTTCATGACCGGCTCGGTGAAAAAAGAATTGCGCGTGGACGTTTGCTCCAAATGCCATCCCTTTTACACCGGTCAGCAGCGTAATATTACGGCTGGCGGTCGGATCGAAAAATTCAACAAGCGTTACGGAAAGTAATAGGACGCAATTCTGTAGCAGAGCAGCGATGCTCTGCTACAGTTATAATTAGCACCTGTTTGCATAAAGGAGATTCCTATGAGTAAGAAGCCGACAATTGGCGGTCAGGCTGTCATTGAGGGCGTGATGATGCGCGGCCCGGGGTATCTGGCAACGGCGGTTCGGCGGCCTGACGGCGGTATTGAATTAAAAAAAGAACCCTTCTCTTCCATTAATGAGCGCTATCCGGTTTTGAAGCTGCCCTTTGTGCGAGGTACGGTGGCTTTGCTAGAATCTTTGGTTTACGGTCTGCAGGCGTTGTCGTTTTCGGCGCAAGCTGCCGGCGAGGAAGAGGAACAACTGAGTACCAAAGAATTGGTGCTGACGATGCTGGTTTCCTTTGTCCTGGCCATTGGCTTGTTTGTCGTGCTGCCAACCTTTGCGGCCAAATATATTCATGAAGCCGTGACCGATCCGGTTTGGCTCAATTTGCTGGAGGGTGCACTGCGTTTGATTTTGTTTTTTGGATACGTAGCGGCTATTTCTTCGATGAAAGATATTCAACGCGTATTTCAGTACCATGGTGCAGAGCATAAGACGATTTACGCCTACGAAGCAGGCGAAGAGCTGACCGTAGAAAATGTGCGGCGTCATAGCACGCTGCACCCTCGGTGCGGGACGAATTTTCTCTTGATTGTCATGGTAGTCAGCATTCTGCTTTTTGCTTTCTTAGGCTGGCCGGATTTATGGCTGCGCATTACTTCGCGCATTGTGCTGCTGCCGGTAGTAGCGGGAATTGCCTATGAAATTATTCGTTACGCCGGACGCCACGTGGGGGAGCAGGCGCTGGTAAGCGCCATTGTGCTGCCTGGCATGTGGCTGCAAAAGCTGACTACTCGTCAACCGGACGACTCTCAGATTGAAGTGGCCATTGCGGCGCTGCAAGCGGTCTTGCCGGAGGATGAAGCGGTAGCGCAAGAGAGAGTTGTAAATTGATAACTGTTGTATTTTTGTTGTGAGGTACTATTAATGCTAGAAAAATTGCAGGCAATTGAAGATAAATATCAGGAATTAGAAGCCATGATCAGCGATCCTAATGTGATGGCGGACATGCAACGGTGGCAGCAGCACACTCGGGCTCATGCCCGACTGACTCCCTTGATTACGGCGTTTCGTACGTATAAGGAGACGTTGCAGGCGGTGACGGAAGCCCGGGAGATTTTGGCGGAGGAAAGCGATGCAGAAATGCGGGAGCTGGCCAAGGCCGAACTGGAGGAACACCAGGATAAGCTGCCGGAGATGGAGCAAGAACTCCGCGTACTGATGCTGCCCAAGGATCCCAATGACGAAAAGAGCGTTATTGTGGAAATTCGCGGCGGCGCTGGTGGCGATGAGGCAGCGCTCTTTGCGGGCGATCTGTTTCGCATGTATACACGCTATGCTGAAGGCCGGGGCTGGCGCACAGAGGTTCTGGACGGCAACCCGTCGGATTTGGGCGGCTATAAGGAAATCGTTTTTGTTATCGACGGAGACGGAGCTTACAGCCGGCTAAAATTCGAGAGCGGCGTGCATCGGGTGCAACGCGTGCCTGTGACCGAATCGAGTGGTCGTATTCACACTTCAACTGTAACGGTAGCGGTATTGCCGGAAGCGGAAGAGGTAGACATTGACGTGAATCAAAACGATTTGAAAATTGATACCTATTGCGCCAGCGGCGCCGGAGGCCAGCATGTAAACAAAACAGAGTCGGCCATTCGGATTACCCATTTGCCTACAGGCGTGGTGGTTACCTGTCAGGATGAAAAATCGCAGCTTAAAAACAAAGAGAAGGCTATGCGGGTACTCCGGGCTAAGCTGCTAGAACAGGCGCAGGCAGAGCAGCATGCGGCGGTGGCGGCGGACCGGAAAAGTCAGGTTGGCACAGGGGACCGCAGCGAGCGCATTCGGACGTATAATTTCCCCCAAGGGCGCGTGACCGATCATCGTATCGGCCTGACGCTGCATAAGCTAGATTTTGTGCTCAACGGCGAGCTGGAAGAATTGATTGAGGCGCTGATTGCGACGGAGCAGAGTGAGAAATTGAAACAAATGGAGTGAGAATGGACGTGGACAAGGATCGCTGGACTATCGGCCGCGTTCTGTCCTGGACCAAGCAGTACTTTGCAGACAAAGGCGTTGAGCAAGCGCGTCTGGATGCGGAAGTACTGCTTTCCCATGTCCTCGGCATGGACCGGTTACACTTATATGTGCGTTTTGATCAGCCGTTGCTGCCGGAGGAATTGGCGGCTTTTAGGGCTATGGTGCTGCGCAGGGCGGCAAGAGAGCCTGTAGCGTACATTTTGGGCTGTAAGGAATTTATGGGGTTGGATTTTTTGGTTTCGCCCGATGTGTTGGTGCCGCGGCCGGATACGGAACTGTTGGTAGAAGCTTGTGAGACTAGACTGAAGGAAACACTAGATGTGCACATTTTGGAGATTGGACCTGGGAGCGGCGCGGTGGTGATCAGTCTGCTGAAGCGCCAGCCTCGGTGGCAGGCTGCAGCGGTGGAGCTGTCGTCGCAAGCTGCGGCGATCGTGCGAAAAAATGCCAAGCGCCATGAGGTGGAAACAAGATTGCAGCTTTATGAGGGCGATTTGTTTGCGCCTGTAGCTGGGCAGCAGTTTGATGCCGTTGTTTCCAACCCTCCGTACATTCCGGAGGCGGACCTTGCAGGGTTGCAGCCGGAAGTGCATCGTGAACCGCGTATGGCGCTGGCTGGAGGCGCGGACGGTTTGGATTTTTACCGGCGTTTGGTACGTGAGGGCGGTGTCTATGTACGTGAGGGCGGCTGGCTGTTGCTGGAAGTCGGCAGCGGACAGGCCCAAGAGGTTGCGCAATTAGGGAAGCAGTCTGGTTGGCAAGTGGATGCCATCTTGCCAGACTACGCCGGTATTGAGCGAGTTGTGGCTTTGCGCAAGCAAGGGAGCTGAGCAGATAATGGATACCTTGAAAAAAGAAACCTTATGGTGGCGGGTGGATGCCGAAAAACCAGATGTGGAAATCATTAAGTCAGCTGCGAAACTGCTTCGTGAGGGAAAGTTAGTAGCTTTTCCTACGGAAACCGTATATGGCTTAGGCGCTAACGGTTTGGATGCGGAAGCGGCAGCCTCGATTTACCGGGCAAAAGGAAGGCCTTCGGATAATCCTTTGATTTTGCATATTGCTGATTTAGAAGCATGGGAACCATTGGTACAGCAGATTACGCCGATAGCGAGAATGTTGGCGGAACGTTTTTGGCCGGGGCCGTTGACGATGATTTTGCCGCGAAGTTCGCGTGTTCCCAATGTGGTTACCGGCGGTCTAGATACGGTAGCTGTGCGTATGCCGGCAACGACTGTGACTCGCGAACTAATCCGACAGGCAGGAGTGCCTGTGGCAGGACCCAGCGCTAATACATCGGGCAAGCCAAGTCCGACGACGGCGGATGCTGTTTGGGAAGATTTGCACGGGCGTATTGATGCCATTTTGGACTGCGGCCCTTGCAAGGTAGGCTTAGAATCTACGGTCGTGGATCTTAGCTGCGAAGTTCCCGTGCTGTTGCGGCCGGGCGGCTTGACGGCGGAAGCGCTGCGGGAGGTTATCCCAAACTTGCAGATGGATCCGGCTCTATCGGGCGCTGAGGTTGCAATCCCTAAAGCGCCAGGCATGAAATATCGCCATTATGCGCCGAAAGCGGCGGTGGAGGTTTGGGAAGGACCCACTGAGCTGTTGGAACAGGCTTTTTTGACGGCTTGGCGGCAGGATACGGCCGAAGAAACCGGATTTTTGGTGACGGAGGAGTTGGCGGAACGCTTGCCGGCTTCACCTAGAGTAATAACCTATGGACAGCGCAGGCGTCCGCAGACTTTGGCTGCAGGTTTATTCGCCGCATTGCGGCGTTTTGACTCGCTGCCAGTACGCAGCATTTTGGCGGAAGGTATCGAGGAAGCCGGCTTGGGGCAGGCGGTAATGAATCGTTTACGTAAAGCCGCCGGTCAACGGGTGCGTCGCTTCGCAAAAGGAGAATAGAGATGGTGCGAGTCTTGATGGTCTGTACAGGCAATACCTGCCGTAGTCCGATGGCGGCGGCATTGTTGCAGGAAAAGATACGCCAAGCTGGCGCGGAAAGTCTTGTGGCGGTAGCTTCTGCTGGACTGATGGCGGCTCAGGGGGAGCCTATGTCGCTGCAGGCGCAAGCGGTATTGAAGAAAAAAGGCTTGCCTAGTCAAGGGCATAGGGCAGAGCTTTTGACAAGAGAGCAGCTTGCGTCTTATGATTTAATTCTGACGATGACAACGCAGCATAAGAAACTGTTGTTGTCGGTGCCCGAAGCAAAAGCGGCGCGTATTTTTACGCTCCGCGAGTATGCGGGAGAAAGTGGCGATATCAGCGACCCTTATGGCGGCAATGAAAGCGTATATGCTGCTTGTGCGTTGGAGCTGGAACTGCTTTTACCCAAGGTGTGGGAGAAAATAAAAAATTTGGCAGGAAAAAAGCAAGTGTTGGCGAAAAAAGACGAATGATTGTTGGCAGAAGGAGGGAATAGATTTGAAAATTGCGATCGGCAGCGATCACGGCGGTTTTCGGCTTAAAGAGGAGATTAAGGATTATCTGCGGCAGCAGGGCATGGAGCATACGGATTTTGGCACATATTCCACGGCGTCTGTGGATTATCCAGACATTGCCCAAACAGTAGGAGAAAAGGTGGCTGCTGGAGAATTTGAGCGCGGTATTTTAATTTGTGGTACAGGTATTGGTATCTCTATTGCAGCTAATAAAGTGCCGGGCGTCCGCGCTGCTTTATGCGGCGATGTATTTTCCGCACGGATGTCTAGAGAACACAATAATGCGAACATCCTGGCTCTTGGCGAGCGTGTGATTGGTTCCGGCTTAGCGCTGATGATCGTTCAGACCTGGCTGGAGACGGAATTTGCCGGCGGACGTCATGCGCGCCGGGTAGAAAAAATCAGCGTCCTGGAAAAATAGCAGACAGAAAGATCCTTGCGCTTGAGAGATTGGCAGGGACCGATACGGGAGGCGGAGCATATGAAGGCGGCCTTGGAAGAACAGGCGGCAGCTGCATTGCAGGAGTTAATTGACCAAGGGGAGCTGCAGCCGGGTTCGCTGATTGTAATTGGCTGCAGCACTAGTGAAGTAATTGGCCGCGCCATTGGTACTGCAGGCTCTAAAACAGCGGCGCAAGCGCTCTTGGGGGGATTGCGCCAAGCAGCGGGGCGGCAAAAGATGACGTTGGCTATCCAGTGCTGTGAGCATTTGAACCGGGCTTTGGTTGTGGAACGGGATGTGCAGCAGCGGCTGAATCTGCCGGAGGTTTCGGTGTTTCCGGTACCTACGGCTGGCGGCGCTTTGGCGGCGCAAGCGATGCTTCAGTTTGAGGAACCTGTCGTGGTGGAAGAGCTCCAAGCGGAGGCTGGCTTGGATATCGGCAATACGCTGATTGGCATGCATTTGAAACGTGTAGCGGTGCCCTTGCGGCTGCAAAACAACCGTATTGGAGAAGCAAGTGTGGTAGCAGCTCGGACGCGGCCGAAGTTGATAGGCGGCTGTCGGGCTGTATATAGCCGTCCTGCAGACGGAATGGACAAATAAAGGAGGCAAAAATCATGAAGTATTTGCAGAACGTAGACCCGGAAATAGCTGCAGCAATTGCGTTGGAAAAGGGACGGCAGCAAAATAAGCTGGAATTGATTGCTTCGGAAAACTTTGTTTCTCAGGCTGTTATGGAAGCCCAAGGTTCGGTGCTGACCAACAAATACGCCGAAGGGTATCCCGGCAAGCGTTATTATGGTGGCTGTGAGCATGTAGATGTGGTGGAACAACTGGCTATTGACCGAGCCAAAGAGCTTTTTGGCGCTGAGTTTGCCAATGTGCAGCCTCACTCAGGGGCGCAGGCCAATACAGCTGTTTATTTTGCTTTGCTTAAACATGGCGATACTATTTTAGGTATGAATCTGTCCCATGGCGGTCATTTGACTCATGGCAGCCCGGTAAACTTATCTGGCGTGTACTTCAATGTGGTTCCGTATGGCGTTGATGCCGAGACGCACCGCATTGATTATGACGAATTGGAAAAACTGGCGAAAGAGCATCGGCCTAAGATGGTTGTTGCCGGAGCCAGCGCGTATCCGCGGATTATTGACTTTGAACGGATGGCGGCCATTGCACACAGTGTGGATGCATTGCTTATGGTAGATATGGCTCATATTGCCGGTTTGGTGGCGGCTGGGGAGCATCCGTCTCCAATCGGTCATGCCGATATCGTGACGACAACAACGCATAAAACACTGCGAGGACCGCGGGGCGGCTTGATTCTTTGCAGCGCGGCTATGGGGCCTGCTATCAACAAGGCCATTTTCCCCGGTATTCAGGGCGGTCCGCTGATGCATGTCATTGCCGCTAAGGCTGTGGCGTTCAAAGAAGCGATGAGCGATGAATTTAAGGCTTATCAGAAGCAGATTGTGAAAAACGCCAAAGCATTGGCGGCGGAGCTGACAGGCCAAGGCTTTACGCTGGTGTCTGGCGGTACGGACAATCACTTGATGTTGGTGGATGTGCGGGCTCAAAATTTGACCGGCAAGGAAGCGGAGCGTCTGCTGGATGATGTGGGCGTGACGGTGAATAAAAATACCATTCCCTTTGATCCGGCCAGTCCTTTCGTGACCAGCGGCGTGCGAATCGGCACACCGGCGTTGACGAGCCGAGGCCTGCTGGAAGACGACTTCCGCGAAGTCGGCGCGATTATTGCCTTGGCGCTGCAAAATCCTGACTCCGAAGAGAGCAAGGACGAAGCGCGGCGGCGTGTAGCGGCCCTTTGCGCCAAATATCCCTTATATGCAGAGTAATGAGGAGGACCATCCATGCAAGTAAAAGTTATTGATCATCCCTTAATTCAACACAAGTTGACTCATATTCGCGACGTAACGACTGGAACTAAGGAATTCCGTGAGCTGCTCGACGAAATTGCTATGCTGATGACATATGAGCTGACGCGTAATTTGAATTTGGAAGAAGTGGAAATACAAACTCCGGTGGCCAAATGCAAAGCGAAAGTGCTTGCAGGCAAAAAAATGGGTGTTGTTCCTATTTTGCGTGCTGGCTTGGGTATGGTAAACGGCGTACTCAAAATCATTCCTGCCGCTCGTGTGGGGCATGTCGGTTTATATCGGGATCCGCAGACATTGCAGCCGGTAGAATACTACTGCAAGCTGCCTACGGACGTGCAGGAACGAGACTTGATTGTTATCGATCCGATGCTGGCTACTGGCGGTTCGTGCGTTGCGGCCATTGATTTGGTGAAAAAGCATGGTGCTAAAAACATCAAGCTCATGTGCCTGGTGGCGGCGCCGGAAGGCGTACGAGTTGTCAACGAAGCGCATCCGGACGTGGAGATTTACGCGGCAGCTGTAGATGAGTGCTTGAATGACCACGGTTATATTATTCCCGGTCTTGGCGACGCCGGCGATCGCATTTTCGGAACCAAATAAAATTGCGGAGGCTGCCTATAGGCAGCCTCTTTTTTTGTGGAGAACGTAACAATGGAAGGGAGTGAAGTGAGGGTTGGGAGTACCGGAATGAACAAGAGAACCAGAGTCGCAGGAGGGCACGAATGAGGGTTATGTAGTTCAATGTTCAAAAACCGTAGCCCTCCTGCATACCCTCCGGTTCTCCCGTGACTCTTGTTCAAATTCTGCTTTTCTTCACTTGAAAAGATAAGCGCAAAGTTGGCAGGAAAGAGTCGCTGTTTTGGAGAATGTAAGTCCATACTATAAAAAGAACTGGGAAATAGGGGACATACATATATGAAGCAATTACGAAGGCCCAATTGGGATGAATAT
>CAZKCR010000026.1:0-16806 GCA_964551055.1 uncultured Anaeromusa sp. | reverse complement strand
TCGCTCTTTCGCTTACGCGCTTTGCGGCCCGGCCTCTCGCGGCGACAGGTGTTATCTTACCACTTTGCACCTACCGTGTCAACGCATTTTTACAATGAATTTTACGGTTTGCCAAAAACGTTGTTCTAAGTCACGAACGCGGGCCCGGCCCTTGTTGAATGGAACGAAGAATAAGAACCCGCAGACGGCCCCTAAGCCGCCTGCGGGTTCCTAGAACTACCTAAGAGTGCTTCGCACTCAACTCTGCTAACAAAAGCACCAGGGCCGCTGTACGCGACACAAAAGCCTTTAAATCCACTTCTTCTTTGCGAGTGTGCTCTAGCAGCGGATCGCAATCAATCCCCAGAGCGTCAATAGTAGGCGTAAAGGAAGCTGTCACATTGCCAATGGTCATACCTCCGGCAATCCATTCTACCACATCCGCGCCAAATTCGCGTTTCACAATCGCTTTATAAAGCTGCACCATTTCTTCTACTGCAGCCGTTTTCTCCATCGGAGGCTTCACAAAGCCCCCTTCCACCTCTACGGTTGTTCCCGCCACTTGCGGTTGAGCTGCCAGCTTACGAATAGCTTGATCAATCCGTTCCAACTCGCTTTGCTCATAACAGCGCACTTCTACCTTTAGCCACGCTTCATCGGGAATAACATTAACTTTTTCATTTGGAGTTCCCACAACGGCCGCATTAATGCTATTAGGTGGAATAAACTGACCATGGTCAGCAACCTTGCGTTCCTTAAGCGCCGCTGTACTGTAGTTTTCGGGGTCTTTGGGCAATGGGCTTGCAAGCTCATACAGTCCTTGCAGCAAATGTCCCAGCTCCATGACCGCATTGCCAGCCGCCTGCGGCGAATTGCCGGCGTGCCCGCCAATTCCCTTTATCTTGAAAGTGTACCTTGCATTTCCTTTGCGTTTGGTTACAATACCCCAATTAGGACGTCCCGTGTCGGCAATAATGGCAACATCCACTTGTTGCGCCAACTCCTGCGCAAAAGCAAACTCATCAGTCGAACCGGTTTCTTCTTCAGCATCAAAATAGACGATCAGTTCACCATATGGTTTTGCCTTCAACGCCAAAAATGCTTCTACAACATACAGCATCTGTAAGGCTGACGCTTTGCAGTCTCCGGCGCCCGGCCCGTAAGCCATACCGTTGTCTCCCCGCTGAAACGGGTAACGTCCGCCATCGGTATTAAGCACCGTATCGGTATGCACCACCAACAAGGCCTTAAGTGTTCCATCTCCCGGAAAGCGCGCAATAACGTGTACGCCCCGTTCATTGGCCCGTTCTTCAACTGTCCCGCCCAATTTGGTCACCCTCTGCGCCAACAGTGCTGCAATCTTACGACTTCCTTCTAGATTTCCCGTATCCGAGTCAATATTGGTCCAAAGCTCCAAATCTTGTATAAAGGCTGCTTCGCGCTCTTGCAAAACCGTCTTAACCTGGCTGCCTGAAAACATTATTAGCCCACCTTTCTCAGCTACTAGAGCAGTCGTTTTCACTCCATACAAATTCGACATTCCAATAAAAAGTCCTTCTCAAAAGAACAAGCCCCTGCTTTCAGTACGAAAGCAGGGGCTTGTTTTAGTCTTGAGCTTGCCGCATATGCGGGAACAACAACACATCGCGAATGGAATGGCTGTTTGTCAGCAGCATCACCAGACGGTCAATACCGATTCCCAGACCGCCTGTAGGCGGCAAACCATATTCCAGAGCCGTCACGTAATCACGGTCCATCATGTGCGCTTCGTCATCGCCGGATTCACGCTGAGCCACCTGGGCCATAAAACGCCCTTCCTGATCGATGGGGTCGTTAAGTTCGGAGAAGCCATTAGCCATTTCTCGCCCGAAAATAAAAGCTTCAAAGCGATCAGTAATTTCCGGATTCTCCTTATTACGCTTAGCCAGCGGCGAAATCTCCGTCGGATGTCCGGTGATAAAAGTAGGCTGAATTAGATGCTCTTCCACCAATTCTTCAAAAGCGTTATTCAAAATACCGCCAATGCCGTCCTTGGCTTCATAGGGAATGTTATGGGCATCTGCCAAGCGGCGTGCGTCTTCCAGCGTCTTCACTTGGCTGAAATCAACACCGCCAATTTTCAACACGGCTTCCGGCATGGTCATGCGGTTCCACGGCGGCGTCAAATCGATTTCTTGATCTTGATACATGATTTTCGTCGTACCCAACACCTGCTGCGCAATGCCTGCAATAACTTCTTCGGTCAAGTGCATCACATCTTCATAATCGGCGTATGCCTGATACAATTCCACCATGGTAAATTCCGGATTATGCTTGTAAGAAATGCCTTCATTGCGGAACATCCGGCCTAATTCATAGACCTTGTCAAAGCCGCCGACAATCAGCCGTTTTAAGTACAGTTCCGGTGCAATACGCATATAGAGCTTCATATCCAGCGCGTTATGATGCGTCACAAACGGTTTAGCTGTAGCTCCCCCAGGGATGGGATGCATCATGGGTGTTTCCACTTCCAAAAATCCTTTGTCGTCCAACTGGCGCCGTAAGGACTGAATAATACGGCTGCGTAAAACAAAGGTCTTTTGCACATCCGGGTTGACCACCAGATCCAAATAACGCTGGCGATAACGGGTTTCCACGTCTTTGAGACCATGCCATTTTTCCGGCAGCGGCCGCAACGCCTTAGAGAGCAGCTCAAAGGACTTGGCTTTGACGCTGATTTCCCCTTTATTGGTGCGGAAAATCTCGCCTTCTACGCCAATAATATCTCCTAAATCCAGCAGGCGGAAAAGCTCGTACGCTTCTTCGCCTACCGTATCTTGGCGGAAATAAATTTGCAGCCGCCCGGACATATCTTGAATATGCACAAAACTGGCCTTGCCATGCCCCCGCAAACCCATAACTCGCCCGGCTACTCGCGCAGTAGTTCCCTGTAACTCTTCAAAACCTGCCAATATTTCCGTCGCCTGATGCGTCCGGTCAAAACGGCGACCAAAAGGCTCCAATCCTTTTTCGGCCACCTGCTTCATCTTGTCCCGGCGCACCAGCATCTGTTCATTCAGTTCTTCCCGTTGCTGTTGCTCGGTCTGTTGTTCTGACGTTCCTTCCGACATACCCTTGCCCCCACTTCTTTTCCTTACTTGCCGTTGAGCTGCATAATCTGATACTTCAGCACGCCTGCAGGAACATGCACTTCCACAATCCCTCCGACGCGCTGCCCTAAAATAGCCGCGCCAACAGGAGATTCATTGGAAATTCGGAATTCCATGGGATCTGCTTCCGTCGAACCAACAATGGTATATTCGGCCACATCATCCATTTCCAAATCCTTCAGTACTACTGTCGAACCAACAGTCACTACATCGGCATCGCCTTTTTTAATAATCTCTACATTACGCAGTTTCTTCTCTAAATCGGCAATTTTGCCTTCAATAAAGGCCTGCTCATTCTTGGCATCCTCATATTCCGAGTTCTCGCTGATGTCACCAAAATCAATAGCCTGCTTAATGCGTTCAGCCACTTGCGAACGACGTTCTGTCTTCAGAAACTCCAGTTCTTCTTCTAATTTACGCAAGCCCTCTTCGGTGAGAATGGTCTGTTTTTCCGCCATGTTTCGCGCTCCTTCTGTTTTATACTTGCTTCATTACTACAAAACAATAGAAAGAGTGTCAAGTTTGCCTTGACACTTAAAACTTCTTTATGCTATTGGACAATATTATAGGCCCAAAGGTCGGCTTCGTCAATATGGCAAGTCATCCCCAGGGAGAAAAAGGGAATCGCTGCAGCACTCGTTTGCACACAGCAACCGGCAAGGGGGTATCGTCATGACTCATGCCTTTTTTCAATCCTTCTAAGGCCCTAAGCTGCGGATCGCCTGTAAGGTCTAAGTCTTCCATCACTTGAGACATAGCGCTTTTGCGCGCTCGTTCCACAGCATCAGCGGCATTTTCCCCCGACTCGAGCTGCTCCAAAAAAGTCTCGCTAAAATAAGCTTGCGCCAAATAGGTCATAGGATTGCCACAGGCGCCGCCCTGGGTCTGCCCCAAAATCTCCGGCATGGCAAAACGAATGCCGGCCTCCACGGACCACTTCAATTCCTCAGTCTCATGCGAAATAGCGCTAAGCAACGTACGCGTCGTACATAAGCCGGCTTGCTGCAAAGCGCGAATAATACCATGTTCAATGGTGTGGGCCTGCTCCGGCGTCACCAATCCGCCCAGATTGGCTGTGATAGAAACTTCTCGCCCTGTTTCCACGTCTAGTCCGTAAATAGTTACCGGCAGATCCTCGGGACCGCGGAATTCCGTATACCCCCCTGCCGGCTGCCAGCCCGCCCCGGAAATAGCCGGATATTTTTTGCGCATCTGCCGCAGCGGTACAGCCTCTACGCCTTCAGCCAGCACTAAGTCCTGACTGCCTCGGAAAGAATGCCAGCGCATAAATTCCTGTCCTTCTAGAGTCGCCAAAAAAACGGTCACTGCCTGACCATCCTCGTCAAAAGCAGGCTGCACTTCTACATCCAATACGCGAGCAGACACCCCTACTGGATACAATCGCTCTTCATCATTAAGCCAAGGGCAAAGGAGTAAATTATTCCGCGTTCCCGCCAGCCTCGCCAGCCAATTGCCCCCTTGATCCGGCAAAAAAATCCCCTTAGCGCGTCCGCCTCCAGGACGCGGCAAAACACCACTCATCAGCGGAAATAAAATCATGCTGTCACTCATCTTCAGCCCCCGTTTGCAGCAGCCAGCTCCGCTGCCAGCATTTCTTGCAGCAAGCGCTCAAAGTCCTCCCGGCAAAGCGCCTGATTCAACATTTGCCGCCATCTAGCAGCGCCGCGTACGCCTTTAGTATACCAGGCTGCATGACGCCGCATCTCCCGAATGGCGACATAGTCCCCTTTCAAGGAAATAAGCATATCCAAATGGCGCAAAATGAACCGCCGTCGTTCCTCCAAGGATGGGGCCGGCGGCACAACGCTAGTTCGCAAATACGCCAAAATATCACGAAACAACCAAGGGTTCCCTTGACAGCCGCGGCCTACCATAATACCGTCGCAGCCGGTTTCCTCCAACATGCGTTTCGCATCCGCAGGACTCCAGATATCGCCATTACCAATTACCGGAATGGAAAGAGCCTCTTTGACTTCGCGAATAATCTGCCAGTCCGCTTTTCCTTCATAAAATTGTTCCCGCGTCCGTCCATGCACCGCTACTGCCGCCACGCCGGCCTCTTCCGCCAAACGTGCCACTTCAACCGCATTGACTTCGTTATCGGACCAGCCTTTGCGGATTTTCACGGTTACCGGCACCTCTACTGCCGCCACAACAGCGCGCAAAATATGCTGCGCCAGTTCCGGCTCGCGCATAAGCGCCGAACCTTCGCCGTTTTTGACAATCTTCGGCGCCGGGCAGCCCATATTAACGTCAATAATATCCGCCCCGGCAGCTTCTACCTTCCGGGCTGCTTTCGCCATAAGCTCCGGACTTGAGCCGAAAATCTGCATGGCTACCGGCCGTTCCGCCGGTTCCATGCGCAACATATCCAACGTACGTTCATTATCAAAAAGCAGCGCATTATCGCTGATCATTTCCGAAACAACCAGACCGCAGCCCAGCTCCTTGCATAAAAGTCGGAAAGGCAAGTCCGTCACACCGGCCATAGGGGCTAAAATAACAGGATTGGCGAGCACAAGCCCGCCAATCGTCAATTTAGGAATTCCGTTCATAGAGTATGCGCAATCCTTCCAACGTCAAGAAATGTTCCACTACATTAATAGTTGTGGAGTTTTGGGCAATCAAATTCGCTAAGCCGCCGGTACCAACTACATAGGCATCGCTGCCCAGCTCCTCTTTCATGCGCCGGACAATCTCATCGACTTGGCCGGTAAAACCAAAGATAATGCCTGATTGCATGCTGCTCACCGTATTACGGCAAATTACTTGCTTCGGCTGCACCAGCTCAATGCGCGGCAGTTTCGCCGCCCGCTGAAATAGAGCTTCCGTAGAAATGCCAATACCAGGAGAAATAGCCCCGCCTAAATAATCGCCATTGTCGGCGATGGCGCAAAAGGTTGTGGCCGTACCAAAGTCAATGATAATCAGCGGTCCGCCAAACATTTCATAGGCCGCCACCGCATTGACAATCCGGTCAGCGCCCACTTCGCGCGGATTTTCATACTTGATGCGGATGCCGGTTTTGATACCAGGCCCTACAACAAGCGGATCCACGTTAAAATAGCGCCGGCACATCCGGACAAAAGGCACGATAATCGGCGGCACTACCGAGGAAATAATAACAGCTGTAATATCCTTCATCGTCAGGCCGGAATAGTGAAACAGGTTGTTCAGCAGCATACCGTACTCGTCGCCGGTCTTCTGGCGGTCTGTCGAAACCCGCCAATGGTGCTGCATGGTTTTTCCTTCGTAAGCACCCAGAACGATATTACTGTTGCCGATGTCCACCACTAATAGCATGTGATTTGTTCCTCCATTTTTAACGCTTTACCCTTTTAAGGCGCAGCGATACATCTCCTGCAAGTACACGCCGCAGGCCGCTTTCCGTACGCACCAGCAAGGAGCCGTCTTCCGCCAGCTCTTCAGCCACTCCGTCATAGGTTTCTTCTCCTGCCAGCACACGAACCGGCTGTCCTAAGGTAACCGACTCTCGCCGCCACGCTTCCAGCACCGGTGCGAAGCCTTCTTTCTTCACCAACTGGTACCAGTACTCCAGGCGAGCTAAAAGCTTTTGCAGCAGCTCCACCCGAGACACTTCCCGCCCGGCTCCCATAGATACCGAAGCGACAATCTCGCGCAGCTCTTCCGGAAAGTCAGCTTCCGTCAAACCTACATTAATGCCTATGCCCAAGACCACATAGTTGATGGCATCCATTTCGGCGCTCATTTCCGTAAGAATACCCACAACCTTGCGGCCTTGCCAGAAAATGTCGTTCGGCCATTTAATGCCGCATTCTAGACCGCTCGCTTCGCGAATCGCCTCTACTGTCGCTACGGCTGCCAGCAGCGTGCATTTTGGCGCTTCTTGCGGCGGAAACGGCGGTCTGAGAATCACCGAGACCCAAACGCCGCCGCCAGGCGGAGAAAACCACCCTCGGTTCAAGCGTCCCCGTCCCAGGGTTTGCGCTTCCGACACGATAATGGTCCCTTCAACAGCCTCATCAGCCGCCAAGCGTTTTGCTTCATTATTAGTGGAGGACGTATCATAAAAGTGCACAATCTGCTGGCCCAAAAGCTGTGTAGACAGTCCGGCCCGGATTTCCTCGGGCAGCAACAGATCTGGACGGCTTTTCAGACGATAGCCCTTCCGCGGATGCGCCTCAATTTCATAGCCGTGGTTTTTCAGCTCCTGAATGTGCTTCCATACGGCAGTACGAGAGACCGCCATTTGCCGACTAATCTCTTCCCCCGATAGATAGTCCTGGGATTGCTGCCGCAGCAGCTTTAGAATTCGCGCTCGCAAAACCTTGACCTCCCAGCTTCCGATGTATTCATTCTTACATCATAAACTACGGGTCTCTTTATTGTCAATCAGCCGATTTCGCCATGTTGCTCCGCACCTTTTATGGCTTCGATGCAGTTTCCTTCCCCCAAAAAAACGACCCGCGGCACATGGGTGCGCGCCTCGGCATCATCCATCCAGGCGTAGGCCATAATAATCACGACATCCCCCGGCTGGGCCCAGCGGGCAGCCGCTCCGTTTAAACAGACAACGCCTGAGCCGCGCGGTCCGGGAATAATATAGGTTTCCAAACGAGCACCATTATTGTTATTCACAATCTGCACCCGTTCATGAATATACATGCCGGCGGCGTCCACAAGATCTTCGTCAATGGTAATACTGCCCATATAGTTCAAGTTGGCTTCTGTCACTGTCGCCCGGTGCAGTTTTGAGGTAAACATATGTCGCATCATCTTAGCATTCCTCCCACAGCAAATTATCAATCAACCTCGTCTTACCAATACGCACAGCCAACGCCAGTACAATCGGCCGGCTAATCTCCGCCACCGGCTGCATGCTAACCGAATCCACCAAAGTCACATACTCCACGGCCGCCAGCACTTCCCGCGCCAGTTCCTCTTTTGCCGCAGCTTCAACCACCGCACTGCGGCGTTCTCCAGCTTGCAGCAGCGCCTTAGCCTTCTGCAGCGCCCGCGATAAGACCAACGCCGCTTGTCGCTGCTCTGGCGAAAGATATATATTCCGTGAAGACAAAGCCAAACCGTCCGCTTCGCGTACAATAGGCACTGCTACAATATCTACGGGCCAGTTCAAATCCACGATCATCTGCTTGATAACCGCCACCTGCTGGGCATCCTTCTGACCAAAGTACGCACGATCCGGCTGGACCAAATGAAAAAGTTTGGCTACCACCGTCGCCACGCCTTGAAAATGCCCGGGCCGCGAAGCGCCGCACAGGCCTTCACTGGCGCCGCTCACCGACACCAAAGTCTTCATGTTTTCATAGCCTTGAGGATACATTTCTTCCACAGAAGGGGTGAAAAGCACATCCACACCCGCTCCAGCGGCTGCAGCACCATCACGATTTAGGTCGCGGGGGTATACCTCAAAATCCTCACCCGCGCCAAACTGCAACGGATTCACGAAAATACTGGCTACGACCAGACCGTTTTCTTTTTTAGCCTGCCGCATCAACGTACAATGCCCTTCGTGCAAGTAGCCCATCGTCGGCACCAACGCAATGCTCTGTCCCGCCCGCCGCGCGTCGTTTACCAGTTGGCGCAGCTCTTTCACCGTTGTAACCTGTTTCATGAAAACCACTCTCCTCAAAAAAATAAGCCTCCCGGAAACCCGGAAGGCAATAGTACAGCAGACAGTGCGGCTTTTGCGTCTCAGTCCCGCAGGATCTAAGCGATAAGAAAGCCTGATGAAATTGTCGGCAAAGCTAGCTGTCTGCGGTGCAGTTCCCGCAAGGGATACCGCCCTGGTTCTTTGGTCATTGTAGCATGACCGCAATCAAGCTACAAGGCAAAAATACACGCCAGCCTGCACTTTTTCACAAATAATGTTCTTACTGCTCGCTTTGGAAGAGCGGCGTCGACAAATAGCGTTCCCCTGTATCCGGCAGCAGCGCCACAATGGTTTTACCGGCAAACTCCGGCCGTTTAGCCAGCTGCGTAGCGGCATAGACCGCAGCGCCGCAGGAAATGCCCACCAAAAGTCCTTCGGTAGTTGCCAGTTCGCGGGAAGTAGCAAACGCATCCGCTCCAGGCACTTGGAAAATCTCATCCACCACGCCGGTATTCAAAATATCCGGCACAAAGCCCGCGCCAATGCCTTGAATTTTATGGGGCCCAGCTGCACCGCCGGAAAGCACCGGAGACTCCGCCGGCTCTACCGCCACAATATGAACCTTAGGATTTTTCGCCTTTAGTGCCTCTCCTACGCCGGTCACCGTACCACCAGTACCTACGCCGGCCACAAATACATCTACCTGACCATCTGTGTCAGCCCAGATTTCTTCGGCTGTTGTCGTCCGGTGAATCGCTGGATTAGCAGGGTTTTTGAACTGTTGAGGAATAAAGGCTTTGCCATGTTCAGCAGCCAATTCTTCCGCCCGGCGAATCGCCCCTTTCATGCCTTCCGCGCCAGGAGTCAAAACTACTTTAGCGCCTAAAGCCGAAAGCAGCAGCCGCCGTTCAATGCTCATAGTCTCCGGCATGGTTAAAATAAGCGTATAACCGCGGGCCGCCGCCACAAAAGCCAAGCCAACGCCGGTATTACCGCTGGTCGGTTCGATAATGACCGTATCCTTGTCCAAAAGGCCTTTTTCTTCCGCGTCCGCAATCATGGCATAAGCAGCCCGGTCCTTCACACTGCCTAGTGGATTGAAATATTCCAGTTTGGCCACAATCTTCGCCGGTAGATTATGGTTTTTCTCGTAATTCGTAAGCTCCAAAAGCGGGGTGTTACCAATCAGGTCAATCAGGCTTTTTGCGATTTTCATGTTTCTTCCTCCCATTTCTCATATCAGCTGACCATGCAGCCGATTTACATCGTAAATACAGCAAAAAAGGCCAAGGAAGACTCTCTCAGCACAATGCCGCGAAACCTCCTTGGCCTTCAGTCTTTCTGATCAGCCAAACTCGACTATTTAACTCTGAATTGATTACAGGATATCATGCTCACAACCACCTGTCAAGATCCTTTTAGGCAATAACATCCTAAATGCCATCTCCGTCCATGCCTTGCCAATCGCAGCCGCGTAATTTTGCCGTAGTTTCCACTTGGGTTACCTTGCCGCCCTGCACCTTCAGCTCCATTCGCCCGTAAGCCAGCGCTCCCAAGCCTGTCAAAATGCGTCTGACTACCTGCACGGTGTCCGGCGATGCTTGCGCCGCTTTAGCAACAGGGCACGGCAACCGGAATACTTCTCGTTTTTCCACCTGCAGCACCCGGCCATCTTGCAACGTAAGAATGACACTGCCAAAATTCAGTTCTTGCAGCACTTGCTGCAAGAGTTCCTGCAACCCTTCTTCCGGTCTCATTAGCCCAGTCCCTCCGTCTGTTCCGGTGACAGGACTTCATTCATACTTCCTAACCGGTATCCTGACAAATCCAGCACCACATACACAAATCCAAGTTCCTTCAACGTCCGCGTCAGCTTCTCCGCCACCGCCGGTTCCGCCAGTTTGCCAAACCATTCAGGTGCTACTTCAATCCGCGCCGTTTCGCCATGATGACGCACCCGCAAATTAACAGGCCCAGTTATTTCTTTGATAGCTCGTTCCGCCTGGTCTACCTGCGCCAGTCGTTCCGCCGTAATCGGCAGTCCATAAGCAAGCCGCGACACCAGGCAAGCGGCGCTAGGCTTATTCCACGTAGGTAGGCCCCATTCTTTAGAAAGAGCCCGCACATCAGCTTTAGTAAAACCAGCATCCCAGAGCGGACTTTTCACTGACGCCGACAATTCTTCGATGGCTTTCATTCCCGGCCGAAAGTCGCCGGCATCATCCAAGTTAGTACCTTCCACAATCCATGGAATATCTTGGCTTTCGCACCAGCCCACAAGCGCCGTAAAGCGCTCTTTTTTGCAATGATAGCAGCGCAAAGACGTATTTTCCACAAAAGCGTCCTGCGAAAACTCCTGCGTTTTCAGCACTACATGCCGCACGCCAATCGTTTCAGCTATCCTCTTAGCATCATTCAGTTCCCATTCCGGCAGGGACGGCGAAGACGCCGTAGCCGCCAACGCCTGCCCGCCCAACACTTTATGCGCTGCCGCCGCCAAGAGAGTACTGTCTACGCCGCCGGAAAAAGCAACCGCCACCTTGCCCATCTGACGCAGCAATTCTAAAAGCCGCGCCTCTTTTTCTTTTAATGTCTGGCTCAATCCTTACGCCCCCTTTAGGAAACCGCTAATTCCAAACTATCATTATAGACTTTACACCTGTCTTACCACGCAGCCATAGCCGAACCTTTGAAATGCTCTTCTACAAACTTTTTCACTTCCGCAGACTGATACGCTTTGAGCAGCTTTTGCACGGCCGGGTTATCCTTATCCTGAGTGCGTACGGCGATCACGTTGGCATACGGGGAGTTGCCGTCTTCAATGAACAAAGAATCCTTGGTAGGCACTAAACCCGCCACTAAGGCATAGTTTGTGTTAATAACCGCCAAATCCACATCTTCCATAGAACGAGGCACTTGGGCGGCTTCCAATTCACGGAGCTGAATGTTTTTGGAGTTGCCCACAACATCTGCTACCGTTGCTTTCAGACCGGCACCCTCTTTCAATTTCAAAAGACCCTGCTTTTCCAAAAGCAGCAGCGCCCGGCCCGCATTAGTGGGGTCGTTGGGAATGGCTACAATCGCGCCGTCTTTTAATTCCGCAGCGGACTTCACTTTCTTAGAATAAGCGGCCATGGGGAAAATCACGGTTTTAGCCACGCTGGTCAAGGCATACTTTCTTTCTTGAATCTGATTGTCCAAAAACGGCTGGTGCTGATAGCTGTTCGCTTCCAGCTCCCCTTGATTCAAGGCAATGTTGGGTTGAATGTAATCATTAAACTCCACGATCTGGATATTCAGACCGTCTTTCGCCGCTACCTTTTTAACTTCTTCCATAATTTCCGCATGAGGACCTGCGGTCACCCCTACCCGGAAAGGCTTGTTTGTATCTGCTGCCGGCTTAGAAGCGCCGCCGCAGCCTGCCAAAAGAGTTCCTGCCAAAACAACGCCCAGTGCTGCACTGGTCCATTTCAACCATTTTTTATTCATTGTGATCGTCCTCTCTGTTTACGCATGATTTTATCCTATATCGGCAGCGAACTTCCGGCCGTTTCATTCCCCTCTCACGCCCGGGCCCTGGGTATGGTTCAGGAAGATGACACCTAAAATTCGTTGACTGCTATTTTTTGCGCCACTGACGCAGACGCTCTGCAGCTGCTTCCAAGGTCTCCATCTTTTTGCAGAAGCAGAAGCGGATGAAGGTATGGCTGTCCGGCTGTTCTGGACGATAGAAGCTGGAGCCTGGCACTACGGCTACGCCGACTTTTTCCGCTAAATGGAAGGCACAGGCCACATCGTCATCCCAGCCCATGGGCCGGATATCCGCCATAATGTAGTACGCCCCCTGCGGCCGTACACATCCCAAACCAACGTCCTGGAGCACTTTCAGCAAATAATCGCGGCGTTCCCGATAAAAAGACGCCAATTCTTCATAGTATTGAGGCTCAAAGCGCACCGCTTCGGCCACTGCCATTTGCAGGGGCGCCGCAGCACCAACCGTCAAGAAATCATGAACCTTGCGAATAGAGGCTGTCAGCTCCGCTGATGCGGCTACAAAACCGATACGCCAGCCGGTAACGCTGTAGGTCTTGGACACACTGTTGATGACAATGGTCCGTTCCTCCATGCCCGGCAGCGTCCAAATTGGTTCATGCTTAGCATCGTCATACAAAATATGTTCGTATATTTCATCGGTAATCGCCAAGGCGTCATAGCGCTGGCACAATTCCGCAATGAATTCCAGCTCTTTCTTATTAAACACCTTACCTGTAGGATTGTTCGGAGTATTAATGATAATAGCCCGCGTCTTTTCATTAAAGGTTGCCGCTAATTCCTCAAAATCGAAAGAGAAGTCCGGCGCCTTCAACGTCACATACCGAGGCGTGGCTCCGCATAAAACCACGTCCGCACCATAGTTTTCATAGAAAGGCTCGAAAACAATAACCTCTTCCCCGGGATTGATCGTAGCCAACAAAGTAGCGATCATACCTTCGGTAGAGCCACAAACAACAGTCAGCTGTGTTTCTGGATCCCAGGTTACGCCGTAATCGCGCTGGGTTTTCCAGACGATAGCGTCCCGCAGCGGCTTAGAGCCCCAAGTAATCGCATACTGATTATGGTCGGCAAAAATGGCCCGCTGCGCCGCTTCCTTCAATTCTTGAGGCGCCGGAAAATCCGGAAAACCTTGAGCCAAGTTAATCGCGCCATGCGCCGCCGCCACGCGGGACATCTCCCGGATGACCGATTCCGTAAATTGTTTGGCTTTCAACGATGCAAAATTTCTCATGGTACTAATCGTCTCCTTCAGTTGTTTTCAGCTAGTTAAATAAGAAAAATCCTTAATAGGGAACGAACACAGAGTAAAGGAGTAACAGAGGGTACGCAGAGGGTTACAGCGGCATGGAACAAAAAAGATCTCTTCGCGCAGCGAAGAGATCCCGGTTTCATAAAGATGCCGTCTCTCTCTTCATCTGCCAGGATTTCCCCCTGCAGGAATTGGCACCGTTCATTTCGCGCAAAACGCGAATGTGGTTGCCGCGGCGTCATTGGGCCAGTCCCTCAGCCAACTCATGATGAAAAGAAGTTATATGGAGTTGTTGAAATCAATACTATCACGACTACGAACAGGCTGTCAACCGCCTATTCGTAGTTTTCTTATCATTTTTGTCTGGATTAGAAAAGAACCTCGATAGTTCCGATAATATCGCCGCGGTGATTTTTAAGGACTGGCGGATATTTAGCCCACAAGGCCGCCTCTTCTTCCTTCGTCAAAAGACCCGCCCGCTTCAATACGCCGATGACCATGGGATTGATGCTGCGATAGGAGCCGTCCTCCACTTTAAAGGTTATCCCCAAACCGCTTTGTGTATCTGCCAAACAATAGACGGCTTCCGAACCAATTTTGGCCACAATGCGACCTTTAGTCAATTCCATAAGCACCGTATCAATACGACCAGTACCCGCCACTGCGTGAGGATACGCTACCATCGCATTGCGCACAGTAGTAATGGCCGCTTCATCCGCGCCCCAACCAGCCCCCTCAGGCTTGGCCAAACGAGCATAGCCGTAAGCCATGCGATCTAAGGGCAGCCAAAATACCGGTACGCCACAGCCGTCAATACCTAATTCCACTTCTTCCTGCGTCAAGCCCACCGCTGCAGCTACTTCTTGATGCATAACCTGTTGCACTGCATGCTCCGCCAAAGTATAACCGTCGATAGGCAATCCCCGCAGCATGGCCAAAGCAAGCATACCGCTATGTTTACCAGAGCACGCGTTATGCACGGCCTGAAATTTTTCGCCAGCCAATAACACCGCTGTGGCCGCCTTGCCGCTCATGGGCTTAGCCGCGCCGCAAGCTAAGGCTTCCGGCGTCAATCCCACCTTAGCCAAAACGCTTTGCGCCAAGGCTACATGCTCTTTTTCACCACTATGGGAAGAAACCAAAAAAGCCAACTCTTCCTGGGTCAAGTCAAAATGCTCTACCCCGCCATCCCTGACAAAGGGCAGTACCTGAAACGGTTTCGCCGCAGACCGCCAAAACATGGGCCGCTTAGCGTCACCAACAGCATCTACAATCTCGCCCTTTAGGTTTACAAAGGCAATATCCGCCCGATGCAGGCTTTCCACCTTGCCAGCCCGGGTATAATGCAAAACTACTTCACTCATTGTTTTTTCCTCCTGCCTCTAGGGAGCAACCCGCTCATTTCTTTCTGCTTAAAAGTATACATGCCTCCGCCGCTTCCGTAAAGACTCATTGCGCCAGTCTTTATTTCCCGCTACACTAGAAGAGATCAGTTTATAATATGAAAGGAGTTTTTTCATGCGCCATTATCTTTGGGTTGTATTGCTGCTTTGCAGCGCCTTCCTCGGGCCGCAAAGCGCGGCAGCGGAAACTCTGCACTTTATCAACGGCTATGCAGCCGATCCGGCAAGCCGCCAAGCAACAGACGATTATAAAACACTGGGAGACGCCAGCGATGGCTGGCAGCGTTATCATGATTACGCCAACGGTTATTCTCTTGCCGTCCCTGCGGGTATGAATCTTGATATCAGCCTTTCTGCAGTACGCACCGTTTTTCAGACGCCTGCCCATAAAATTGAAATTTACCGGGATGATTTACGCCACACAGGCAGCACGGTCAGCGAATACATGGAGTATGGCAACCGTTTTTTACAAAACACCAAAGACCATGACTTGCTCCAAGACAGCTATACCACGGATGCCGCCGGACGGCTCGTACATATCCTGCAATGGCAGCGCCGCTCCTTAAAAGCCGTGCCGCAGGACCGCAACCACTACTACTCCGCGGAAATCGCCACCGGCGACAGCGAAGTATATACTATACTAATCAAATCCACCGATCCCATTGACTGGGGCGATGCAGTGCGCCGCAGCTTTCAGCGCATTTCGCGTGAGGGCCATGCCGGCATTTTTCGGCGTGACGCTTCTGCAGCTAAAACCTTTAGCCACCAAGAACTGCAAGCCTTCTGGCAGCGTTATTTTTCTCCTTCCAGTACCTGGACCTGGGGTATTTTCGAGCCCTCCGCACCGGAAGTCTTACGGCCTCTAAACACAATCGAAGAAAATACAAAACATAAATTTCCCTTTTTGCTTCGCTACCAGACGCTGGAAGAGCGCGCCCCTGTACGCGGCCTGCAGCAAGCTTATGAAGAAGGACGTTATGTAGAATTAACTTTAAGCACCATTCGCAACAGCGATGAGGCTAATGCGCTTTGGACCGGCGGCAGCAGCAACGCCAGTTTCGTCTATGAAGTACTGGACGGAAAACACGACGAATATTTTCGCCTCCACGCCAGACAGCTGAAATATTTCAACCATCCGGTGCTGTTGCGGCTCAATAACGAAATGAATGGCGACTGGTGCTGGTACTCCGCCTACCACCTCTCCAAAGACGCAGACCTGTATATCGCCCTGTGGAACCACCTACGCCGCTTATACGCCGAAGAAGGCGCCGATAATATTCTTTGGGTTTGGAACCCCCATGACGTGTCCCGCCCTGACTTTGGCTGGAACCATTCCTTTGTCTATTACCCAGGAGATGAAGCTGTCGATATTGTCGGCATGACCGGCTATAATAACGGCACTTATTTCCCTTCGGAAAAATGGCGAACCTTCCAGGAAATCTATCAGCCTCTCTACCAAAGCTACACAACCGCATTCCCCGGCAAGCCCTTCCTCATCGGCGAGTTTGCCAGCAATTCCGTCGGTGGTGACAAGCCGGCCTGGATTCGCGATATGTTCTCGCATTTGAAAGAATACCCTAATATCAAAGTAGCCATTTGGTGGAGCGGCATCGACTACGATCAAAACGGCCAACCTGGACGCATCTACATTCTAGATGAGGACGAGCCCACCTTGCAAGCCTTCCGTGAAGGCGCTGCCAAGCAAAATCCCCCCAAGGAGGTTCCCGCTCCTGTACAGCCTCCTGCTACCACGCAGCCAGAAAAGCCAAAAGTTAAGCGTTAATGACGAAATGTACGAGAATTGAACAAGAGTCACGGCGAGAATCGGAGGGTTCCACTGAGGGCTACTATGGC
>CAZKCR010000025.1:4225-17776 GCA_964551055.1 uncultured Anaeromusa sp. | reverse complement strand
GCGAGTGTTTTCGTACTGCGGATCGTATTGCCCAAATAAAAGTATCAAATACAATCACGGCCGCCGCAGCCTCGTTGATCCTTCACTCTACTCCTCTGGCCTTTCTCTGCTTTTATATGTTACTCTGAGTGACGTTCTCTTCTAAAGGGCTGCGCAGTGGTTATTCTTATTTTTGGTATGCAGTGAAGCGGGCGATTTGATGATTCTGCCTATCCTAGCAAAAAAATAGCTAACTAAAACAGGAAAAAGGCTGCTTTAGAACAAATAGGTATGTAGAGTTTTGAATGAGGCAGAAGGAGAGAGTAAAAATGTTTTCTTTAAATAAAACCAAAGAGTTTCTATTGTTTGGGGTATTGCTGCTTGCTTTGATTTTAACGGTATCGTTATTGGCAAGGCCGCTTTTTATTGTTTTGTTTGTTGCTACGCTGCTGGCAGTTTTGTTGAAGCCTCTGGTACAGCTTTTGCGGAAGAAGCTGCCGGAAACCTTAGCAATTGCTTTGGCCTTGGGCGGTTTCTTTCTTCTGTTTGTTTTGATTCTGGCCTTTATTACAGGCAGCATTTTGCCGGCGCTGACTAACTTCGTCAAGGACATGCCGAATATAGCCGAAAATGTAAATGCCTTTGCCGCGCTATTGGCAACACAGCATCCCTGGCTTGGGTCAACTGAATTTATTCAAGAGCAGACCAATCAGATCTTGCAGGCGGCAACGGCCTGGTCTGTTTCGTTTGCGAAAGCCTCCATCGGACCAGTTTTGCAGACTAGCTCCAATTTAGCGGAAATGATCGGAATCCCGATTATCACCTTTTACTTTCTGAAAGATGCCAGCAAAGGACGCAATGGAGTGAAAATGCTTTTTCCAAGAACCGGAGAGGCTATTCAGCTATTTTGCGATCAAGTGACATTTATGCTGGGACGGTATATTCAGGGGCAAATGGCGGTATCGCTTATTTCCGGCCTATCTGTGTTGGCGGTAGGCTGGCTGTTGGGTGTAAACCATATCGTGCTTTTTGCTTTTTTATCAGCAGTGGGAGAATGGATTCCGGTGGTGGGCCCGATCGTCGCCTCTGTTTTGGCGATTACGACGGTTTTAATTCAAGATCCTTTGATGGCGGCGAAGCTGCTGGTTTTTTACGTGATTATGTTTAAGCTGAATCACAATCTTATTTATCCAACGCTAGTCGGTAAGGCGACGAAGCTGCATCCGGCGTTTATTATGATTGGCGTGTTATTCGCCGGGCATATTAGCGGGGTGTTTGGCATGTTGATTATTGTGCCGACCTTAGCAATTTTATATATTTATTTTTCCAATGTGTATTCGCTGCAAAAAGAGGAATAAGGGCAATGTTCATTTGAGGAGGTAACTAGCTATGAACAAAGGGCAGATGATTTTTATTTTGGAACACGGTTATGGGAATAAGAGCAATCTGGATAAGTTGAACTCCTTACTTGCGACCGGTTGGAGAGTTGTGACCATGGCGCCTATGGGCATAGCTGCAACAGGACCCAGTCAGGACTGCTATTATGCATCAACTATTTTGCTGGAACGGGAGGAATAAAGACTATAAAGTGCAAGTTAGGTAAGGCTTTAACCTATATTTAAACAACCCCAGACGCTGCAGGCAGGATTTTAGTAGCGGGCAGCGAAAGTCGTCAGTAAGAGGTAGGCGTGTTGTAAAGGAGGAGAGGGTATGGGAAAGCAGGTGGTGGCCGGCAAAGCGGAGGAATTGCGTCGCTGGGCGGCGGCGCATGCGGGCTGGCTGGCGGTTTCCGGCAGCGAGAATCTCCTGGAGAATGAGACGGCGTTGATTTGCAGCTTAGCGGCTATTTATGGCAAGACGCTGACTACAGAGCAAGCGCAGCAATTTTTGCAGCAATTGCCTGGCAGCATCTTGCAAGCAGATTTGAATGAACGCATTCCTTTTCCTCCTTTGCGCGTGCCTGTCAGTATCGGAGTGACCTATGCAGTGGGTTGTGTGGCGGAACAGTGGCTGGCGGACGGCTGTCCCGCGGTTACGCCTATATACAAAGTCGTCTTGCAACGGGAGATCTTTCAAGCGCGGCTTTTAGTAGATGAGCTGCGAGAGCATCCCCAAAAAGAAATTCCCTTGGCATAAAAAACGGTTCCAGGCTGATGCGAAGCCTGGAACCGTTTTTTATGCCGGAAATTATAATCGAACCGCGAAATACACGAAAGACGCGAAAGTGTTTTATGAGTTAAATCCTCAAAAGCTAAGGGCGGCGGTGACGCCCTGTTGCTGCAGGAAAGGGAGAAGTTTATCAAGTGTATCGCGTTGCAAGGGATAGTCGGAAGCGGGTAGAAAATAGCGAGCTAGTTCTTGGACTATCAGCAGGGCATCGGCGCTTTCCGTTTCTAAGAGGGGCTGCATGCCTTGCCCTAAAAAAGAGCGCTGATATAATTCATGAAGGGCGGCGACTATGTGACCAGCAGGAACCCGATCGCCTAAAAGACGGGATTCTAAGTGGACGTTCCAAAAGAGAGAGAAGTCGCGTCCGGGCATTTCAGTCAAAGAGAGCGCCGCTTGCTCCAAGTCGTGTAGCGAAGCGGGCAGATCGTGGAGAGCCTGTTTTAGCAGGTATTCGCAGAGGCCTTGGTAGAAATGACGGAAGCGCAAGAACGTTCCTTGATAATCGCCGCGCAGAAAGCAACGTTCACAACTGAAGGCCAGTTCAGTCAGATAGTCAAGGTTATACATGTCTTCGTTGGTAAGCAGCCGTACGAGGAATAAAAACTGTTTTGATAGTATTTCCGCGGGAATTTCAGCTTCTGGAATATCGGAGAGCTTATAGCAAAGACTACGCAGCAGACGAGAGGCTTCTGCATATTGCATAGCATCCCAGTAGTGATAGGCTTGGAAAATTTCTGTCATCAGACCGGCAGTGCGGCTACAGTCCGTGCAGAGGGTTACAGACTTAATATGCTGGCATTCACGAGCCAATTCGGCAAAACGCATTTCTTCGGCTAAGGGGCGAATCTGCTCCATGCTAATTTCTTCACTTAGCAAGGTGGGCTGCAGACGGGACAGCTTCAGGTGCGAGGCGTGATTTATAACTGGCTGCGCCTGCCAAAGGGTGGCGTTGGGAATAAGGCCAGCTTCGCAGAGCAGCAGAAGAACGCCCTTCATAGCTTCGCTTCCGGAAGCGGTATTAAGATGGAACTGTGTCGGATGTTGGTGCCAATGCCGGATGATAGTCAACAAGGTTTGCTTGCTAGCAGCGAGCATATCCGTAAAACTAGTTGGCTCGGTTGTGCTTATGGGGCGAATATACACAGGCAGAGAGGGGCTGTAAGCGGTATGCAGCCATTCACGCATGGCTTCTGCCGCCTCTTGCGACAGAGCGGAGCCTGGCGCTTCCGTAGGGGCGCAAGGCAGCAGGTATACTACTTGCGGCGCAATTTGCCGGCACAATGCTTGCAGCGGGCTTTCCGGTCCGGGGTCTCGGCTGTCAAGATAGCTGATAAGAATGGATGTGCTGTGTATAACCATATTCGAGACCTCCTTGGGAATATAATACATATATTAATTAAAGGGTTAGACGTTAGGCGAGGAAAACCTGCTTCAGAGAAGGAAAAAAAGAAAAAATACAAAAATCCTGCCCAGCTAGCTGGACAGGATTTTTGTCAGTGGGAATTAGTATTCCCAGAACATACGTTGAATTTCTTTGGTGTCGTGGGTTTTTGTCAAAGCCAGCATCAACAGAATGCGGGATTTTTGCGGATTGAGGGTATCTGAAGCAACAAAGTCAAGCTCATCATCGTTGGCTTCGCCATTGCGGGCCAAAATGCCATTACCTACGCGGGAGCTGCGGACGATAACGACGCCTTGTTTGCGTGCGTCAATCAGACCTTGTTTTACTTCGGTAAAGAGGCTGCCGTCGCCTACACCGGCATGAACGATGCCTTTAGCGCCATGAGCGACGAAAGCATCCAGGCCATCGCGGGAATTGTTAGCATAGCCATAGACGATATCTACGCGAGGCAGATCCGTGAGGCCGGTAATGTCGAATTCGCTTTGCGTAGTATGTTTGCGGGTAGATTCACGATAGAAGTAGGCTTTGCCGCCTTGCATGTAGCCAAGGTAGCCAAGCTCCGGAGCCCGGAAGGTGTCCAACAGCGAGGTGTTGGTTTTGGTTACTTCACGAGCGCCGTTGATGGCGTCGTTCAGGCAAACCAGAACGCCTTTGTTACGGGCTTCTTTTGTGCCGGCAATGACTACGGCATTGTACAGGTTCATCGGGCCGTCAGCGCTCATGGCTGTTGGCGGACGCATGGCGCCGACGATAACAACCGGTTTTTCGCTTTTAACGACTAGATTTAGGAAATAGGCCGTTTCTTCGATGGTGTCGGTACCGTGGGTAACGACAATTCCATCCACATCATCAGAAGCCAGCAGTTCGTTGATGCGTTTAGCCAATTTCAACCAAACTTTGTTGGTCATGTTTTCGCTGGCGATCTGTGCAATCTGCTCGCCGCTGACATTGGCTACTTTCTTAAGTTCCGGTACATTGTTGATGAGCGCGTCCACAGGAACTACGGCAGCGGTGTAGCCAACCGTGGTCGTGCTGGTGGCTCCAGAGCCGGCAATGGTGCCGCCTGTGGCAAGAATTTTGATGTTGGGCAGATGATTGTTACTCGGTTCTGCAGCAAAGGCTACTTGCATGCTGCAGAGGAAGACTACCAGGACAGCTAAGGTGACAAGAACTTTCCGATTCATTCACTCAACTCCCTTTTCGAATAATTTTAAATATACCGACGAATTCAGTATAACATAAAATAATTACATTGCGAAAAACAGAAAAACAAGCATGGGGGAAAAAATGGAAGAAACATTAAGGTATACATGTCTATTCTGGGGAGAATGTTAGCTAAAAAGATATTTTGCGACGCGACACCCTTTTGCTTTGATCCAAGAAAAGCATAAAAGGGGCAGGAACTGAAGCAAACAAGTAGAATCAAGAGAAAACAAGAAGATGGTCTTGAGGAGGAAGTTATGAAGAAAGATAAAAAATTTTTTGTGGGTCTTTGCCAAATGGCTACACGCGTTGATAAAGAGGAAAATTTGCAACAGGCGCAGCAGATGGTGCAGCAAGCAGCCCAGGAAGGCTGTCGCGTGGTGGTATTGCCTGAAATGTTCAGCTGTCCTTATCAGGCGGTGCTGTTTCCTAAATATGCGGAAGCGGCAGAGGGCGAAACCGTAAGACGCATGAGTGAGTGGGCCAAGGAGAACGGAGTCATTCTAGTGGGCGGATCCATTCCAGAGTGCGATGACGCAGGGCGCGTCTATAATACGTCCTTTGTGTTTAATGAGCAGGGGATTTTACTGGGGCGGCACCGGAAAATGCATTTGTTTGATGTGGATATTGCAGGCGGTACTTGTTTTAGAGAGTCGGACACTTTAACGGCAGGGCAGGAGCTTACCCTTTGTGAAACATCAGTGGGCGTTTTGGGGCTTGGTGTTTGCTATGATATGCGCTTTGGCGCCATGGCCGCGGAGATGGTACGGCGAGGCGCCGATTTGTTGATTTATCCGGCTGCCTTTGGCTGGACCACGGGGCCGGCTCATTGGGAACTGACGCTGCGGGCCAGGGCGGTAGATCACCAGGTTTTTGTTATTGGAGCGGCGCCGGCTAAATTGACTGGCTCTGTATATGAAGCCTATGGTCATTCGGTGGCGATCGATCCTTGGGGACGGATTTTGTTTCAAGCCGATGAAACAGAACAATTAGTGAAAATAGAAATAGACCGTGCAGTGCAGGAAAAGGTGCGCGCCGAACTGCCATTGCTGCAGCATCTTCGGGATGATTATCGTATTTTGTCGTAGCTTAAGAAGGGGCTGCGCAACAGACTGGGTAAAATACACAAAAGCGACTGTGCCGATTTACTGCACAGTCGCTTTTGTCTTATGCATTTTAGACTCCGTTTTTTACTGGTTCTAAGGTTTGCGGCCAATGAGCAGCAAAAGAGCGTATAGCAAGGCTTGCGGTCGCGGAGGACAGCCGGGAAGCTTCATGTGTACAGGGATAAAATCTTCCACTTTTCCGGCTAAGGCATACGGAGCGCCATTGACGCAGCCTCCGGAAGAACAAGTTCCTACGGTCAGGACTCGCTTGGGTTCCGGCATAGCTTCATAGGTGCGCAAAACAGCGTCTTTTAGGTGATGCGTAACACCTCCGGTGACCATTAAAAGGTCGGCGTGACGGGGAGAGGCGACAAAAGAAATGCCATAACGCGCCAAGTCGTAATATGGATTTCCCAGAGCGGCCATCTCAAAATCGCAAGCATTGCAAGAGCCTGCATCAAGGTGGCGGATCGCCAGGGAGCGACCGAAAATGCGATGCGTTTCTTCGGCCAGCGTTTTGCCTAAAGCCGTATGAAAGGCATGATAGCTTTCTGGAACATGCTGCAGCAAATGACGGTCGCAAGCTTCCAGACAAAGGCCGCAAAAGGTGCAGCGTTCCGGATTCCACTGCCAGTCTGGCTGCGTAGAAAGCGCGCCTGTCGGACAGGCGGCTACGCAATGGTGGCAATGACTGCAGCTTTCCGTTTGCTGCAGGCGGCCGCGCAGCGTAAGCGGCGAAGGGGCGGCTTGGTTTTCGGTAACGCAACCGGTTCGTAAAATCGTATTCAGCAATTTCCACATGATTGTACTCCTAACGGTCGAGACAAGCGTAACATAGCTCGAAGCTTTTATTGATTAAAGGAAAGTCAGGAATGATGTTGCCCGGTACTGTGAGCGGTACGGCCATCCAGTTGGGGTAAGAAGCAGAGCGCAGGAAGAGGCGGGACAGATGCCCGCTGCTGTCAATTTGCAGCCAAATAAACTCACCGCCGCGAGGGGATTCAGCCCAACCCAGGGCGCTGCCTGGAGGCGGCAAGGGCGGAATGGGTGTTTGGATGGGGCCGGCAGGCAAACGGCGCAGCGCTTGGACTAAAAGCAGCAAGCTTTCTTGGGCTTCGTCGGCGCGCAAAAAAAGACGGGCGGCTACGTCGCCTTCTTTACGTACGGGAATGCGCGGCAGCAAGGTTTGATAAGCGCCGTAGGGAAGATCGCGCCGCAAGTCGACATCTACGCCGGAAGCGCGCGCGGCAGGACCCACTACACCCAGTTCCAGGGCTGCTTTATGCGGCAGAATGCCGGTAGTTTCCGTGCGCTGACTTAATGCGTCATGTCCGGCCAAGAGATCAATAAAATCTTTCACTTTTTCTTCAAGCTGTCCTAGAAACTGCAGCAGCTCTTGCTGGTCTTTGTCACTAATGTCACGGGATACGCCGCCGGGGACAATCCAGCTTCGCAAGAAACGGTGGCCGGTAAGTCGTTCGTTCCAGCGCTGACAATCTTCCTTCAAGCGGCTGCCAATGCTGACGCCTGCGTGGAAGCCAACGCCAGCGCAAAGATTTCCCATGTCTCCCAGATGGTTGTACAGGCGTTCCAGCTCGCAGGCGATAAGGCGCAGCATAGCGGCACGCAGTGGGATTTCCTGGTGGCAAAGCGTCTCAATAGCCTGACAAAAGGCCATGGCATGGGTAACGCTGCAAGCGCCGCAGACGCGCTCCACGCCATGGAGCGCTTGACTGACGGTGCGGCCTTCCATGGCTTTTTCTACGCCGCGATGCGTATAAAAAAGACGCGCTTCCAAGTGCAGTACGTTTTCTCCCGCCTGGGTAAAACGAAAATGTCCCGGTTCGATGATGCCGGCGTGAATGGGGCCGACCGGCGTTTCAAAAAGGCCGTCGCCGCTGGCGCGGGGGACGGAGAAGGCTTCGCCTTCAGGCGGTATTGCTGCTCCGGCATCTTTGCGCAGTGGAAATACGCCACGCGCGTGATGCAGCACCAAAGGGCGCAAATCAGGGTGACCAGCCGGAGACAGACCAAATAAGTCGTGAATTTCCCTTTCATACCAGGCAGCGCCGGGAAAGATAGCGGTAATGCTGGGAAATGAGAGACAGGCAGAGGAAAGAGGCAGGCGCAGTAACTGTAAATCTTGTTCTTGTGCTTGGAAAAATACCGCATATATAGCATAAACGCCGTGCAAGGCTCTTTCGTCGTTAGCGAATAAAGCGGACAATTGATAATCACGCCCGTGGAGCTGTGCGATTTGCGCCTGCCAATTTACAGGTAGTACGTCATGGCTTTGCATAAGTAGCACCTCCCAAGGCGATCAAAGTAGCGTCATTCAACAGTTGGACCAGCATGTCCGGCAGGAAGAGGCCGCCTATAGCAACAAGCAGCAAGGAGCCGACCAGCACAAAACGAGTCGGGTAGTTTAACGGGATGGAGCGGTGGCTGTGCGGTGCGGTTCCGCCTGTAAGCTGACCGGCATAATGCATCAAGCCGGCAAAAGCGCCTGCCAAAAGAAGCAGCAGTACAGCGGCCAGCCAAGGGCGATCCGCTGTGAAAAGCGCCTGGAGCAGCAAGAATTTGCTGAGAAAGACGCTAAAGGGCGGGGTGCCGGTAATGGACAGCATGGCAGCCAAGAAGATCCAACCCAGAAAAGGGGACGACTGCAAAAGGCCGCGGATCCGGGAAAGCTGCCGAGAATGATATTCTTGCGTAATGAAGCCGGCAGCATAAAAAAGGGCGGACTTTGTGAATCCATGAGTCAATACATGCAGCAAACAAGCAAAGAGGGCGGCAGGCGTGCCGACGCCAGCGCCGATAGCGAGAATGCCCATGTGCTCAACGCTGGAATAAGCGAGCAGGCGTTTAAGATCGTGCTGCAGCAGCAAGAAGGGAACCGCCACGGACAGCGACAAAAGGCCTAAAGCCAACAGTGCTGTTTCCGGTAGTCCTGGCGGCAGAGACGGGCGCAAGATGGCGATATGGCGCAGCAGCACATAGAAGGCGCAGCTGAGCAACGCGCCGGACAAGAGGCCGCTTACAGGCGCAGGCGCTTGGCTGTGGGCGTCCGGCAGCCAAGTATGCATAGGAGCCAAGCCGGCTTTCGTGGCATAACCAATCAGTAGGAAAGCAAAAGCCAGGCGAGACAAGGGCGCATCCAAAAATACGCCAGGCTGGCTAAGCGCGACAAGGCTTAGGGGCCGCTCCAGCGCGATGCCGGCAGTAGCTTGGGCTTGATACAATAAAATGGCTCCGAGCATTGCAAGACTAATGCCGACCGTGCAAAGCAGCACGTATTTCCAAGCGGCTTCCAGGGAAGAACGGTTGGATTGGAACGCTACAAGCAATGTGCTGGCCAATGTGGTGGCCTCAATGGCTATCCATACAAAACCTAGATTTTCCAGGAACAAAGCGCTTTGCATGGTAAAAATAAATAGTTGCAACAGCGCATAATACTGGCCTAAGCGGCGAGGCTGCAGATGACCTCCTTCTATCTCGGCAGCTAAGTAAGGTCCGGAAACAATTAAGGCGGACAAGCCTAAAGAAGCTACCAAAAGAGAGAAAATCAGACTGAGGGCGTCAACATACAACAAATCATGCCAGGAGAGAGGCAGCGGGCCTTGCAGCCAAAGCCAGCCGACTGCGCTCAGCGAGAAAACGGCGGCGGCTACATTGAGTCGATACAACCACGGAGAATTTTTAAAAAATAGTACGCTGCCCAAGGCTGCAGCTAAAGGGCAAAACAAGGCAAATACGGCAAATAAGTACATGAGGCGATCATCCTTTGAGATTTTTTAAAACTGACGTATCGGTAGTTTGGAAGGAATATTTTAGACGACGAGTGAGGACAACCAGGACAATGACAGCTACGAGGAGATCCAAGAAAATTCCCAGTTCAATTACGAGCGGTAAGCCGCCGGTGATGGAAAGGCCTAGCAGATAAAGGCCGTTTTCTAAGGTGACAAGACCGACGATTTGCAAGGGCGCCTGGCGGCGAATCATCAAAAGCAGCAATCCCAACAGCACTAAAGTAATGGCGGTAGAGAGAATGTCTCTGCCGCTGGAAGCGGGCAGGGCGGTAGAGAGAAGGCCGTGCGAAAGCATGAGCAAAAGGCCGCCGGCGAAAAAAGACATATTAGGTGACAAAATAGGGTGCGTTTCTTTTTCTGTTTTTAGGCGCCGGACCAGGCGGCGCAGGCTGTACGGGATGAGCAGACCTTTGATCAGCAAGGTCAAAATAGCGGCGATGAAGAGATGACTTTCATTCTGGGAAAGGCCGGCATACAAGCATACGCCGCTAAGCAGCAGCGATTGCAAAAAAAGGATGATAACCGCAGTTTTAAGCGCGGTCACACGCAGCAGAGTCAGGGCTGATGCCAGCAACAGCATGGAAAGCAAAGACAAGAAAAGCGCCTCCTTCGTTAGATTAGAGTCTTGCAGACAGAGACAGTAAAGAAAAAACAGCGGACAGCGCCAAATATTGAGGCACACGGAAGAGGCGCATCTTGACGGTAACCATTTCCGCTAAACCGATGAAAGGCGCGGTGAGCAGTATTTTTAAAAATAGGCCGAGCAAGCCATCAAAGGGAGCCGGAAGAACTGGCAAGAAGAGGGCAGCGAACAGAAAGGCCAAGGTAAGCTCGCGGATCATGGAAGCCCAGTGGATGGGGGCTAAATCTTGACCGGCATACTCCAAAACCATGGCTTCGTGAATCATTGTCAGCTCCAGATGGGTATCCGGATTGTCAACCGGGATGCGGCCGCTTTCTGCTAAAAGTACGGTGAAAAAAGCAGTTGCCGCGAAAATTTCCGGCAGGCCAAAGGCGCGCAACTGCGCCGCCGCCTGCAATGATGCGAGGCTGGTGGCGCCGGCGCTTAAAGCCAACTGGAAGAAAGAGAGCAGTAGCGCCGGTTCTACTAAAGCGGCGACATACATTTCCCGCGAAGAACCCATACCTCCAAAGGCGCTGGAGACTTCTAGGCCGGCGATGGCCAAGCAGAAGCGGCCTAATGCCCAAAGACCGCCTAAAAAGAGCAAATCATTTCCGGTTCCTGGCAGAATGGGCAGCATTGCTGCGGCGCCTAAGGCGCAGGCGGCATAGAGCGGCGGCCAGGCTCCAAAGAGAGGGGAGGCGCTAGTCGAGCGCAGAGGTTGTTTGCGAAAGAGCCGTTGCAGTTCTAAGTAAGGCTGCCAAATCGGCGCACCGCAGCGGTTTTGCAGACACGCTTTGGTTTTGCGGACTAGGCCGGTAAAGGCAGGGGCCAGCAAAGCTAAGCCGAGGGTTTGTAGGAAAAGTGAAGTTGTATCCATGGGATCACCACCTAATGCTGTAATACAGGCAAGCAACCGTTGCCGCTAAAATATAAGCCATATAGAGCTGAATCGAGCCGGCCTGCATTGGTCGCAGACGGGCGGCCGCGCGGAGAATGAAATGCTGCAGGGGCTGGTAAAGGTATTCGATAAGGTAGCGCGTGCGCGATAAATGGTGCTGCAGGGAGCCTCCCCAATAGGGGTGCGAACCTTGGCGGAGCAGAACGCTTTGCGCCGGTCCGACAAGGCTGGCGAAGGCTCGGTGGAAAGGTTGGGCTTGCGCGGTGGCGCTGTAGCCAAAATGAGCTTCCGGTAGAATACCACAGGTCCAGGTAGGACGCTGCGCTGTTTGCCGCCGCGCCAGCAGGAATGCAAGCAGTACAGCGGTCAAAGCCAAGAGCCAGGCTGTGGTGGAATACGGCAGAGAAGGGATAGGGCCGTCCGGTAGCCAGAGCAAGCGCAGCCAGTCCGCCTGCCATGTAGCTAAGAGAATCAAAATAACCAGTCCCAGAGGTGCTTGAACAAGAGCGCCTCTGGGGACGTGGAACTCAGGATTCCAGGGCCGTTTCTCCGGTCCAAACACAGGCAGGGCTAAGGATTTTAAAAAAGCTGCCGCGCTGGTGGCTGCCGCTAGGCCTAAGGCGGCCAAGGCAATACCGGCGGGTAAAGGAGCGTCAACAGGACCGCTGCCTAAGGCTAAAATGCTTTGAAACAGCAGCCACTCGCCGGGAAAACCCGCGAAGAAAGGCAAGCCCGCAGCGCTGCAGCTGCCAATTCCCAAGCAAAGAGAGGTGCCAGGCATGCGCCGCCAGAGTCCGCCTAAGGCGTCGAGGCTGCCTGTGCCTACGGCGTGAATAATCGAACCGACGCCTAAGAATAGCAAGCTCTTATAGAGGGCATGCAAAAAGACATGCAGCAGCACGGCATTCCAGGCGAGGGACGCCAAGTAAGAGTCGCCGTAGAATTTGCCGAGAAGACCGGCGCCGAGGAGTGCAAAAATTAAACCTAAATTTTCAGCACTGCAAAAAGCCAGCAGACGTTTCCAGTCACTTTCCGTGACGGCATATAACGCGCCCATGAGCGCTGAAAGGCAGCCTGCTCCTACCAGCAGCCAGCCCCACCAGGAAGCGGCGGCCAGCGGCAAAAAATCCCACAAGAAGCGGCACATGCCATAGACTGCTGTTTTTAGCATAATACCGGACATTAAAGCGGATACATGGGACGGTGCCGTCGGATGAGCTCGAGATAGCCAAATATGCAACGGGACTAAGCCGGCTTTGATAGCAAAGCCGAAAAAAGCAAGCAAGAAGATGAGGCTGCTCAGAGGTCCGGGCAGCAGGCTGCCGAAGCTGGCGAAATCCAGAGAACCGCTGGATGCACTGAGTAGAAGAAAAGAACCCAAAAGACAGGCCGTGCCTATATGGGTCATCAGCAGGTACAAAAAACCGGTACGGATAGACCGCTTCTTTTGATCTTGATAACGGACTAAGAGAAAAGAGGTCCAAGCCATGATCTCCCAGGCAAAGAAAAAGAAATAGACTTGAGCGGCGGCAAAGACGCCGGCCATGCCGGCGAGAAATAGATTCCAGCATGAGGCAAGGCGGCGCGGCTGTTCTAAAGCGCTGGTATATGCGATAGCGTACCAGGAAGCAAAAACGCCTACCAAGCCAAAGGGCAGAAAAAAAGAAGCTGCCAACCAATCCAATTTTAGTAATTCGGATTTGCCAGGCAGCACGGAGAAGGGGAGCAAAAACATATTCGGTTGTAACAGGCAGACTGCGAGGGCAATCAGGCAGATACTTCCGCCTATGCTGCACAGATAAGCCATCCTAGTCCGAGCGGGAAGCGGTGGCAGAACTGAAAGACAGCCTAGGCTGAAAAAAGCAAGAGCTGCAAAAAATAACCAATCTACCGACACGAAAAAACACCTTCTTCATCAACATTTCCAATGTGCTTTCTCAATAGAAAGCTGGATAGCATCAACATTTTATTATAAATTTCATAAAAGAACAAAAGTAGTATTTTCGGAAATTGTAGTATAAAAATGCGATAATAGCGCATGAGCATAAATTTTTGAAAAAATCCGCAAAGAAACCAGAAATTACAGCTTGTTAGAGCTGAAAGCGAAGAAACCATTAATTTGAGACGAAGATTTTTACATAAAAGAACCCGCAGCGCGGAGTCTGCGGATTCTGGTAAGTTGCTTTAGAAATTGCTGATTTTAGGAAAAAATTTTGGAAAGAAGCTGCCAAAAAGCAGTATATTTATTAGCTTGCTGGTGAAGCGACAAGGGGAGGGGCTGCGCGGAGGCGCAGTTGTTCTTCTTTAATGTGCAGCAGCCAGTCGTCCACTTCTGCGAACAAGCGGTGTTCAACGCCGCT
>CAZKCR010000025.1:0-4125 GCA_964551055.1 uncultured Anaeromusa sp. | reverse complement strand
TAATGTGCAGCAGCCAGTCGTCCACTTCTGCGAACAAGCGGTGTTCAACGCCGCTATTTACACTGAGTTGCTGTACTTCCCAGATATTCAGTTTGCGGGTCTGTTTGGCAAAATGGGGATTGTCGGATAGACAAAACAAAGTGCCTTGTAAGCGAATGGAGACTAATGTATCGTCATCATAAATTCCGTGGCTGTACGTGAATTCCTGGACGGTATCTAAGCGAATAGCCAAGAGAAAGGCAGCCTGGTTATTGCGCCGCAGCTCCTCCAAAGCGGCTGAATCCCAACGGACAGGAAGCGGCGTTGTTACGCGTTCGTAAATCGGGAGGCGATAGGAGCGTTCCATTTTTTGCGTAAGCACTGTCGCAAGCTGTGGAGTGACATCGCCGGAAACCGGAACAAGAGCAATGCGTTCGATGGGGAAAGCGCTGACCGTGGCCGGATTTATCCAGCTACAGAAAAGGCAAAGCAGCAAAATAAACCAACGATACATGCAGATCCCTCCTAAAATCAAATTCTTTTGTTTTAGTATATCATGAGAAAAAATAAAAAATAAAATCAAACAAAATGAAGAAAAGCATGGGTTTATAAGTAAAAAAGATAAAAAATACATGAAAATGAAGAAATATGCGACTTTTCTCGCGAAAGAGAATCTCGTATAATAAATCACGGACACGAAAGTGTCTGAATTTTTTAGCAGCACAATGTATACATAATACGTAATCCAAAATATGTAATTCAAAAAACAAGAATTATATATCGTATGAGGAGGTGGAAAAATAGAGCGTAAGGTTAATGCGCTGTTACAGTAAAAATGCTGGAAAGAAAGACAGGGGGATTCAAGACGTGAATGGAAAATTGGTTCGCGGTGTGTTGTGTGTGTTGATTGGTCTGGGAATTTGGTTTGCACCGATGCCGGAAGGAGTCAAGGTGCAGGCGTGGCATCTGTTGGCGGTTTTTGTTGCCACCATTGCCGCCTTTATTTTACAGCCGGTCGCTATTGGCTCGGCCGCGGTTATTGGCTTGGCGACGGTTGTATTTACAGGCGTACTGAAACCGGGGCAAGCGCTGGAAGGCTTTTCCGCTACGGTTATTTGGCTGATTGTAGCTGCCTTTATGTTTTCTAAAGGCTTTATTAAAACAGGCCTGGGACGGCGGATTGCCTTCGTCTTGATGGAGCGTTTCGGCAGCAGCACTTTAAAGTTGGCTTATACGCTCTCGTTTACCGATTTGATTATATCTCCTTTTACTCCTTCTAATACTGCGCGGGGCGGCGGTATTATTTACCCTATTACCCGCAGCTTGTGTACTGCATTTGGTTCCGAGCCGGGGCCGTCGCGGCGCAAGGTAGGCGCGTATTTGATGTTCAGCGCTTATAGCGCGGTCATTATCAGCGCTTCGATCTTTATGACTGCAGCTTCGAATAATGTTGTGGCTGTAAAACTGACACAGGACTTGTTCGGTACGACCATTACCTGGATGGACTGGTTTTTGGCCACGTCTCTTCCGGGCGCAATCTGTACAGTTCTATTTCCTTACTTAATTTATAAGCTCTATCCGCCAGAAGTGAAAGAAACTCCAGAAGCAAAGACGTTGGCGCGTGAAGAATTGCAGCGTATGGGTCCGATGAGTGCGGCGGAAAAGATTCTCACCGTAATTTTTAGTATTTCCTTAGTGCTGTGGGCCACTACGTCCATTACGAATTTTGACTCTGCCTTTATTGCTATTGCCGGCTTATCAGCCATGCTGGTGACCAAGGTGCTTGATTGGCAAGATGTGTTGGAAGAAAAAGGCGCTTGGGATGTACTGATTTGGATGGGCGTGCTGGTAAATATGGCCGCTTATTTGGCCAAGTTCGGCTTGATGACTTGGTTTGCCACGGCTGTAGGCGCGCAGATGGCTGGCATTGAATGGCTGACAATGTTAATAGTGCTCTTTCTTATTTACAATTATGTGCATTATGGTTTTGCCAGCAATACGGCCCATGTCATGGCTTTGTTTGGCGCGTTTGCGACTGTGGCTGTGGCGGCGGGAGCTCCTGTTCTGCTGACATGTATCTTGTTGGGCGTTTTTGCTAATACCTGTTCCATGTTAACTCACTTTGCCTGTGGCGTAACGCCCATCTTCTTTGGGGCTGGCTATATTACCATGGGCGAGTTTTGGAAGATTGGTTTTGTTCTCGCAACCGCGCACATTGTGATT
Source organism: uncultured Anaeromusa sp. (assembly GCA_964551055.1). Taxonomy (GTDB): domain Bacteria; phylum Bacillota; class Negativicutes; order Anaeromusales; family Anaeromusaceae; genus Anaeromusa. The sequence goes on along the minus strand of CAZKCR010000025.1, from coordinate 1,923 downwards.
TGGCTTGGCGTTGGTATGCCGTGGATGAAAGTACTGGGAATGTGGTAGAATCCAAAAAATAACACATGAATCAAATTTAGAGGAGAAACACACCGCTCATTTGAAAATAAGTGTAACTTTTGCCTTGCCAAGGAGAAAATGGAGAGGTATAATAAGTTCAAGAGAAAGGGCAGAATAATCTGCCTTTTCAAATGAGCATACAAGTATACAAAATATACAATAAGTTGTACAAAACACAGGGCTTTTAAAAAGCAACTGTGGCAGAAATGAAAAGGGGGAAATGGTATGCGTTTAGAACATGATTTTCTCGGAGAATTGCAAGTGGCAGATGAGGTGTACTACGGGGTGCAAACCATGCGGGCTATGGAGAATTTTCGCATCACCGGCCATAATCTGGACAGCGATTTTATTATTGCCCTGGCGATGGTGAAAAAGGCGGCGGCTAAAGCCAATATGGCGACAGGACGTTTGGACCAAACGGTTGGCAATGCTCTTGTGGCAGCGGCCGATGAAATTATTGCGGGAAAACTGCATGACCAATTTCCGGTGGACCCTATTCAAGGCGGCGCCGGCACCTCGATCAATATGAATACCAATGAAGTGCTTTGCAATCGGGCGCTGGAGATTCTCGGCGATAAAAAAGGAAACTACGATCGGATTTCGCCGAACAATCATGCTAATATGGCACAATCTACTAATGACGCATTCCCAACAGCGATTAAAGTTTGCTCCATTCAAAAGGGGCGCCTGTTGGTGAAGGCGCTGCGTGAATTGGCAGAGGCGCTGGAAGTTAAGGCGGAGAAATTCAAGCGGGTTATGAAAATGGGACGGACTCATTTGCAAGATGCTGTGCCAGTTACTCTGGGCCAGGAATTTGCTTCTCATGCTTCGGCGGTTCGTCGCGGCGCGAAGCGCATTGAAACCGCTCTGGACCAACTGCATGCGGTCAATATGGGAGCTACTGCCGTCGGTACCGGCTTGAACGCTGAGCCGGAATATATTGTAGAAGTTGCGAAGCAATTGGCGGAAATCACTGGCGAGCCCTTTGTTACGGCAGGCAATTTGATGGATGCCACCCAGAACACCGATGGCTTTGCCGATATTTCCGGTGCGATGAAGATTACCGCGCTGCCTTTGATCAAGATGGCTAATGACTTCCGCTTGATGGCATCCGGTCCCCGCTGCGGACTTGGCGAGCTGAAACTGCCGCCGCGTCAGCCAGGCTCTTCCATTATGCCAGGCAAAGTGAATCCGGTTATTCCGGAAGTGCTTAACCAGACTTGCTACCAGGTTATCGGCAATGATTTGGCAGTAACCTTGGGCGTGGAGAATGGTCAATTTGAGCTCAATGTTATGGAGCCGGTTATGGCGTACAACATCTTTAATTCGATGACGATGCTGACCAATGCGGTGCATACCTTCCGCACACTCTGCTTGGAAAATGTGGAAGCTGACGAAAAACAATGCCAGAAATGGTTGGATAACAGCGTGGGCATTGTTACGGCGCTATTGCCGCATGTTGGTTATGAAAACTCTTCGATGCTGGCCAAAGAAGCCTATGCTACAGGCCGTCCTATCCGCGATTTGATTCTGGAGAAAAAGCTGCTGACGCAAGAAGCTATGGATATTATCCTGTCTCCGGAAGAAATGACCGTACCGGGTATTGCCGGCAAAAAACTGTTAGTAAAGTAAGAAACTGTTGAGCAAGAAGGTTTGCAAAGAAGCCTCGGGGCAACCGAGGCTTCTTTTGCGTCCTACGGACCGGCTTGCTCTAAAAAAGTAGCCAAAACAAAGGCGGCTACCCTAAGCCATTATGTTCAAAAAATCGTACTTCGTAACCCTCCTGAGTACCCTCTATTTACTCCCTCTACTCTTGTTCAATATTTTTTCTCTGGCCCTGGCCTAAAAAGCTATGCTAAAATA
>CAZKCR010000024.1:0-18136 GCA_964551055.1 uncultured Anaeromusa sp. | reverse complement strand
TGGTGACTGGCGGCGCCAATGGTATTGGCGAAGTCATAAGCCGGACGTATGCGCAAGAAGGCGCCACAGTAGTCATTGCAGATATTGACGAAGTAAAAGGGCGTTTGCTGGAACAGGAAGGAAAAACAGACTATGCTGGCCGCATCACTTTTTACCCGTTGGATTTGACAAAGGCAACGTCTATACGGGAGCTTTTTCATTTTCTTGCGGAGACCTATCAAAAGCTTGATATTCTCGTCAATAATGCAGGGAAAGGCTGTTTTAAGCCCTTGGAAATACTGACCCTGGAAGAATGGGACGAAATACTGCATTTGAATTTGCGGGCTGCCTTTGTTGCCTCGCAAGAATTTGCCAAGCTGCGTCGTCAAGGAATGTATGGACGGATTATTAACATTGCGTCTACTCGTTATTTAATGTCCGAACCTCATTCGGAAGCGTATGCCGCTTCTAAGGGCGGACTTGTGTCTCTGACTCATGCATTGGCGTTGTCTTTAAGTTCGAAAGAATTTACGGTAAACGCAATTAGCCCAGGGTGGATTGAAACTCACAGCTACAAGAACTTGACGGCGGCGGACCATGGACAGCATCCCGCGAGACGCGTAGGAAGACCGGAGGATATTGCGCAGGCCTGCTTATTTTTAAGCGACGAGAAAAATTCTTTTATTACTGGAGAGAACCTGGTTATTGACGGCGGGATGACCAAAAAGATGATATATGCTGAATAAAGAAAACGTCCCTGGAAGACGCAAGGCTTGGCCAAGCGTTTCCCAGGGACGTTGAAGTTATTAATAGCGATGCGAGACAAAGGTTCGGTACAAAATATAGAGATAGGAGCCAAGAAATACACACCAAAGAAAAAGCGTATGGCGCAGAAAATACTCGGACCAGTAAGCTCCTATTAAGATCCCTAATGAGATAAGGGTGAGTTTCAAAAATCCAAAATCCATGAGGGAATAGTTTCTGGCAGAACGCAGGGCGCGGTTTATCCAACGTTTCATGGTCATACCCTCCCTTCGCTATGAAACTTGTATCTTCATACTCATAAAGAATATTTGTTACTTATAGTATACTCTTTTAAATGGGAAGATGGAATAATATAGCAAGAACTTAGAGGGGTTTGTGAAAATATCTAGAAGAGAATAAATGATCTTTATTGAGTGTCTAGGGAGAGTTTTATATACAGGAGAATGCGGATGAAGCAAAATGAGAGGCCTTATAAAAATTCGTCAGGCATTGGCTGCTCCGTTTCTCGGGCGGATGCAAAAACGAAGGCAACCGGTCAGGAAGTGTATGCCGCAGATCATTATCCGCAGGGGTGTCTTTGGGCGGGGGTAAAACGATCTTCACAGCCGCATGCTCGTCTTGCCGCTCTGGAGCTGGAAACAGCCAGAAAAATGCCTGGAGTGGAGGCGGTACTGACTAGTCGAGACATTGCAGGCAGTAATCGCTTGGGGATTTTTGAAAAAGACCAGCCGATTTTAGCAGAAGAAGTTGTGCGCTATTGCGGCGAAGCGATAGCCTTAGTGGTAGCGGAGAGTAAGGCTGTTTTAGAACAGGCGCTGGAAGCCATTCAAATTGACTATGAAACATTGGAAGCGGTGCTGGAGCCGCAGTTAGCTTTGCAGCCCGAAAGTCCGGCCCTTCACCCTGGACGCGCCGACGGCAATGTGCTGTTGCGCGATGAGATTTGCTGCGGCCAAGGTGCGGCGGCTATGGCTGAATGCCCCTACTCTACAGAAGTGGTTGTGGAAGTCAATTGGCAGGATCATGCTTTTTTAGAAACCGAAACAGGGATTGCTAAAGTGGAGGAAGACGGTACGATTACCCTTGTAGTTGCCACGCAGACTCCTTTTCGGGACCGGCTGGAGCTTGCGGAAGCTTTAAAGGTGCCACCGCAAAAGATACACATCGTTGCGCCGTATCTTGGGGGCGCCTTTGGCGGTAAAGACGGCATTACGGTGCAGGGCTTTTTGGTGCTGGCGGCGTTGCATGCCGGCGGCCGTCCGGTACGCATGCAGTATTCGAGGGAAGAGCGATTTATAGCCGGAACTAAGAGGCATCCAGCGCAGATGACTTACCGCCTGGGGTGTGACGCCGAAGGACGCCTGCAGGCGTTGGATTGCGAGCTTTTGTTTGATACAGGGGCGTATGCGGCCATGGGAGCTGAAGTTTTTGCGCTGGCTATGGAACACGCAGGCGGGCCTTATTGCATTCCTCATACTCGTATTTCCGGCGCTGTCGTTTATACGAATAACCCCCTTGCCAGTGCGTTTCGGGGCTTTGGCGTACCGCAAGCGGCTGCCGGTATGGAACAGGCAGTGGATGAACTGGCAAAACGGGTCGGAATGGACCCGCTGGAGTTTCGTATGCGAAATGCTGTGCGGCGGGGAGAGATGACTCCTGCAGGGGTTATGCTGTCCCAGAGTGTGGGGTTGACAGAGTGTATGGAAAAAATGGCGGCACATTCCTTGTGGCGGCAGCGGCGGGAGTGGGTTGAAAAGGCGTCCTCGTTTAAACGGCGAGGAGTTGGTGTCGCTGCGTGCTATCATGCCATGGGTTTTGGACCCATCATTCCCGATTATGCCAATGCCAAATTAGAAATGGCCGCTGATGGCCATATTCGTGTGTATGCTGGGGTTGTTGACATGGGACAGGGAAATGTTTCTACATACTTACAAATAGCAGGACATTTGCTGTTTCAAGATATAGAGACGATGGAGCTGGTGCTGCCGGATACGGCGAAAACACTTCCGTCTTGCTCTTCTTCTGCCAGCAGGACCACCTTTACGTACGGAAAAGCTTTGGAAGGGGCTGCTCAGGAACTGAAAACGCGTTTATTGGCACGGGCCGTGATGTTGTTTACCTTTCAATTTTTGGAGCAAGTGCATGTGGATGACTTGCTGCTTTGTCCTGGCCGGATTGTGCATCAACCTTCCGGGCGTGAAGTGCCTTTGGCGTTACTGGCTGGCTTTATGGATCCGAGCGAACGGACAGTGACTTATAGTTATACATGTCCGGTGAATAAGCAGATACCGGAAACCGGTAAAAAAATAAGAAAACATGGATTTCCACATCGGGTTTTTGCGTACGGAGTACAGTTGGTTAGATTAGAAGTGGACACCTTGAGCGGCGAAGTGACGGTTTGCGATTTCCTGAACTGCATTGATGCCGGCAATGTGCTGAATCCGCAGATCTTTGAGCAGCAGATACAGGGCGGAGCGGCTCAAGGCATCGGCTACGCTTTGTTTGAGGAGTTTATAGTGAAGGACGGCGCAGTGCGTACGCGCGACTTTTCAACGTATATCCTGCCTACGGCATTGGATCTTCCGGCGATAGAAACAATAACGGCTAATGTCTATGAAGATGACGGTCCGTTTGGTATGAAAGGGGCGGGGGAAATCAGCATTGACGGTGTGCTGCCGGCTATTGCCAATGGTCTTGCTTCTATCACGGGGAATCGTCTTGCCCAAGGAACATTAACAGGGGAAAAAGTATTGGCGTCATTGCAGCAGGCTGGTCTGGAGGCGGTACGATGAAGGTAGACTTTATTTTAAATGGCAAACAAGTAACAATTGACGTGCCGCCGGAACGGAGAGTTGTAGATTTACTGCGGGAAGACTTAGGGTTGACTGGTACAAAGGAGTGCTGCGGCGAGGGCGAATGCGGCGCTTGTACCATTTTGGTTGATCGTTCCAGCCGCTTGTCTTGCTTAATGGTGGCGGCTCAGTTGGAAGGTGCGAATGTAGTAACCATTGAAGGGGTAGCAACAGAAGAGAGCTTATCGGTTGTACAGCAGGCTTTTATCGACTGCGGCGCTGTACAGTGCGGGTTTTGTACGCCAGGAATGGTTTTAGCTGTACTGGATCTTTTGCACCGCAAGCCGCTGCCAACGGAAGAAGAAGTAAGAGAAGGCATCAGCGGTAACTTATGCCGCTGCACTGGTTACCAAAAAATCGTGGAAGCGGCCTTGGCGGCTGCTGCTGCATTGCAGGGGGGGACTCGCTGATGGATATCTTCTTTCCCGGCACTGTGGCGGAAATGCTGGCACTATTGGCGGCGCACCCGGCTGGCCTCGTTATTGCAGGCGGCACAGATTACTGGGTGCAGCAGCGTCGTCTGCCTGCACCGGCGGCGCTGCTTTCGGTAGAGCGTCTAGAAGAGCTGCAACAGGTGGCAAGGCGGGAGAACGGCATTTTTATTGGCGCTGGCGTTACCTATCAGCAGCTATTGGAATTGCCGATACTAGAAGAAGCCTTTTCAGTGCTGCGGCAGGCAATATCTGCCGTGGGATCGCCGCCTATACGCCATAGCGGTACCTTAGTAGGCAATGTTTGTACGGCGTCGCCTGCTGGTGATACTCTGCCGCCGCTATACGTGCTGGGAGCTTCGGTAGAGATTGCCGGGCAGCAAGGACTGCGTAGCTTGCCAATTGCCGATTTTATTACAGGTCCGGGGCGTACCTCCCTGAGTCCGGGCGAATTTGTGACAGGCGTGCAAGTTCCCTGTAATGGAGGCAAGGACGGCTCTGCCTATTTTAAAGTGGGCCGGCGTAAGGCCTTGGCTATTTCTATTGCTAGTTTGGCGGCGAACTGGGAACTGCAAGAAGACAACACCATAAAGTATATAAAGCTGGCTTGGGGCAGCGTAGGACCTACGGTGGTGCAACTGCCTTCAGTGGAGACATTTTTAGAAGGAAAACAGTTAAAAGACGACGTGTTGCGCCAAGCAGGGGAACTGGTCAAAAAAGGTGTAACGCCTATCGATGATATTCGTGCCAGCGCAGCGTACCGACGGCAATTAGCAGGTAATTTGCTGCTGCGTCTCAGCAATTTTTAAGTTGTAAGTAAAGAAAGGGGTTATTCTGTGGAGATTTTAGTGCGAAACGAAGCGACGTGTACGGTGATTTCCGTGGCGGGACGTCTTGATACAAGAACAGCGCCGGAATGGGAAAAACAATGCAATGATATTATTCAAGGCGGCGGAAGCAAGTTTATTTTAGATTTGACGGAACTGGAATATGTCAGCAGCGCCGGCTTGCGCTGTGTTCTGGCCGTTGCCAAAAAGTTAAAATCGTCAGGTGGAGTATTGGCTCTTTGCGGTCTGGACGGAATCGTGAAAGAGGTATTTTCCGTGTCCGGTTTTGATAGTTTTTTCCCAGTGTACGAAACGACGGAAGAAGCCGTTGAGAAATTTTAAAAAGAAGAGCGGGAGATAGGAGGTATTGCTATGTCATCGACTACAGCGAGTCGTATATTTGCCGCCCAAGACGAAAATGTGCCGGCGATTACTGCTTTTATTACTGAGCAGGCGGAACTGGCGGGAGTAAGTCCGAAACGAATTTTGCAGTTGGAGCTAGTCATTGAAGAAGTGGTTGTAAATATATGCCATTATGCGTACGAAGTGCCGCCGGGCGAGGTGGTTATCCGAACTTATTGCGAGGAGGATAAATTTGGCATTGAGTTTGAAGACAGCGGTATTCCGTTTGACCCCCTGGCGGCGGCAGAGCCGGATCTGAAAGCAGGGCTCAACGAGCGGGAGGCAGGGGGGCTTGGCATTTTTCTCGTGCGGCGTATGACCGATGAAGTGCATTACCGCCGGATTGACGGACAGAATATTTTGGCGGTAGCTGTTTCACGCTTATGAAAAAAGGAATTTGCGTAATTGTGGGAGTCGCATTTTTGGGGCTCTGCCTTTTCTTTTGGCAGGAGCGGGGCGCTGCAGGGGAGCAAGGCGGTGAAAGCAAGAAACCCTTCACTTTGATTTTGCAATGGGTGCCGCAGGCGCAGTTTGCAGGATACTATGTGGCCTTGGAGAAGGGAATGTACAAGGAAAAAGGTTTGGATGTTCGCGTTATTCGGGGCGGACCGGACCGGGACGGCGTGGATTATTTACAGCGAGGCGAAGCGGATTTTGCGGTGCTTTTTTTGTCAGGAGCGTTGTCAGCGCGCGACCAGAGCGTGCCGGTAGTGAATTTGGCTCAGGTGGTTAATCAATCCAATTTGATGCTTATTGGCTGGAAAGATCAAGGGGTCGAAAGCGTGCAACAATTGAATGGTAAACGGATCAGCCTTTGGGGCGGAGTTTTTCAGGCTGATTTTCAAAGCTTTTTTGCCGCTAGGGGATTGCGACCGCAACTTCTGCCGCAGTATTACTCAGTCAACTTATTTATCAATAAAGGCGTTGCTGTTTGTTCCGCCATGCATTATAACGAATACCATGTTTTGTATCAGGCAGGCATTGACGAGCAGCAGTTGAGTACCTTTTTCATGAAAGATTACGGCTGTGGTTTTCCAGAAGATGGCTTATATTGCTTGGAGAGTACTTTAAAAGCGCATCCTCAAGAAAGCCGGGCGTTTGCAGAAGCTTCTCTGGCTGGTTGGCAGTACGCCGCCGCTCATGAGGAAGAAGCGTTGGATATAGTGATGAAGTATGTCCAAGAGGCCAATCTGCCGACAAATCGCGCGCATATGCGCTGGATGCTGAAGACTATTTTGGCGACTATTATTCCAGAGGGGGCTTCTTCTGCCTGGAAATTGGGCGTATTGACCAAAGCGGACTATCAACGAACCGTAGAAGCATTACAGTGGCATGGCTTGCTCCGCGCCACCCCTGCTTACGAAAATTTTTACCGGGGGATAGGCAATGATGTTCAATAAATGGAGCATTACGTGGCGGCTGACCGTGCTCATCATGGCGGGCGTCGGCACTATTCTGACAGCGGTAATTGGCTATAGTTATTTTTCGGCTAAACAGTTGCTGGAAGAAGAGATGATGGGTGAGGCTCAGCATGTGGCGGCAGCGGTTACCTCGCGGATCGAGGTTTCTTCGCGGCGCGTGGAAAGTATGGCGCAGGGGTTGGCGGCAGTAATGGAAGTCATGCCGGTTTCCACGGAGCAGTCATATCAGCTAATGGAAAAATTTTTGCAAGGACAAGAGGACGTGTTCGGTACGGCGGTTGCCTTGCCGGCAACTAAAAAAGATCCTGTTGGTATTGGCGCTTATTTATATCGTACCTATGGGGGCTTGCAGAAGCTTTCGTTAGGGTCGGCGCAAGCTTATGAGACAAAAGACTGGTATTTGATTCCGGTGGAAATGCGGAGTGCTGTTTGGAGCGAGCCCTATTTTGACGAGGGTGTTAGCAATGTATTGATGGCCACCTATTCAGTGCCTGTTTTTTCTGCATCTGATCCGGGAACGGTGCGCGGCGTTGTAACTGGGGATATGTCGCTGACCATTCTTTCAGGACTTTTGGATTCTTTGGAACTGGGGCGGGAAAATTACGCTTTTATTATTTCCGGTCAAGGGCGATTTATTGCCCATCCAACTAGCGTCTATGTTATGAGGGAGTCTATTTTTAGCGTGGCCGAAGCCATGCAAGATACTGGACTGCGTGAGTTGGGACAAAAGATGATTCAAGGGCAAAGAGGGTATGTGGCTCATACGAGTAAAGTAAACGGTAAGGCTGGCTGGGTAATGTATCTGCCGATACCGTCTACCGGGTGGTCTTTGGGGATCTTTTTTTCTCGTGATGAGCTTATGGCGCGTGTTTTTGATTTGAGCCGTACGCAGTGGTATCTAGGTACAGGGGGATTTTTACTGCTGTGCCTTGTGGTACTTGGTATTGCCCGTTCTATTACCAGACCGTTGCGCCAACTGGAGCAAGCTACGCAAAAGTTGGCGGCAGGCAATTTTGAGGCGACGATTCCTGCCATAGCGGGTCGTGATGAAGTGGCACGGCTGGCGGAAGCTTTCATGATTATGATTAGCGAGTTGAAAATTTACATGGAAATGATGCAAGCCACGGTGGCGGCAAAAGAACGTATTGCCAGCGAATTGCGTATTGCCAGTTCCATTCAAATGGGGCTGGTGCCGAAGAAGTTTCCGCCTTTCCCGGAACGTACGGATTTTGAACTTTTTGCTCTGCTGGAGCCGGCGCGGGAAGTGGGCGGCGATTTTTATGATTTCTTTTTTCTGGATGAAGAGACAGAAACGTTATATTTAGTGATTGGCGATGTATCAGATAAGGGCATCGGTGCGGCTTTGTTTATGGCTATTGCCAGAACCCTTCTGCGTTCGTTGGTGCAGGAAAAACGGGAACCGGGAGAGTTATTGAACCGTCTGAACGACGAATTGTCCCGCAATAATGAATCCTGCATGTTTGTTACCTTGTTCTGCGCGGCGGTGCACTTGCCGAGCGGCGCCTGCCGTTACGCCAGTGGAGGGCATTGCCCCCCCATGCTTCTTAAGCCAACAGGTATGCTGGTATTTTTAAATCAAGCCAAAGGGCCGGTTATTGGCGGCATGGAGGGCATGAACTATACTGAAGGAAGTTGCGTCTTAGAGGCTGGCGATATGTTGCTTTTATACACCGATGGCGTAACTGAGGCCGCGAATAAAGAAGAGAAGCTTTTTGGCGAGGAGCGCTTGGAAGCGGCGTTGTGCAAGCGGTGCGAGACTGGTCCTGAAGAGCTGCTGTGCGAATTGCGGGAAGAGCTGCGCGGCTTTGTCGCAGGGGCGGAGCAGTCGGATGATATTACTATGCTGGCATTTCGCTATTGTGGATTTGAAAAAGTGCTGAAATAACAGGCCAGGGTATCTTGACAGCCTGGCAAAAGGAGAGCCGTTATGAAGCAAAAACAGTCTGTAGAGTTACGCATACCGTTGCAAGAAGAGATGCTGCCGGTCATAGTAAATTGTGCGGAAAACACTGCGCAAGCTTTTGGTTTTGGCAAAGAAGAGCAATTGAGTCTTTCGCTGGCAACAGAGGAGTTATTCGCTTTTCTTAGCGGACAACGAGAGGATGCTGGGGAAATGCAATTTTGCTGCCGCCATGGCGGTTATTATCTGGAAGCGTCTTGCTCTTTTTCGCGGCGCGCTTTGCCGACGAAGGTATTCAATCGGACCGCCCGGACATCGCTGGATGATGAGGCGGCGTTGGCGGAAATGGGGCTCCTTCTGGCAGCACGTACAGTAGACCATTTTTGTCTTGAAATGCTATCTGATGATCGCATGGGGCTGCAACTGCGGCTCGAAAAACGATATCCCCAGGCAAAGCCAGAAGCGTTTGAAGATCTTCCTTCCGTGGGGTTTGCGTTAATAGAGCCGGAGCGGGAAGCTTTGAAACAGTTTGCCAGAAGGGTATTGGCTGTTTATGCCGACAGCGCTCCGGAATTCTTTCACTATCCGGGTAAGCTTGTCGATATGCTTGCCAGCGGCGAATATGGAGCTGTGCTGATGCAAGACGGCAAGGGGGAGATCGGCGGAGGTTTTCTTTGGCAACATGGCGGCAAGATGGTGGAAGGATTTGGACCGTATGTATTTTCAGAACAAGCCGGTATGGCTGTCTCTTTGGTAGAAGGCGCTCTTAACAAGTTGGCGCGTACCGGTGTTGTGTGCATGACCTTGCGCCAGGCGACAGCACAAGCGCCGGAGGGATATTTTGAGCCCCTTGGGGAAGTTGCCTTAACCTCTGTCGGCGGCGTTGTGCGGCGTCATACGGCTTTGTATCGGCAATTGGAAGAAGACAATGGCATGAGTGTGTTTGTACATCCGGCGATAGAGGAGTTTTTGCGCCGGCAGTATGGTTTTTTGGCCTTGCCGCGCAAGCTGCAGCCGGCGATCTATGAAGGAGAAGAGCAATTGGCGGATTCTGTTTTGTCTACTCGCTTGGATCGGCGTAAGCTGACTGCGTTTTTGGCGGTGTTAGCGCCAGGCGCGGACATGCAGGAAAATCTAACTATGCATGTGACGGCTTTGCGAAGCGAGAACATCAAGAATTTATTTTTTGAGTTGGATTTGGGCAAAGCTGCCGAAGTAGAGGCGGCGCCGGCCATTTTAGCCGCTGGCTTTACGCCACAATTTATTTTGCCTTGGGGCGGGCGGGGCGATCTGCTGCTCTTGGCACTGCCGGAGGAGGCGTAATAATGCAGGGGCAAGTCAGATGGGAAACCTTGGTTCCTGCTCATATTCGCACCATTCAGGCGTATGTTCCAAGTAAGCCGGACGATGTGTTGCGGGATATGTTTCATTGCCCGCCGATTCATCGATTAAATAATAACGAAAACGCGTTGGGACCGGCAAAGGAGGCGCAAGCGGCTATTGCCGCTTTTGATCCAGTTGCAGCGGCGATCTATCCTAGCGGCGATGCGTATCATCTGCGTCAGCGGCTGGCGCAGCGGTTCGGTATGGAGGCCGACTGTTTTTTGGTCGGCAATGGCGCCAATGAAGTAATCGCCTTTGTTATCAATGCGTTTTGTCAAGCTGGTGATAATATTATTACTGCGGATAAAACATTTGCTGTCTATGAATGGGTAGCCGAGTTTTCGGGGTATCAAGCCAAACAGGTGCCTTTGTGCGAGGAGGCCTTTGATGCGCAAAGCATGCTTAAAGCGATTGACGAACGAACTAAAATTCTATTTGTATGCAATCCTAACAATCCTACCGGTACATACTGGCCGGAGAAGAAATTACGGGCTTTTTTAAATGCCGTCGCAGGCCGCCAAATTGTCGTCTTGGACGAAGCATATGCGGAGTTTGTGGAGCAAGAGGATTTTCCAGACGGTATGAAGCTGCTTCATGAATACCCGAATTTAGTGGTTTTTCGTACCTTTTCCAAAATGTACGGCCTGGCAGGATTGCGTATAGGATATTTGGCTGGCTCTCCGGAAGTGGTGAATGTCATTCGCCGTACCTGTGTCGTGTATTCGGTGAACGTTCTGGCGCAGGTTGCCGCCTTGGCTACGCTGGATAATAAAGGGGAACATATGGCGAATACCCGGGCGATGGTGCGCGAGGCTAAGGGCTTTTTGCATAACGAGCTCACCTCTATGGGCCTGCAACATCTAGCCGGCGAGGGGAATTACATGATGATTCGTCTGCCGATTAGTGATACTCTAGCATATCGCAAGCTAATGCAACACGGCTATATGGTGCGGACGATGACAGGCTTTCGCTATCCTAACCATATTCGGCTTACGCTAGACAAACTTCCGGTGATGGAAGGCTTTGTCAGGGCGTTGCGGGATATTTTATGAAACTATGGTGAAACATGAAGATAATAAAATTTTTTTCTAAGGCCCGGGAGTCGGCGGATTTAGCCTCGCCGGAAGTAGGAAGGACCTTGGTACAGTTGGCCTTGCCGTTGATGATTTCGCTGCTGTTTCAAAATCTATACGCATTTGTTGATACGGTTTTTGTATCTTGGTTGGGAGATGTTCCTTTAGCGGCTGTTTCCATGGTGGTTCCCTTGATGTATGTGTCTTTATCTATGGCAAAGGGAATTTCAATGGGCGGTATTATGCTTATGAGCCATGCCCGAGGCAGCGGAGCGGAAGAGCAGGCGGTTCGTGTCGCTCGTGGCATGCTGCCGTTGATGACTTTGGGCATGTGCGTTTTTCTTCCGTTGCTGGTACCGGCGGTTAGCGCTGATTTTTTTAGAGCTATCGGGGCGCATGAAGCTCTTTGGCCTATGATTCAGGCCTTTGTCTTTTGGTTGATTCCCGGCTTTTTTGTTATGGGCTTTGTGATGACGGCGGAAGCGTTCTTTATGGCTCGCGGCGATACCTTGACACCGATGAAAGCGATGGCTCTGGGCAATATCGTGAATATGGGACTGGATCCAGTCTTGATTTTTTTCTGTGACTTGGGAGTGGCCGGCGCGTCCTTAGCTACGTTTTTGGGGCAGCTTGTGGCAGGCCTTTATTTGTATCGGGCTTTAGGGCATCACGATTATGAATATCCCCAACTGCGTTGGTGCGAAGGCATGCTTGAAGAATGGAAACGAATTCTAGGGCAGGGTATTTATATAGCATCATCCTATGCGATTATTCCGTTGGGCTTGTTTTTACTTAATGCGGTGTTGGCACAATTTGGGCCGGCGGCGCTGGCGGCTTGGAATATGATGTCGCGCTTGGAGATGCTGGTCATGCTGCCAATCATGGGCTTGGGAAACGCCATGGCTACGATGATCAGCTTTAATCTCGGCCGCCAAGAGTATGAGCGCGTGCATCTTTGTGTGCGCTCGTTTTTCAAAATTTCTCTGGCTGTAGCGATGCCTGTGCTGTTTGTGTTTTTTTTATGGCCAGCCCAGGTGTTGACTTTGTTTCAACCGACGCCTGATTTGCTTTGGCTTGGCTCCTACGCTCTTAGAGCGTCCGGGGTTGCAGGTGTATTCATGACGGCGGTATTTGCTTTGCTGGGCGTGGCGCAGGGATTGAAACGGCCGGTATACATGATGGCGGTATCGGCGACTCATGCGCTAGGGGTTCGGGTACCTGCAGCATATTTTCTAGCGGCTGTATGGGGCGAAACCGGCGTGTTTTGGAGTCATGCAGTAGCTGCTATTGCGGCGGCAGGGCTGGCAAGCTTTTTCATTTTCAGGCTTTTGGGAAGTATGAGGAAGGCCGGATAAGGAGGGAATTGCATGCATTGGAAAACCGTGTTTGCTTGTGTGTTGGTTTTTTGGCTGAGCGTGTTTACCCCGGCCTGGGCCAAAGAATCGTGTATATTGGTTCAAGGCGCAATGGATATGGAGGTCCAGACGTTAGTGGCGCACTTAGAGGGACCACGAGCTGTAGTGCTTGATGGCTGGACGTACTGGGAAGGACATATGAACGAGCAGAAAGTGGTGGTTTCGCAGACAAAAGTAGGGACTACCAATGCGGCAGCAGCAACGTTGCTGGGAATCCGGCATTTTTCACCTGGTGTGATCATCAACCAAGGTACGGCTGGAGGCTATCCGGCTTGGCTGCACCGGGGCGATTTGATTATTGGAGCGACCATTACCAATGCCGGGGCTGTCAATGTTGCCAGACGGGAAGTGGGGCAAGGGCTAGAGGTACGCGAATGGAAGGTGCGTGACGAATTCGGTCCGGTTCGCTGGCGGAGTGACGCTCGCTTAGTAAGCTTAGCGGAAACGTTAAAAGGAGAATATGCGCAAGGGCGTGTGCATACGGGGACGATTTTTTCCAGTGACCGCTGGTCGCGGGAACTGGATTATATAGCATATTGGCAAAAACAAGAGAATGTCTTGGGCGAAGAGATGGAAGCCGCCGCAAGCGCACAGATTGCTGCGGCGTACCAAATTCCATACCTTTGCGTACGAGTTGTTTCCAACAACGAAGCGGCCAAGGAGCAATGGGAACCAGCCGAAGCCGAACGTTTGGCTGGTGGATGCCAAGAGTACATTCTTAGATTGGTGGCGGCTCTGGGAAAACAGTGATGTTTCACAGCGCCTTAACGAGTGTGCTATGATAAAAGAAAAATTGAGAAGAAAGAGGGGGTCAATATGCTTCCTGTTGAACAGCTGCAAGAAATCATTTCGGCGTCGAACAATATTGTTTTCTTCGGAGGTGCCGGGGTTTCCACCGAAAGTGGGATTCCAGATTTTCGCAGTGTGGACGGTCTTTACAATCAGCGGTATAAATATCCGCCGGAGGTTATGCTCAGCCATACCTTCTATCGGGAACATACAGCAGAGTTTTATGATTTTTACAGAGAAAAGCTGCTTTGTCCTACCGCTAAGCCTAATGCGGCTCATTTCAAACTGGCGGAATTAGAGGCTGCGGGAAAGCTGAAGGCGGTAATTACCCAGAATATTGACGGTCTGCATCAAATGGCCGGCAGCAAGAACGTGCTGGAGCTGCATGGCTCGGTAAAACGAAACTATTGCCAAAGCTGCCAGGCTTTTTATGACGATGGGTTTGTTTTGCAGAGTACAGGCGTTCCTACTTGCGAATGCGGCGGCGTGATCAAGCCGGATGTCGTTCTTTATGAGGAAGGATTGTCGCAGGATACTATGCAGCGTTCCATGGAGTTCATCGCTAAAGCGGATGTACTGATTGTGGGGGGGACCTCCCTCGTGGTGTATCCGGCTGCCGGGATGATCGACTATTATCGGGGCCGCCAATTGGTGCTGATCAATCGCGGGGCTACGCACTCGGACAAGAAGGCGAAGCTGCTTATCCAAGAGAGTATTGGAGTGGTACTGGGACAAATTTCTCTTTCTTAAAAACAGCGAAAGGAAGAGGCAATGCGGCTTTTTATAGCGATAGAACTGCCTGCGTCAGTTCGCAGGGATCTCGAGAACGTGCAGCAGCAAATATGCAAGAAAACGCTTAAAGGGCGGTTTTCTACTGCAAGCAATATGCATTTGACGCTGTGCTTTTTAGGCGAGACGAAGCCGGAAGTAGCCCATGCCCTGCTGCCGTTCTTACAGGAAGCAGCCTCGTTAGGGAAGCTTTTTTCATTGCGCTTTGACAAGCAGTTGCGCTATTTTGGAGCGGAAAAGCCGGCTAGAGTTGTCTGGATGGGCTTGCAAAAGAACCTAAAGGCGCTGCGGGAATTGCAAGGTCTTGTTGCGCAGGCCGTGGAGAAAGCAGGACTGCCCTTAGAAGAACGCCCATATGTTCCTCATATCACTCTAGCTCGTAATTGTGTGTTTTCATCTTGCGTGTCTTTGACACAAGGAGAAATTCAGCTTTTGATGCCAAGACCGCCTGATTTTGAAGTGACAGGCTTTGCGTTAATGATTAGCGAACTGGTGGAAGGAAAAAGGGTCTATCGGACGCTGGAGCGCTTTGCATTCCCTAAAGCACGCTTATAAAAACGAAGGCAAACCGGCAGTAAAAACCGGTTTGCCTTCGCTTCTTGTTTGACTGATTGAGAAACCATGCTGTACGTTTACTTCTTCTGATCTTCCTGCATTTTTGGCGGGGCGAAACAGATATGCGCTTCTGGATGGGCTTTGGCGGCATACATAGCCGAGTCGGCGCTTTGAATAATCTCATCAACTGCGTTGCCGTTGTCTGGGTAGGTGGCTATACCGATGCTGGCGGATACTTGCAGTTGGTGTTCTTCGAAGGAGCATGGCTGTTCAATGAGTTGCAGCAGTGTTTCCGCTAAGCCTGCCAGACTTTCGCGGTCTTTGATTTCCGGCAGCAGAATAACAAATTCATCGCCCCCTTGACGGCAGACAGTGTCGGATTTACGAATGGCTTTGCGGAGACGGTGGGCGATGGCGCAGAGCAGGGCATCACCGGCATCGTGGCCGAAATTGTCATTGATGGGCTTGAAACGGTCTAGATCGATGAAAATGATGCCCAGCAATCGATGGTAACGCCTGGCCAGTACCAAAGCCTGTGTTGCTTTTTCCAAAAACAGAACCCGGTTCGGTAGGTTTGTCAGGTAGTCGTGATGAGCCAAATAGCGGATTCGTTCTTCCGCCTGTTGGCGTTCGGTAATATCAAGAAACATGCTGACGTAATAAGCAATCGTATTGTTTTTATCCAAGACCTGGGCGATAGACAGCATTTGAGGGTAGACTTCGCCGTTTTTGCGGCGGCTGACTACTTCGCCTTCCCAATGTCCCTGGCGGTGGATGGTTTGGAGCATATCCCGGTAAAAGGCGCTGTTTTGCTTGCCAATAAGCAACAGCGTCTTTTTTTCTCCGAGCACTTCCTGCAAGGTATAGCCAGTGATGCGCGTGTAGGCGGCATTAGCGGAAATGATTCGGTGCTGCGCGTCGGTGACCACGATGGCTACAGGACTTGTGTCGAAAACAGTGCGCGCCAAACGAAGGGAGGATTCCTCGCGGCGGCGTTCCGTAATGTCTTCAATGACGATGACTACGCCGGTTACCTCGCCAGCGTGGTCCCGAAAGGCGCGACTGGCGGCGCGATACCAAATCATGCTGCCGTCAGGAAGCTGATGGTTTCGCTCGGCGAAAACAGGCTGATGAGGGTGGAGCAAAGCTTGGTGGAAATTGTATTTGCTTTCTTCGCGAGCCTCTGGCTCTAAGTACAAAGAATAATCGGTGCCAATCACTTCTTCGGGAGAGTGTTGGAATAAGTTGGCGACACACTGGTTGGCGTAGACGATCGTTCGCTCTGGATTCAGCAATAAAAGGGAAAGACCGGAACTGTCGTAGATTGCGCGCAGCAGAGATTCCTGGCAAGCCAGTTTTTCATTGGCCGTGTGGGCGGCATGTAAGGCTTCGGCTAAGCGCAAATGATCGCGCAACAGAACAAAGCTAAGTAGTGTTAACAGCAAAGTAATCGAGACGCCTGTAAGCAGCAGTAAGTCGTCAGTATAGATATAGGCTTCTAGAGGATGCGGGCTGCTGGCAGATGCCGAAGACTTTTGTTCGGAGGTGAAGAAATCTTCATGCTGTTGTAGCTGAAAAATGGTCAGAGTTAAGCCGGCAAAGAAAATAAAGAAAAGAAAGAAGCTATAATTGCGTCTAAAAGGCGTAGATGAGCGGCGCATGGCAGTACTCCTTTCCGACGGCGGCATCCATTCGTTTTATAGTATATGTTCCTGATTTTTTGGTAAAAACCTGCTGCGTAAAGTCTGGGAGGTGGATGTTTGTAAAAATAAATCAAACTAGAAGTTGACAAAAACGATGGTTCGTGGAATAATATGAATCAATATGATAAACCTATGAGCAAGAAGAGTAAGAATCATTGGTTGTACTCAGAGAGTCGCTAGCTGGTGAGAATGCGATTGCAAAGGTGATTCCGAATGGACTTGCGAGGGAGGCCCGAAATCGAAAGAAAGTAGGCGTCTACGGGGGCCCTGCCCGTTATCAGCTGGGTGCATATGTTTGTATGCAAAAAGAGAGGACGATTTTTCGTCAATTTGGGTGGTACCGCAGAAGCTTAGAGCTTTTGTCCCTTTTTAGGGGACAAAGGCTCTTTTATTTTTGCCGATTATGCGATAAAAGGAGAATGAAGACAATGAGCAAAGGAAGATTTGGACTTCACGGAGGGCAATATGTGCCGGAGACGCTGATGAACGCAGTGTTAGAGTTGGAGAAAGCGTACAAGCACTATAAGGACGACCCGGAATTTGTCGCGGAACTGACAGAGCTGTTTAACGATTATGCAGGACGTCCATCGCGCCTGTATTATGCAGCGAAGATGACCCGGGATTTAGGGGGGGCTAAGGTTTATCTCAAGCGAGAAGATCTGAATCATACAGGGTCTCATAAAATTAACAATGTGTTGGGACAGGTTCTTTTGGCCAAACGCATGGGGAAAAAACGGGTTATTGCCGAGACCGGCGCTGGGCAGCATGGTGTAGCGACAGCTACGGCAGCGGCTTTAATGGGTTTGGAATGTGAAATTTACATGGGCAAGGAAGATACGGATCGCCAGGTGCTCAACGTATATCGCATGGAGCTTTTGGGGGCTAAGGTTCACGCGGTGACAAGCGGCACGCAGACCTTGAAAGACGCTGTTAATGAAACCCTGCGGGAATGGACCAATCGGGTAGATGACACTCATTATGTGATGGGGTCGGTGATGGGGCCGCATCCGTTCCCGACCATCGTGCGCGACTTTCAAAGCGTTATTGGCCGCGAGGTCAAGGCGCAGATGTTGGAAAAGGAAGGAAAGCTTCCTGATGCCGTGTTGGCCTGCGTGGGTGGCGGCAGCAATGCCATGGGTTTGTTTTACGACTTTATCGATGACACGAGCGTACGGCTTATTGGCTGCGAAGCAGCCGGACGCGGCGTAGATACCGCGGAGACGGCGGCGACTATGGCTACAGGTTCTGTCGGTATTTTTCACGGTATGAAGTCGTATTTTTGCCAGGATGAATATGGCCAGATTGCGCCGGTATACTCCATTTCCGCCGGTCTTGATTATCCAGGAGTAGGTCCGGAACATTCGCATCTGCGGGACTTGAAGCGGGCGGAGTACGTGCCTGTAACCGATGATGAAGCAGTGGAAGCCTTTGAATACTTGTCGCGCACGGAAGGCATTATTCCGGCCATTGAAAGTTCTCACGCCGTGGCGTATGCAATGAAGCTGGCGCCTACGCTGGATAAGGGAAAAACGATAGTTATTTGTCTTTCCGGGCGGGGGGACAAGGATGTAGCCGCCATTGCACGCTATAAGGGGGTAGAAATTTATGAATAAGTTAGCACAGGCCTTTGCCAAAGGAAAAGCCTTTATTCCGTTTGTTACCGCCGGGGACCCTTCGCTGGAGGTGACAGAACAACTGGTGCTGCAAATGGCGGCAGCCGGAGCGGATTTGATTGAATTGGGAATTCCCTTCTCCGACCCTGTTGCTGAAGGCTCGGTCATTCAAGAAGCGGATATTCGCGCCTTAGAGGCAGGGACGACAACCGATAAAA
>CAZKCR010000023.1:0-18497 GCA_964551055.1 uncultured Anaeromusa sp. | reverse complement strand
TGGGTGACTCATATCTGGAATGTGGAAGATTGGACTACTAAGATTGTTTGAAAAAAACCAGCGTTTTACGAAACGCTGGTTTTTTCATGGCGCATATGTTTTTCTGCGAGTTTAGACGTGTTTTCGATACCGGCAACGACAACTTGCATGGAACTTTCTACTTTGGTAAGAATATCGGTGATTTTCTTGGTTGCTTCGACACTGTTATCGGCCAGTTTGCGTACCTCGCTGGCTACGACGGCAAAGCCTTTTCCTTGTTCACCGGCGCGGGCCGCTTCGATGGCGGCGTTGAGTCCTAGGAGATTGGTTTGTTGCGAGACGTTTTTGATGAAGTCGATGACATCATGGGTTTTGTGGATGTGTTCTTTAGCTTCGTCAGTAGATTGGCTCAACGCTTGCAGCTGACCGCCCAA
This sequence comes from uncultured Anaeromusa sp., assembly GCA_964551055.1. Classification (GTDB taxonomy): domain Bacteria; phylum Bacillota; class Negativicutes; order Anaeromusales; family Anaeromusaceae; genus Anaeromusa. Next base: position 18,084 of record CAZKCR010000023.1, on the reverse strand, counting down.
CTCTTCGTACATGAGAACCTGCGCTTTCAGCAGGTGGTACAAGATGGAGGTAATGTAGCCATCCACAAGCTGCACTTTGTCTGGCTTATATTCTTCAATTTGCCGTTGCACCTCCGGATTGCCGGTAATGTTTAAAACCACATCGACTACCGGGTTATGCAAAGCTTCCTTTAAATTCTGATAGGTCGGAATTCGTAAGCTTTTGGCTAATTGAATACCGATAACATCGGTTTTGACATCGACAATGCCTGCTACCGATACTTCGGCAATATCCTGAAATAATTTGAGCAGTTCAGCGCCGCTGCGGCCGCCTCCAACCAGCAGTAAATGCATGAAAACCTCTCCTTTGTATCATTCTTAGCTTGCAGGACTTAGTTCGCTGTAAAAGAGAAAGAACCCTGCCTAAGGCGGGCTCTTTCTCTTTTTTTCTTTACATTATGTCTATAGGCTGCGCAGCAAACGCTGTTGCTGCTGGCGGGCCCACTGAGACAGGGAATAATTCAAGACAAAATAAGCGCAGGCAATAAGAGCGAACATACTGAATACCTGGGCGGTGGAACCGTATTTTCCCATAATAATCATGCCTTTGCCTGTTAAATCCTCAATGCCCACAGCCCAGACAAAGGAAGTATCCTTGATGACGGTGGTGCATTGGGAAACCAGGGGCGGAATCATATTACGAAAGGCTTGGGGCAGAATGATGAAGCGTAGTGTCTGCCAGTAGCCAAATCCCTGAGAAGAAGCTGCTTCCCATTGCCCCTTCGAAATGGAGTTCAAACCGCCGCGGACGATTTCGGCGATAATAGCGCTAGTAAAAACCGTCATAGCAGTTACGCCGGCTTGTATAGGGGGCAGAGGCGTCATAAAGCGGGCGGCTAAAATGAAAAGTAAAAGGGGCGTATTACGAACTGCCTCAATATACGTGGCCGCCAACGGCGCGGCTATGGCGTGGCCGGAGTAGCGAGCAATTCCCAACAGTGTGCCCAAAATAAGACTGAGAATGATGGAAGCTACCGCGATATAGAGCGTCGTCAATAAGCCTTCTCCTAAAAAACGGAGAATATCTGGTTGCAACAATTCTGACATTACAGCGACACCTCCAAGCGGCGCTCCATACGACGTGCATAGGTTGCTAAAGGGAAGCACAAGGACAGATATAACAGACCGGTAATTACATAGGCCGGGCCGTAGTATAGGTTGGCGCTGGCCCAGGAATCCGCTTGGTACATCAAATCGCCTCCGGCAACCATCGCCATGACCGAGGTGTTTTTGATCAAACTGACCGCTTGATTGGTCAATGGCGGATAGGCCATGCGTTTGGCCTGCGGTAGAATAATGTACCGCATAGCTTGCCAGTAGGAAAACCCTTGGGAATAAGCCGCTTCATGCTGTCCTTTGGAAACAGCCAGGATACCGGCGCGGACAACCTCGGCGATATAGGCGCCGTGATAGAAGCCTATACCCAAGACGCCGACTGTGAAGACCGGCAGCATGAGGCCCCAATGAGGCAGCGCATGATATAAAAAGAAAATCTGAATGACTAACGGCGTATTTTGGATGAATTCGACATAGACTCGGTTTAGCCAGCGCAGGGGTCGGTATTGCGCCGTACCGAGGACGCCAAAGAGGATGCCCAGCACTAGAGAGAGGAGCAGCGCCAAGATGGATAAGGCGATTGTCATGACAAAACCTTCCAGAAAAACAGGCCATTCGACAAACAGCGCCTGCCATTTGAACCAGGCAAAGGGGCCCATGATTATTTCAGCCCCCATTTTTGAATAAGCTTATCCAATTCACCGGACGTTTTCATTTCATTTACCGTGTCATTCGCTAGATTAGCTAATGCAGTATTGCTTTTTTTGGAAGCGATGCCATACAACTGGGGACTGTAACGATCGGGCAGGATGGTCGTTGAGTCGTCCAGGTAGCCGAAGAGGATAGCAGCATCCACGGAGAAGCAGTCGATACGTCCGGAGTCAAGCGCTGTTTTGATTTCAGGATATGTGCCAAACTCGAGATACTGGATGTTCAGGCCTTGTTTTTTACCTTCGTCAATAAGAGCTTTTTTGCTGGTCGCGCTTTGAGCTACACCGACTTTTTTGCCGTTGAGATCTTTTAGGCTCTGAATACCGGAATTCTTTTTGACCATCAAAGCCACGCCGTCGCTAAAATACGGGTCGGAAAAGTTATAGCTTTGCTTGCGTTCTTCGGTAATGGTAAAGGTAGCAATGACGAAATCTACTTCGCCGTTATCCAAGAGAGGGCCGCGAGTCTTTGCAGTTACAGCTTGTACGTTGATTTTGTTTTCATCGCCAAGAATTTTTTTAGCCATTTTTTTGGCCAAGTCAATTTCCATACCGTCAATCTTGCCTGTTTGAGGATCTTTAAAACCAAATTTGGGAACGTCAACCTTTACACCGACGTTGAGCACGCCTCGGTCTTTAATAGCCTTGATGTCTGGCGCAGCCGCGGCATCGCCTGATTTGGCCGCGGGAGAACTGCCGCAGCCGGTCAAAAGCACAGCCGACATGGCAAAAACAGCAAGAAGTCCTAATAGTTTCTTTTTCATCACACATCGTCTCCTTTGATTTTGAAGTTTTATGATTACGCATGATTAATGCGGCTAAGGAATAACTGGGTGCGTTCGTTCTGTGGATTGGTGAAAAAGCTTTCTGGATCATTTTCTTCTAGAATACAACCGTCATCCATAAAGATGACCCGATCAGCCACCTTGCGGGCAAAGCCCATTTCGTGGGTGACTACTATCATCGTAATGCCTTCGTCAGCTAAGGAAGTCATGACATCCAGTACTTCCTGAATCATTTCCGGATCCAAAGCGGAAGTTGGTTCGTCAAAGAGCATGACTTGGGGATGCATATTAAGAGCCCGAGCAATGGCTACGCGCTGCTGCTGGCCGCCGGAAAGCTGCGCTGGATAGGAGTCGGCTTTTTCTTTGAGACCTACCCGATCCAGATAAGCAAGGCCGGATTTTCTGGCTTCTTCTAGGGAAACGCCTTGCAATCGGACAGGGGCCAGCGTGAGATTTTCCAATACTGTCATGTGCGGATACAGATTAAACTGTTGAAACACCATGCCCATCGACTGACGAATTTTGGCGATGTCTGCGTTTGGCGCTGTTAAATCGGTGCCGGAAACCACCACGGAACCTTCTGTAGGTCGTTCTAAGAGATTGATACAGCGGATCAACGTGCTTTTCCCGGAGCCGCTGGGGCCGATGATGACAATTTTTTCACCGGCAGCAATGGAGAGATCAACGCCTTTGAGTACATGGAGGCTGCCAAAGTATTTGTGGATTTGCGATAGTTGAATCATACGCGATCACCTTATCCTTTCTTGGAGAGCTGCTATAGGAGAAAGTTATTTTACGGCTAAGAGCAAATAATAAAAAGCCCCGGTGAATGTTTTTGTTAACAATTCACCGAGGCTTCGTTGCCAATTGACTTTTTAATTGTCACATATTAGACGTTTTTTATATCATACACTGGAAAAGTTAATTTTGTCTACTAGAAAAAAGCTGTCGAATTATAAACAAACTGTGTTTTACAAAAAATGTCAGGAGGATTTTAGCAATTTGTTTAGAAATAATAGAAAAAACAAATAATGAATGGCGGGTGGGACTGTGAAAAAAAAAGAGTCGATATTAAATTTGCCGCCTTGGGAACAGCTTGACTTGCAAGATGGAAATACAGAATACGAGGTTACTTTGGAGAAAGTCGGAATGGGCAGGACCAGTGAAGCTCCCTTTTGGGCGGAGTTGCGCATGGATTATGATCCTACAGATGCCTCTTTTGGAGAACTTTGCGATTTGTCGGCCCGATTGTACCAAGAAGGCGTGCTATCTCGGTATGAGCATGCTATGCTGACATTCGATTCGCAGCGCGTAGCCCCGGGCATGACAGTAAGAAAGCCGGCGCTGACTGAGCGGCGCGATTGGCTGCAGGAGTTGTCGGAGAGAGCGCGGCATAATCGCTACATGGGCAATATGCAAGGTTTTTTGTGTGATATGCGACTGGTAGAAGTGCTGCGGCGTTTGACGTAAAGATTTGCTCCAATGAAGCTGCAGAAAGGTTTCAGTTTTATGGCGTTTGAAATGAAAAAAGCAAATGATTGTTTTGCAATGCTGTACAAAAAAAGCTATACTGATTACAAATAAAAGTGACTGTTGCTAAAGGGGGATATTATGTTTGCTCTTAACTTTCAATCGCCGCATCATGAGAAATTGCTTGTGGCCCGGACTAAAAATTGTACAGTTCGTTTAGGAGATGTACGCAACATATACCCGGAAAATTCAGTAGTCTGGATTACTGTTGGTAAGCGCATGGGGCCTAAACGCAAGCTGTATGCTGCCAGTGTGGATCGAACTAAAACAAAACGCTTTTCCCAGTTGACGATGGAAGACTTGCAGCATCAGAATCCGGATATTGATTCAGTGGAAGCGTTATTGCGGTTTTTTGAAAGCATTTACAACAAAGCGCTGACAATGGAGGACATGGTCACCGTTATTTATTTTTCCGAGATTACAGAAGCATAAAAAGTGTATTAGAAGCTGATCTAAAAAGCCCTGCTGCTTGCCGTTGAAACGGAAGCAGCAGGGCTTTTGTTTAGCTTACTTTTTTGTAATATGCAACATGGCGTCAATAATTTCCTGCGAATGTTTTTGCACATGCGCTGAAAGAACAGCATCCTTGCAAATACTAGTGAAAAACGTTTCTAGACTTTGCAATGACTCCATGGCAGAAGATCCATTTTTCATAATAAACGCTCCTTTGTCGACTGGCAACTCTTGAGCGCGGAGAAGCAGACAAAAGACTAAATAATATCTTTTGGCAGCCTGGCGGTCATGGGAGAACCTCCTGTAGACCCATGGCTTTGCGTCCTCCGCTTTCGCGAAGTTTGCCTTAGCAAAAATTAATATCTATAAAGACAGTATATAGATAACAGAGTCTATTGTCAATGGATACTGGTGCGTTAGGCCTAGGACTTATGTATAAGAGCTACTTGGGAGTCGAGAGCTGCAGTAAGCTTGAAAATAATGACATTGCCCTTTTGAAAGAGATAAGATAGACTAAAATATACAATAAAAAGCAGTCCCGCAGGGCTGTAGAAAGCTTTGTAGGGGGTGTGAAACTGTGCATTGGCAGCGAACAGTTTGGCTGTTGGCTATGGCGTGCATGTTCTCAGGAGCAAGTTACACTATGCTGACGCCTTTTTTACCATTGTATTTGCTGGAAATAGGCGTTACTACAGAAGAAGTTCACTGGTGGACCGGGTTTATTTTTTCTATTACTTTTTTTGTTGCAGCTGTCATGGCTCCTTATTGGGGACGGCGGGCGGATCGCAGCGGTAAGCGGCGCATGGTGCTGCGGGCTGGTTTTAGTTTAGCAACAGTTTATTTTTTGGGAGCTTTTGTACGGAATCCCTGGGAACTGCTTGTAGTGCGATTACTACAAGGATTTGCCAATGGTTTCGTACCGGCGTCGCTGGCGATTGTAGCTTCCACTTCGCCGCCGGAACGCTTGGGTTCCAACCTAGGCTTCATGCAAACGGCGCTGCTTTTGGGAGGTATTGCCGGCCCTTTGGCGGGTGGCGCGTTGTCACATGTATTCGGTATGCGGATGTCCTTTGTGGTGGCTGCTGCTGTTATTTTCATCGGTACCTTGGCCGTGGCGGCTTGGGTTAAAGAACCGCCGCAGGCTCCGGCGTCCCAGCAGGGCAGCGTTCTTGATGATTTTCGGGAAGCCTGGAACAACAAAACCTTGGTGCGCATGCTGTTCTTGATGTTTGGAGTGCAACTGGTTACGTTGGTGCTGCAGCCATTGCTATCTCTATTTGTGGCAGAACTCCAGGGAGATCTGGAAGGGGTAGCTTTGACTGCCGGTATTGTTTGCAGTATTGCTGGTATTGCCGGTGCGGTGGCAGCGCCTTTGTGGGGCCGCTTAGGTCAGAAAAAAGGTTTTGCTCTTATTTTGCAAATCGCTTTTTTAGGTGCTGCCATATGGAATGCGCTGCAGTTCTTTGCGGCGGATATCGTGCAATTCAGTGTGTTGCAAGCGTTGTTTGGCTTTTTTGTAGTCGGAGTGTTTCCGGCTATTAATACGATTGCCGTACAGTCGTCAAACGAAAATTTTCGTGGTCGTCTATTCGGGTTGACTACTACCGCTAATCAATTAGGATGCATGACAGGACCGTTAATAGGAGGCTTCATCAGCGCTAGCTGGGGGATTCGCCCAGTTTTTCTTTTGACAGCGAGTTTGCTTCTTTTGTTGGCTCTTTTGAGCAGCAATAGAAAAGCATGTGCAAAATAGTAATCATTTTAGGAATGGCCTATTTAAAAAAAGGTGTTTTTTCGCTTGACGCGAATTTAATAAATAATCTGCCTGGCATACAATGCTGAAGGCGGTTTAGCAGGAGAGGGATTAACCAAACCTGCCAATATGCATAAGGGGGAAACAAAATGGCTGTGAAAAATGATATGACCTTGGAGTTTTTGCGGTCAGCCTACGGTGGCGAGAGCATGGCTCATATGCGCTATCTATGGTGGGGAGAGGTCGCCCGCAAAGAAGGATTCCCTAAAATTGCCAATCTTTTCAAGGCTGTAGCTTATGCAGAGCAAGTTCATGCCACCAATCATTTTAGGGAAATGGGGACGGTTGTTAAAGATTCGGCAGTATTTGCCGGCGCTGTCTTCGGTACGGGGAAAACAGCTGAAAATTTGCAGGGAGCGCTTGATGGCGAACTACATGAAATCCACCAAATGTATCCGGTATATTTAAATGCGGCACAGTTTCAAGGGGAAAAAGGAGCGGAACGCAGCTGTCATTTTGCTCTGGAAGCTGAAAAAACGCATGCGACACTGTTTAAAGGTGCGCAAGACGTAGTTAAAGAAGGCAAAGATGTACAATATAGTGACGTTTTTGTTTGCGAAATTTGCGGACATACGGTAACTGATAAAACAGAAGATTTTTGTCCGATCTGTGGTGCTAAGAAAGAGAAGTACCATAAGTTTTCTTGAGCAGTGTTGCGAAAAGTAGTTGGTTGAGTGCTCGTTTTTGAAAGTGAAATGAGGAATGGAAAAGCTCGGCCGCTGCAATTGTGGTACGAGCTTTTCTTTTATCTCGTAATGAGGTAGGTTTATCGAATAAGGGAGGTCTTATATGACAAAAAAAATAACAGTTGTGCAGCGGGTGAAAAACATAGTACTTATGGGGATCGGTTCGGTGATTGCCGCAGCCGGCCTGGAAGTGTTTTTGGTGCCCAATAATATCATTGACGGCGGCATTGTCGGTATTTCAATTATGGCTAGCTATTTGACGGGGTGGTCTTTGAGTGTATTTCTAGTGCTCTTGAATTTACCGTTTTTATATCTGGGTTATACGCAAATCGGTAAGACTTTTGCTTTTTCCACTTTGTTTTCCATCATTTCTTTGGCTTTTTGGGTTGGCGTGTTTACACCGATTCCAGAAGTGACCAACGACTTGTTTTTGGCGGCTGTATTCGGCGGTATTACTATTGGTGTCGGCATCGGCATCATTATTCGTCATGGCGGCTGCACAGACGGCACGGAGATGATAGCCATCCTTTTGGACAAGCGCACCAGCTTTTCTATTGGAGAAATCATCATGTTTTTCAATCTGTTTATCTTGACCGCTGCCGGTTTTATTTTTTCATGGGACAAGGCTATGTATTCTCTTGTGACCTATTTTGTAGCCTTTAAGGTTATCGATATTACCTTGCGCGGCTTGGACGAATCAAAAGCGGTGTACATTGTTTCCGACCAAATGGAAGATATCCGCGATGCCTTGATGGCGCGACTTGGCAGAGGCGTCACGGTACTACATGCGACAGGCGGATACAGCAAGGAAGAAAAACCGGTTTTGTATTGTGTAATAACGCGCTTGGAAGTGGCAAAATTAAAGTCGATTATCAGCGAATGGGATGAGACGGCTTTTGTGACCATTTCGGATGTCCATGAGGTCATGGGCGGGCGATTTAAGAAAAAAGCGATTCATTAATTTGTAAGCGACAGCAGATTGGCTCAGGGAGATTAATTTTCCTGGCAGTCTGCTTTTTTATTTGGCCGCTTCTGTTTTTCTTCTAGCTTCTACCTTATTCTTCTATGGAATAAGACGGCTCCTTACGGACGCGGCAGGGAAGGGCGTTATACTTAGCGAATATGCATAGTAGTTAAAATAAGGCGGGGGATACAGAACTGATGGCGCAAAGAATTTTAGAGGTTCAGAACTTAGATATTTCTTTTGGTGAAGGAGAGCAGGCTGTTGCGGCGGTAGCAGACTTGTCTTTTCATCTGCAAGCCGGCGAAATTGTAGGTTTAGTGGGAGAGTCCGGCTGTGGCAAGTCGGTGACGGCTTTGGCGATTATGCGTCTTTTGGAAGAACGGGCGCATGTATCCGGGACTGTGATTGTAGACGGAACCGATGTGTTGGCGCTGTCGGAAAAAAGTATGTGTTCTTTGCGCGGTGATATACTCTCCATGGTCTTTCAGGAGCCGATGACATCGCTAAATCCCGTGCAGACTATTGGACAGCAACTTGATGAAGTGTCGCTGCTGCATCGTCAAGTGTCCCGGCAGGAGGCGCGGGATTTATCTGTGGAAATGCTGACCAAGGTAGGCATTCCCAGACCACAGGAAATTTGCCGGGAATATCCGCACCAACTGTCTGGCGGTATGCGGCAACGAGTGATGATTGCTATGGCCTTGGCGTGTCGGCCGCGCCTTTTGATTGCCGATGAGCCGACAACTGCTCTGGACGTGACCATTCAGGCGCAAATTTTGGAATTATTGCGTAACCTGAGGGACGAGACTGACGTGGGTATTTTGCTCATTACGCATGATCTGGGCGTGGTTGCGGAACTATGCGACCGGGTTGTCGTTATGTATGCTGGCCAAGTCGTGGAGGAAGCCAGCGTGGCGGTATTGTTCGACGCGCCGCAGCATCCGTATACCCGTGGCCTTTTGCAATCCATACCTTGGCATGACCATAAGGAAGAGCGTTTGCAGCCCATCCCCGGGCAGGTGCCGTCATTGCACTGCATGCCGGAGGGGTGTCGGTTTGGACCTCGCTGCCCTCACACCGTAGAACGTTGTCGACAACATAGGCCCTTGCTGGAACAGATGGCGGATGGTCGCTACTGCCGCTGCTGGCTGTATGGAGAAAGGGGGGAGAATCGCGGTGCAAACACCGATTTTAGAAGTGAAAGGCCTAAAGAAATACTTTGATGTGCGCGGCGGTTTAAATGGCAAGATAATAGGACAAGTTAAAGCCGTAGATGATCTTTCGTTTTCTCTTTTTCCGGGAGAAACCTTTGGCTTAGTGGGCGAATCCGGCTGTGGCAAGTCAACGGCAGGACGTACGATTTTACGTCTTATGGAGCCGACGGCAGGGCGGATTTTTTTTGAGGGTGAGGACTTAGCGGCGTTGGGGAGTGCGGCTTTGCGCCGCAAGCGTCGGGATTTTCAGATGATTTTTCAAGACCCCTATGCGTCATTGAACCCGCGCATGTGTGTATTTGATCTTGTTGGCGAGGCGTTGGCGGCTCATGGCATGAAGGATGCAAACGAGATTCGTCAAAGAGTGCGGGAAACGCTCGAATTATGCGGCTTGCCCCTAGAGTATGGAAGCCGGTATCCTCACGAGTTTTCCGGCGGCCAGCGGCAGCGAATCGGCATTGCCCGGGCCTTGGCGCTGCGTCCTAAATTAATTATTGCCGATGAACCGGTTTCGGCGTTGGATGTTTCCATACAAGCGCAGATTCTCAATTTGCTGCAGGAGCTTCAGCAGCAGTTGGGACTGACCTATCTGTTCATTTCCCATGACTTGTCGGTGGTGCGTCACATTAGCGACCGGGTAGGGGTTATGTACTTGGGGCGCCTGTTGGAGTACGCGCCGGCGGAAGAATTGTATAAGCATCCTTTACATCCTTATACGCAGGCTTTGCTTTCAGCGATTCCTGCAGCGAATCCCAAGCGCAAACGGGAGCGCATTGTATTGCAAGGAGACGTGCCTTCGCCGGCTAATCCGCCGGCGGGCTGCGCTTTTGCGCCGCGCTGCTCTAAGGCTATGGAACGCTGTCGGCTAGAGAGGCCGGCGTTGCAGACGGTGTCCTCGGAACGGCACTTGGCGGCTTGCTATTTATGGGAGTGATACCCTGGATATGGTGTAGAAATAGGAGGAACGATCATGGCGGAAGAACGTATTTTACAGCTGGCTGGAAATCTCATCAATTATTCAGTGGCGTTGCAGCCGGATGAAAAGATTTTAATCGAGGTTTTCGACGGCGGTGAAGACTTAGCACAAGAGTTGGTGACTGCAGCGTACAAGGCTGGCGGCATTCCCTTTGTAAGCGTGAAAAATATGGTGTTGCAGCGAGAACTGCTGAGGCAGTGCGGAGCTTCACAGATTGAACGTATTGCCGCCTGGGAAAAGGCGCGGATGGAAGAAATGGATGCTTACATAGGTCTGCGAGCGTACTATAACCATAGCGAGATGGCGGATTTGCCACAGGAGCAGTCGCAGTTTTACCAGCGTTTGTGGTGGCATCCGGTGCATTCGGAGGTACGGGTTAACCGCACGAAATGGTGCGTTCTGCGCTATCCTAATGCGGCGATGGCGCAGATGTCCGGCATGAGCACGGCGGCTTTTCGGGATTTCTATTTTCAGGTCACAAATTTAGATTATGCCCGCCTGGCCGAAGCGGAAGAACCGTTGCTTAACCTTATGGAAGAAACGAAAGAAGTGCGCATTTTGGGTCAAGGAACCGATCTAACATTTTCTCTGGAAGGCGTTGCTGTGAGCAAATCTTGTGGTTTACGCAACATTCCCGATGGTGAAGTGTTTACAGCTCCAGTGAAAAATTCGGTGAACGGAGTGATTTCCTACAACTGTCCGAGTGTGTACCAAGGAGTAACTTTTGAAAATGTGCGTCTGGAATTTGCCCAAGGGCGGATTGTGAAAGCTACAGCCAATCATACAGAACAGTTGAATCAGATTTTGGATACTGATGAAGGCGCTCGTTATATCGGTGAATTTGCCTTGGGAGTCAATCCCCATATCACTAAGCCGATGGGCGATATTTTGTTTGATGAAAAAATTTCCGGCAGTTTCCATTTCACACCGGGCAATGCCTATGAGAATACGGATAACGGTAACCGTTCCGCCATTCATTGGGATTTGGTCTGCATGCAGACGCCGGCGTACGGCGGCGGAGAGATTTGGTTTGACGGATGTTTAGTGCGCAAAGACGGACTGTTTGTTCTAGAAGAGCTGCAAGGTCTGAATCCGCAGGCGTGGCGTTGATGTCGTTCTGTGAACAAAAAGAAAATAAAAACTGTAACAAATCTGTCACGTACATTTGGTACAATAACAGCAATTGAAAGGTAAGAAGCTAGGGATGGCTTCTTGAAGCCTGTATTTGGGAGGTACCTATGAAAAAATTGCTTGCTGGGGGCGTGACCGCCCTGTTTTGCGTCAGCTTGTTGGGAACGGCGTATGCTGGAGCGGCGTCAATGCAACTGTCGTTAGAGGAAAGCGTTCAGAGGGCGTTGTCTAAGCATTATGACTTGTCTTACGCCAAAGAAGCCCGTGAAAAAAGCTATTGGAGTTTGAAAGAAGCGAAAAATAACAAAGGCCTTTCCGCTTCCTTCACCCATACGGATACAGTGGCTCAAAGCGTAAATAGCTTTCAGAATAAAGTGGCGCTAACGCTGCCGGTATATAGCGGCGGCAGCCTAGAAGGGAAAATCAAGCAGGCCGAAGAGGCGTTGCGTGTTGCCGATTTGGATGTGGATGCAGCGAGACAGCAAATTAAGCTGAATGTTGTGAGTGACTATCTGACGGTATTGGAATATTTGAAAATATGGCAGGTAAGCCAAGATACCACCAAAAACTATGAAGACCATTTGAAACTGGTGGAAAATAAATATGCCGCCGGCATGGTGGCTAAGCTGGATGTGCTGACAAGTCAGGTTGACTTGGCTAAAGCGCAGGATAGCCAGGTGCAGGCGGAAAACAACTATCGCAATGCCGTAGCGGCTTTGAATAATGAATTACAGCTGCCTCACGGTACCGAACTGGAACTAAAGGATGCCTTCAATTCTGACGTCTATCCCCTATCATTGGAAGAGTGCTTAGCTTATGCTAAAGAGCATCGTCCGGAGATTGCTCAATATAAGGCGAAACTTAACAGTGCTAAAGAGGGCATCGATGTAGCGCGCAGCGGCTATCGTCCCACAGTAAATTTGTCAGCGGCTCAAGGTTGGAATGACGAAGACTTTCCAGGTTCGAAAAACAGCAACTGGTCGGTTTCTCTGACCACCTCGCTAAATGTGTTTGACTCCGGCGTAACCGGAGCGCAGGTGGAACAGGCCAAACACAACTTGAACATGGTTGCGGAACAAAAAGGCAAGGAAGAAGATGCTGTCTTGCTGGAGGTACGTCAGTACTACTTGAGTATGCAAGAAGCGGCTAAACGGATTGAGACCAACAAAGTGGCTATTCAGCAGGCGGAGGAAAGCCTGAGCATCCAAAAAATGCGTTATGAAGTTGGCGTTGGCACCAATCTAGACCTGCGGGATTCAGTATTGTCTTTAGATCAGGCCAAACGGGATAGTCTCCAAGCGTTGTATGACTATAATATCAATAAAGCAAAGTTGGAGCACTCCATGGGTCGCCCAGTGGAATAAGCTTCTAAAACTCAAAAAGCTATGCCTGCCCGGCATGGCTTTTTCTTTTTTCTTGGTTTGTATTTTTGACTTCCGACATAGAGGGGCCATCAAACTGTAACAAAACTGTCACTCGGTCTTGCTACAATAAAACAGCAAAAGTGGGAAAAAAGGGGTTGCGTGCGTCATGCAAAAAAACATGTCAAAAAAGTATTGTGCAATTATCGGCGTGGTAGTAGTATGCCTGGGGCTGGTAGGCTACAAGGCCGGCTGGTTGGGCGGAGGCGCTAAAACCCAAGCTGCGCAGGCCGTAGCGGTTAAAGCGGTGCAAGTTCAACAGCAGGATGCGCGGGTATCGTACGAATTTGTAGGCCAAGTTAAGGCCAAGGATGAAGTGAAAATCCTTTCCAAAGTGGGCGGTGTTGTCGTTGCCAAGATGGTACAGGGCGGAGCGGTTGTAACAAAGGGACAACCACTTTTTCGCATCGATGACAAGCAGTATCAATCGGCTATTCGGTCAGCGCAGGCTACGCTAACCAAGTCGCGGGCGACGTTGGCTAATTCGCGGCGTGATTTAGAACGCTACGAGTACTTAGGCTCTGTACAGGGAGTGTCGCAGCAAACCCTGGATTCGTATCGCTCTCAAGTAGAGCAGAATGAAGCCGATGTGGCTATGAATGAAGCTAACTTGCAGGAAGCCACGGAAAATCGCGAGGATACATTAATTGTTTCGCCAGTTGACGGTCGGATTGATGTGAATGACGTCAGCGTGGGGCAGTTTGTGGTTGCCGGTTCCACAACGTTGGGGACCGTTTCTTCGCTGGATCCGGTGTGGGTGCAGTTCAGTATGAGTGAAAATGAATATTTGAAGCTGGTGAGACAGGGGAATGGTGTTTTACCGGAGGCCTTCCGTAGTCAGTTGAAGCTGCTGCTTGGGGATGGTTCGACTTATCCGGAATTGGGTCAAGTAGAGCAAGTGGATAAAGGCGTCAGCGATACTACGGGAACGATTACTCTGAAAGCGGCTTTCACAAATACGCAAAAAATGTTGCTTCCCGGTCTTTTTGCCAAAATTGTGGCACAGGGAGAACTTCGCCCTAACGCCTTGCTGGTGCCGCAACGCGCTGTGAAGGAGATGCTGGATAATACCTTTGTTACAGTAGTTACGGAAAGCAATGCTGCAGAAAGCCGGCCAGTTAAACTAGGAGAGAAAGTAGGTAACTGGTATATTGTCGAATCCGGCCTGGCTGCAGGAGATCGGGTGGTTGTAGAAGGCGTTGACAAGGTGAAACAGGGAGCGCAGATGTCGGTTACGCTGCTTTCTCCGGAATCTATTTGAGAAAGAGTCTGAGGAGGAATCAGCATGGCTAAGTTTTTTATCGAACGGCCAATTTTTGCGATTGTGCTGTCGTTGATTATTACTATTGCAGGACTGTTGGCAGCGGTCCAACTGCCTGTTGCGCAGTATCCCAATATATCGCCGCCGACAGTATCTGTAAGTGCTACCTATCAAGGGGCCAATGCAGATGTTATTGATCAGTCAGTGGCCCAGATTGTAGAAGACAAAGTGAATGGTGCCGAAGGCATGGTATACATGTCTTCTACCAGTTCGGATGCAGGCTCCTACTCTCTAAATATTCAATTTGAGTCTGGCAAGAATTCAGATATGGCTTCGGTCCAGACCCAGAGCCGTGTGTCTGAAGCAACTCCGGCCTTGCCGTCATCTGTGCAAGATTTGGGGGTAAGCACCCGTAAAGCGTCGCAAGATACAGCAATGGTATTTACGCTTTGGTCGGAGAATAATCAATATGATATTAAGTTTTTGAAAAATTATGGCAGTATTTATATTGTAGATGAGCTGAAACGGATTTCCGGTGTAGGCGATATCATGGCTTTTGGTTCTGATTACAGTATGCGTATCTGGTTACAGCCGGAAAAAATGGCGCGCTTAGGGATTTCCACTTCAGAAATAAAGTCAGCTATACAAAACCAGAATCAACAAGCGGCTTCTGGCAGCTTGGGACAAATGCCTATTGCTGGAAAGCAAGACTATCAATATACAACGCGCGTAAAAGGTCGTTTAGACGATCCTAAAGAATTTGAGAATATAGTTGTTCGCTCGCAAACAGATGGTTCGTTTGTTCGACTAAAGGATGTAGCGCGCATTGAGTTGGGAAGTAAAGACTATTCCTACTCTAGCGAATTAAATGGACATCCGGCGTCTGGTTTTGCGGTTAAATTGACTAGCGATGCTAATGCGTTGCAGACTGTTGGCGAAGTTAAAGCAACCTTGGATAGATTAGCAAAAGATTTCCCTGCGGGCATGAAATATACAACCGTAGTAGATAATACCCGCTTTGTTGACGAATCCATTGTGGAAGTGGCAAAAACATTTGCCGAGGCAATGCTTTTAGTTGTGTTAGTAGTATTTTTGTTTTTGCAAAGCTGGCGGGCAACATTAATTCCAGTGCTAGCTATCCCTGTATCGTTGATAGGGACTTTCGGAGCCTTTGTTTTGATGGGCTTCACGATCAATACATTGACGCTTTTTGCCATGGTATTGGCCATTGGTCTGGTAGTGGATGATGCAATTGTTGTTATTGAAGCGGTTGAACACCATATGCGTTATAAGGGGCTTTCTCCTATAGATGCCACCAAGCTGGCTATGCAGGAAGTATCTGGTCCGGTAGTAGCTATCGCCTTTGTATTGGCTTCGGTATTTATTCCGGTGGCATTCTTCGGCGGCATGATGGGGATTTTGTATCGGCAATTTGCATTGACAATTGCGGTCTCTATGGCGTTATCGGCGATTGTCGCGCTGTCGTTAACGCCTGCATTATGTACGTTGCTATTAAAGCCTCATGATCCAGATGCACATCAGGGATGGCTGGGGCGTTTTTTTGAGAAATTTAACGGATGGCTTGAGAAAAAAACCGACGGATATGGAAAACGCCTGGGATGGATGATTCCAAGGGGACGTCTATGTATAATGCTGTTGGTGGGAATCGTGGGAATGTTGAGCGTATTATTCACACTTGTTCCCAGTTCGTTTGTTCCGGATGAAGATCAAGGACGGTATATGATTTCTGTGGCTCTGCCGGAGTCTACCTCATTGAATCGGACGGAGCAATTTATGAAAGAAGTATCTGCTACCATAGGCAAACAGTCGGGCGTTGATAATGTTATGGCGATTTCCGGATTTGATCTTATGGGAGGCAGTGCGAAAGCAAATGGGGGCACTATTTTTGTATCGTTGTCTCCTTGGTCGGAACGAACCAGTGATCAAACACAGGTGAAAAGTCTTGTTAAGCAGGCGTTTGCGAGTGGAGCGCAAATGGCGGAAGGTCGAGTGATTCCCTTTGCTCCTCCATCACTGCCTGGTCTTGGTAGTGTAGGTGGTTATACATTCATGCTAGAAGACCGCAGCGGCGGCACGCTGGAGAAGCTGGATTCAGTTACGCAGCAGTTTATTGCCGCCGCCAAAGAGCGGCCAGAGATTGCGTCTGTGACAACTACATTTACGACGGAGACGCCTGGCTACGAGTTTGAAGTAGATCGGGAAAAAGCAGAAAAGCTAGGCGTTAATGTAGATGATATATTCTCTACGCTGCAAGTCTTTTTAGGTGGATTGCAGGTTAATGATTTTAATAAATTCGGCCGCAGCTACAAGGTAATTGCACAAGCGGAAGCCCCATTCCGCGGGGATGTGGATGCACTGAGGTATCTATTTGTCAAGAACTCCAGCAATACTATGGTGCCCTTGAATACGTTGGTGACACCGAAGAAAACGAAAGCGGCCGCAAATATTTCTCGGTATAATGGCTATAAAGCGGTAAAAATTAATGGCACGCAGGCTGCCGGTTATAGCTCCGGCCAGGCGATGACCGCACTGGAAGAAGTGGCCAAAGAAGTGCTGCCGAGCGGCTATACGTATGAATGGTCCGGACAGAGCCGAGAAGAAAAGGTTTCCGGTGGCAGAGCTCCCATTGTGTTTGGCCTAGCGATTGTATTCGTTTTTCTGTGCTTGGCGGCTCTTTATGAAAGTTGGAGTGTGCCGTTTGCGGTGCTGCTTTCCGTGCCTACCGGGATTTTTGGCGCATTCTTGTTCCAATATATTTTTAGTCAAGAAAACAATATTTATATGCAGATCGGTTTGGTCATGCTGATTGGCTTAGCTGCGAAAAATGCGATTTTGATTGTTGAGTTTGCCAAAGTACGTTTTGATAAAGGTATGCCTCTTATGGATGCGGCCATTGAAGCGGCTAAGCTGCGTTTGCGGCCTATTCTGATGACGTCTTTCGCCTTTATTATCGGCTGTTTGCCTTTGGCGATTGCTACTGGCGCCGGTGCCGGTTCCAGAAATTCCATGGGAACAGCGGTTGTCGGCGGTATGTTTATGGCAACGGCACTGGGGATTTTTCTGATTCCCGTATTATTCGTGGTAGTGGAAAAATTGACCGCACGTTTTAACAACTGGCGCAGTCGGTTTCTGAAATCGTAGTTTTATAAAGAAAGCGGTGTTTGCGTTCTGATTTTATGGCGTAAACACCGCTTTTTGCAGATTTGCCTAATGTTTCTCTGTTTATTGTTTCGCCAAGCTGTATGGTATAATAAAGCTTAGGATGAAATACGTCAGCAAGGGGGGAGTGACGACCAGTGGAAGAACGTGTGAATGCGCTTACCCATGGCGTGGGTACGGCGTTAGCTGCAGCTGGCTTGGTTTTTTTAGTTGTCTCAGCGTATGTGTATGGCGGGTTGTGGCATGTAGTCAGCTTCAGTATTTATGGAGCGTCGCTTGTCTTGTTGTATTTGGCTTCTACGCTGTATCACAGCTTTCAAAATGAAAAACGAAAGCATCGTCTGCGGATCTTTGATCATGCGGCGATTTATCTTTTGATTGCCGGTACATACACTCCGTTTGCGCTGGTGGTGCTGCATGGCCTCTTAGGTTGGACCATCTTTAGCATTGTCTGGGGCTTGGCAGCAGTAGGTATCGTTTTTCAGCTTTTCTTTGTCAATCGTTTTAAAAAAACGGCTACTCTTTGCTACCTGTTTATGGGCTGGCTGATTGTCTTTTTTCTGCAGCCATTGGCGGCGGCATTGGCGCCGGAAGGCATGTTCTGGCTGGCTTTTGGCGGTGTGCTTTATACGGTGGGGGCGGTATTTTATCTTTTTAAACGGATTCCGTATAATCACGCTGTTTGGCATTTGTTTGTTATGGGTGGCAGCGCCGCCCACTTTGTGGCGGTGGCGCAGTATGTTCTGCCTATCGTTGTGGCGCCTTAAAAAGATATTGAATGAATAGGCAAAGGCCGTTGAGAAAACAGTTTGTTTTCTCAACGGCCTTTTTGCGGACCTATTTCAGTATGGCGGCTACTACAATA